>NZ_JBKVQF010000018.1:0-67149 GCF_046969025.1 Waltera sp. | reverse complement strand
TCCGGCAGGGATAAACGCTGAAGGCATCTAAGCGTGAAGCCCCCCTCAAGATGAGATATCCCTCAGAAATGAGTAAGACCCCTTGAAGACTACGAGGTAGATAGGAATGAGGTGTAAGCACAGCAATGTGTTCAGCTGACATTTACTAATCGGTCGAGGGCTTGACCAAAGGTTTTGGATAGGAAAAGGATGTAAGTTAAGGTATAAGAGATAGAGTTTCAGTGTTCGGTTTTGAAGGAATAAATTAAAAACGATAGCTTTCTGCTATCGTTTTTTTATGCATTAATTTCAGATAATTGTTTCTTTTTTTAAAATATATGTTATAATTAATTGAGAAAGTAGTAAAAGGCTGCATTGCAGGCTTCTTAAAATATGTGGCATAAAGAATATGGCATAAAGAACAAAAGCAGCGGGAAGGGCACAGGAGTAAGTATGGATACTAAGATATTACTTGAAAACGGAACAAATGAATTGGAGATTCTGGAGTTTACCCTGGCAGGTAATTCCTACGGAATTAATGTTGCCAAGATCAAAGAGATCATCACCTATCAGCCAGTAACACCGGTTCCGAATTCACATCCCAGTATTGAAGGTATTTTCATGCCGAGAGATACTATGATCACCGCCATTGATCTGAAGAATTGTCTGGGGCGTGGTGAATCTGAGAAAAAAGGATTATTTATCGTTACCAACTTTAATAAGCTGGATATTGCATTCCATGTAGAATCTGTATTAGGTATTCACAGAGTAAGCTGGAGAGATATTATTAAGCCGGATATCACCATTTCTGCAGCAGATGAGAGTGTTGCTACCGGCATTATCAAGAAAAATGACAAGCTGATCATTATTCTGGATTTCGAGAAGATCGTATCTGACATCAATCCGGAGACAGGACTGAAGATGTCCGAGCTGAATGAACTGGGAGAGCGTACTAGAAGCTCTGTTCCTATTCTGATTGCAGAGGATTCCCCCCTGCTTAACAAGCTGATTGTAGATTCCCTGAAGGCAGCCGGCTATGTAAATCTGATCCATACAGAGAACGGTCAGAAAGCATATGATGTTATTACGCAGTGCAAAGAGGATGGTACACTGGATCAGCATGTTCGTTGTATCATCACCGATATTGAGATGCCGGAAATGGATGGTCACAGACTGACCAAGCTTGTGAAGAGCGATGATGCGACCAAGGACATTCCTATTATCATTTTCTCATCACTGGTTAATGATGACATGAAGAGAAAGGGAGAGGCTTTGGGAGCAGATGCACAGCTTTCCAAACCCGAGATCGGTAATCTGGTAAGAATTGTGGACGAACTGGTAGCAGAGAAGCATTTAGACAGATAGTAAGTTTAGAGAAGCAAAAAGGCTGGGATAGTCCCAGCCTTTTGCTATAATATCAGGATACAGTTATGGATAAACAAACAGAAGAAATTCTTCAGAAAATTGAAGAAGCGGAATATGTGCTGGTGGGCCTGGGACAGGAGTTTGACATGGAATTTTTCCTGCAAAGCAGAGAAGATTACCGCAGAATCCGGGAACAGTTACAACAGCAGAATGTACTTTGGCTTTTGCCTTATGTGGAAGAACAATTCCGCAGACAGTATTTGCCGGAGATGGAAGCAGAGATCGAGAAGGGATTGCAGAAGCTGGCAAAAGTATTGGAAAAAAAGAGTTATTTTGTGGTTTCATCTTCGCTGAATCATAAATTGGCAGAGGTTCCCTGGAAAAAAATGTTATTGAAAAAAGAGCGATTCGTGGCACCCTGTGGAGACTGGACGAAAAAACAGTGCCCGGACGGGTGTGAGGAAGGCATCCAGACAGTGACAGAAGCAGATGAGGAACAATTGCAGGAGAGTTTTAAGAAGCTGCAGACTAACGGGTTTTCGGTTCCGAATTTGGGAAAATGTCCAAAGTGCGGGAAAAAGTTGGTACTCAACAATGTCTATGCCGGCCGATACGATGAAAAAGGATATTTGAAAACCTGGACAGAATATCAGAACTGGCTGCAAAATACCCTGAATCATAAAATGGTGTTGTTGGAGATTGGGGAGGGGAACCGTTTTCCTACGATTATACGTTCCCCTTTTGAGAGAATCGCTTTGTTTCAACAAAAAGCAGACCTTTATTGTATAGATGGAGAACAAAATCCCATTGCCTGGCTGCTCAGCCTGTGTTAAACTTAACATGCTAGTAACTTGTGAGAAAGCGGAGGAATGACATATGCCTTCACAGGAGGAATACCTGGATAATTTATTAAAAGGAATTGAAACAGAAAATATGGAAACAGAGGTTACAAAGGAGCCGAAAATGACCGGGACGGAGGAAGAAACTGCCAAAGCACCGGAAACGCCGGAGCCTGTGGAAGAGAGTGGAACTCAGGTCGATATGAGCGATATGGATGATCTGCTGCAGTCGGCGCTGGATGCTCAAAAAGCTGATTCATCAGAGCAGGAAACGGAAGCAAGTCAGCCTGTAGCGGAAAATACAGCCATTCTTCCAGAGGAGACAGCGTCTATGTCTGAGGATGAAATTAACAGGCTATTGCAGCAGAGCCAGGAGCAATCCGGGGATGCTCCGGCACAGGAGAGCAACGATGCTAATGACGATCTGATCAAAATGTTGGAGAATGCGGATGACGAGGGATTGTCAAATATTCTGGATCAGGTGACACCGGAGACTGCACAGCCGGAGGAAACAGCAGAGCGGGAAGAAGACAACGGCAAGCGCGGAAAAAAGAAAAAAGAAAAGAAAAAGAAGGAAAAGAAGCCGGGATTTTTTGAACGGTTTAAGAAGAAATCCAAGGAAGAACCGGAATCAGCACCGGATGAGACAGAATCAGCACAGCCTGCGGGAGAGGAAGTTACATCGGATATCCCGGAAACTGTGCCGGATGATCTTGCGGATCTGTCTTCCCTGACGGATGGCATGGATGATACAGACAAAACACCGATGGAGGCTTCTGACAACACGGAAAGTGTAGAAAGTACGGAAAATGCTGCGGAAAACGGAGATGCCGGCGGCCTGGATGACGATCTGGACGCTTTACTTGCGGGAGCATTTCCGGAGCAGTCGGAGAACAGCACGGATAATGCATCCGGAGAACCGGAATCTGCAGATGTGATGGATATTCTGAAGGCTGCAGGCGCAGACATCATGGATGAGCCGGAACAGAAGAAAGAGAAAAAAGGCTTTTTTGCCAAATTATTAGATCTGTTCACCGAGGAGGACGAGGAAGAAGAGGAAGCGGATCAGTTGCAGCTGTCCGATGAGAACAAGAAGATCCTGGAAGAGATGGACAAGGGCGGCAAGAACAAGAAGGGAAAAAAACAGAAAAAGCCTAAAAAAGAAAAGCAGCCCAAGCCCAAGAAACCGGCAAAAGAAAAAAAGAAAAAAGAAAAGCCGGAAAAGGAAGATAAGCCGTCAGTATCGGAGAAAAAGCTTTCTCCGAAGAAAATCCTCCCGATTGTAGTGGTATGTATTTCTCTGGGGGCGGTGATTCTGTTGCTGGGTAACTTCCTGGCGGATTATACCGCGAAGCGCAGTGGTAGAGAAGCTTACTATGCCGGAGATTATCAGACCTGTTACCAGAATCTGATGGGCAAGGAACTGGATGAGACAGAACAGGTGATGTACAGTCAGTCCGAGAGTATTCTGACCATCCGTATGTGGCTGCGGGAGTACGAAGTATTCGTAAACGAAGGCTCTGAATTGGAGGCATTGGACAGCCTGCTTCAGGCAGTCAGGGATTATCCGACATTGTTAAATTATGCGACACAGTGGAATGCGCAGGATGAGGTAAGTCTGGCATTCCAGGATATTTTGAATATCCTTTCCCAGAAATATCAGTTAAGTCAGGAAGAGGCACAACAGATTGCGGATATTTCCGATAATGTAGAATATACGAAGAATGTAATGTTGGTTCTGCAAAGGCTGGGACTGGGATTCTGGGAGTTCCCGCAGGGAACGGTAACGGAGGAAACATCTGCACCTAATACGGAGGAGGCGCCCGCACAGCTGCCGGATCCTCTCCCCGAGGAAAAGGAGATACAGCAATGATCACAGTGCTCGACTATGATGCTGGCAACATAAAGAGTGTAGAAAAGGCATTGGATTTTCTGGGAGAAGAGGTGAAGATTACCAGAGACAGAGAGGAAATCCTGTCCGCAGACGGTGTGATCCTGCCGGGTGTGGGAGCGTTCGGTGATGCCATGGAAAAACTGCACCAGTACGGACTGGTGGATGTCATTCATGAAGTAGTGGACAGGCAGATCCCTTTTCTGGGAATCTGTCTGGGCTTACAGCTGATGTTTGAGAGTAGTGAGGAGACACCGGGAGTAGAGGGACTGCACCTGTTAGACGGTAAGATCCGAAGGATTCCTGCGGCAGAAGAACTGAAGATTCCGCATATTGGCTGGAATGACCTTACTTTTCCCAATGAAGGAAGACTTTTCCGGGGCGTGGAAGAGCATTCCTATGTATATTTTGTACATTCCTATTATCTGGAGGCAGCAGATCCTTCCATTGTTACTGCCACCACAGAATATGGAACTTTGATTCATGCTTCCGTGGAAAAGGGTAATATTTTTGCCTGTCAGTTCCATCCCGAGAAAAGTTCCCGGGTGGGAATGAAAATTCTGCAGAATTTCATAGAGATCACACAAGAGTTCCGGGAAAAAGATAAGCAGGGAGGAAGATGATATGCATACCAAAAGAGTAATTCCCTGTCTGGATGTGAAGGATGGCAGAGTAGTAAAAGGTGTGAATTTTGTGAATTTCCGGGATGCCGGAGATCCGTCGGAGGTAGCATCTGCTTATGATGCAGCCGGTGCGGACGAAGTGGTATTTTTGGACATTACGGCTTCTGCAGACAGTAGAGCAACGCAGTTAGAGTGGGTGCGGAAGGTAGCCAGCAAGGTATTTATTCCTTTCACTGTAGGCGGAGGAATCCGTACCGTGGATGATTTTAAGGCGATATTGAGAGAAGGAGCAGACAAGATTTCTGTGAATTCCGCAGCCATTATGAATCCGCAGCTGATCAGTGATGCAGCAGAGAAATTTGGCAGTCAGTGTGTGGTGGTCGCTATCGATGCCAAGAAGCGGGCAGACGGCGGTGGTTGGAATATTTATAAAAACGGTGGTCGTGTGGATATGGGCATGGACGCTGTGGAGTGGGCCAGAACCGCAGAGAAGATGGGAGCCGGAGAGATCCTGCTGACCAGCATGGACGGTGACGGCACGAAGGAAGGCTATGATCTGGAGCTGACCAGGGCTGTGGCAGAGAGTGTAAGCATTCCGGTCATTGCATCCGGCGGTGCTGGACAGCTGTCTCATTTCTATGATGCTCTGACAGAGGGAAAGGCAGAGGCAGTTCTGGCGGCATCTCTGTTCCATTACAAAGAATTAGAGATCAGGCAGGTGAAAGAATACCTGCGGGAAAAAGGAATCAGTGTCCGTCTCTAGGGACGACAGGGAGGATTTGACTATGGCAATGATCACGAATGACTGGCTGACGGCTTTGGGCGGAGAATTCCACAAGCCTTATTACAGACAGCTTTTTGAATTTGTCAAAAATGAATACAACACCACCGTGGTCTTCCCACCGGCAGATGATATTTTCAATGCATTTCATCTGACGCCGTTAAGCAAGGTAAAAGTGGTGATTTTAGGACAGGATCCTTATCATAATGTGGGACAGGCTCATGGCCTGTGCTTCTCGGTGAAACCGGATGTAGAGATTCCCCCTTCTCTGGTGAATATTTATCAGGAACTTCACGATGATCTGGGATGCTATATCCCTAACAATGGTTATCTTGTAAAATGGGCCGAGCAGGGTGTCCTGATGCTCAATACGGTGCTTACCGTGCGGGCACACATGGCCAATTCCCATCACGGGAAAGGTTGGGAAGAGTTTACAGATGCCGCCATCCGGGCACTGAATGCACAGGATCGTCCCATTGTGTTTATCCTGTGGGGCAGACCTGCCCAGATGAAGAAAGCTATGTTGAACAATCCCAATCATCTGATCTTAGAGGCCCCTCATCCCAGCCCCCTGTCTGCCTACCGCGGTTTCTTCGGCAGCAGACCTTTCAGCAAGACTAACAACTTCTTGAAAGAACACGGCGTGGAGCCCATCGACTGGCAGATTGAAAATGTGTAAATTGTGAGTTACGAGCCATGTAAAAATAGAGTGGAACACCTCGATGGGCGCTTGCACACAAGCGAGGCTGGTTCACTCTATTTTTGCATGGCTCGTAACGTAGTGCTGCCATACCCTCCACGAACGTCCGCCTGTCGCGAACGTCCTGTTCGCACCACCCTGATTTTCAACACTTTTCGAGAAAATGTCACCACCGTCCGACAAACATCCCCGGAAGGATATTCCATCCGCTGCGGACGTTCTGCTTTTTTCATAATATCTGTACACCATAGGCATTTCTGCTGCAGCCATTTCTATTGCTTTGGTGCAAATCACATTAAAATAGCAAAATCAGTACAAAAAAACCTCTAAATCAAACATTTTTTGTACTGATTTTATTATTTTCCTATTTTAGCGAAAATAAGCTCTTATAAAAGGCCAAAATCTCCTGTTTTTGTATTTTTTTAGCAAAAAAGGACGTTTTTAATACAAACAGAATTCCCGGAGGAGTGGCATCACTTTCCATTTCTTTTACTGACATCTTTTCTCAATAAGTATTTCCCCTATTGACAAAACAAGGAATCCTTACTATAGTGTTCCTGTAAAGAACTACTAAAAGGAGTACCTATGGAAGAAGCGGCAATCATAGAACAACTTATCCTGTTCGGACTGAGCAGGCAGGAGGCTGTCATTTACCTGTGTCTTCTTCAAAATGAAGAACTGACAGGCTATGAGGTGGCGAAGCTGACGGGGATTTCCAGATCCAATGTCTATAATGGACTGGCATCGTTGGTGGAGCATGGAGCTGCTTATGTGATCGAAGGAACCTCCTCAAAATATCTGGCTGTAGCATTATCCGAGTTCTGCGATAACCGGATCCGGTATCTGCGGAAAGCAAAAGAACGTCTGGTGACGGATGGCCCCAGGAAAAATTTACCTAGAGAAGGCTATATCACCATCGAAGGCTATGACCACATCTGTGACAAGATCCGGCACATGCTTCTGGGTGCCGAGAAGCGTATTTATTTTTCCGCAACAGGTGAATTCCTGGAGCAATGGTCGGAGGAGATCAGGGAGCTGGTCCGGGCACAGAAAAAAGTGGTGCTGATTTCAGAAGACAACAGAGAACCTTTTCCGGAAGATGCGGAATTAAAGGCCGGGATCATAGAATACCTGGTGCCGGAGCATTTCAGAGAGCCTAAGGAAGAGGAACAGCAGATGGATCAGATCCGTCTCATCATAGATTCCGAGTACATTCTCACCGGTACGGTGACGGGAAAGAGCAGTGATACCTGCCTTTACAGTGGCCAGAAGAATTTTGTCAGAGTCTTCAAGGATGCCATGCGCAACGAGATCGCCCTCATTCGGTTGAAGCAGGGTGAGCAATAATTATGTAGAAAACGCTTTTGCCGGGTGGAAACGGCCGCAGCGTTCTCATAAATAGGATAAAATAGAAAGGGATAGAAAAATGAGTATCAGAGTCGCAATTTTAGGTTATGGTAACTTAGGAAAAGGAATGGAATGTGCAGTAAAGCAGAATGATGACATGGAGCTGGTAGCCGTATTTACCAGAAGAGATCCTGCTACAGTAAAGACTTTAACAGATGTGAAGGTTTATAATGTAGATCAGTTGCTGTCCATGCAGGACAAGATCGATGTCCTGGTGCTGTGCGGAGGCTCCGCAACCGATCTGCCCAAACAGACCGCAGAGTATGCAAAATATTTCAACGTGGTAGACAGCTTTGATACCCATGCGAAGATCCCCGAGCATTTCGCACAGGTAGATGCTGCAGCAAAAGAGGGCGGCAAGGTAGCCATGATTTCCGTAGGCTGGGATCCCGGTATGTTCTCCCTGAACAGACTGTATGCCAATGCCATTTTAAGAGACGGCAGCGATTATACCTTCTGGGGTAAGGGTGTCAGCCAGGGACATTCCGATGCCATCCGTCGTATCCCCGGTGTTAAGGATGCCAAGCAGTATACCATTCCCGTAGAGTCCGCACTGGAAGCTGTCAGAAACTGTGAGAATCCGGTTCTGACCACCAGACAGAAGCATACCAGAGAGTGCTTTGTGGTAGCGGAAGAGGGCGCAGACAAGGCACAGATCGAAGAGCAGATCAAGAACATGCCCAACTATTTTGCAGATTATGATACTACTGTACATTTCATCACTGAGGAAGAACTGCAGAGAGATCACGCAGGTATCCCTCACGGCGGATTTGTACTGCGTACCGGCAAGACCGGCTTAAACGGTGAGCACAACCATGTGATCGAGTACAGCTTAAAGCTGGATTCCAACCCGGAGTTCACTTCCTGCGTACTGACCGCTTATGCAAGAGCTGCTTACCGCATGAATCAGGAAGGCCAGAAGGGCTGCAAGACCGTATTTGATGTGGCACCTGCTTATCTGAGCACTCTGACTCCGGAAGAGATGAGAAGCGCGTTACTGTAAATAAGATAGATGCAGAGGAGATACTTATGGAAAAAAAGGCATTTGTTACCAAAGAAATGATCGAAAAGATCGCAGAAAAATATCCCACACCGTTTCATATCTATGATGAAAAGGGAATCCGGGAGAATGCGAAGGCGCTGAAGGAAGCTTTTGCGTGGAACAAGGGCTACAAGGAGTTCTTTGCGGTAAAGGCGACTCCCAACCCTTTTCTGATCAACATCTTAAGAGATTACGGCTGTGGATGTGACTGCTCCTCTCTGACAGAGCTGATGCTCAGCAATGCTATGGGGGTAAAGGGAGAGGACATTATGTTCTCCTCCAACGATACCCCGGCCCATGAATTCGAATATGCGGCAAAAATCGGTGCCACCATCAATCTGGATGACATCACCCATATCGATTTCCTGGAGAAGACCATCGGTTATCTGCCCAAGACCCTGAGCTGTCGTTACAATCCCGGCGGATATTTTTCCATCAGCAATAACATCATGGACAATCCGGGCGATGCTAAATACGGTTTCACCACGGAGCAGATGTTTGAGGGATATAAGATCCTGAAGGCAAAGGGTGTGGAGAATTTCGGTATCCATTCTTTTCTGGCCAGTAACACGGTAACGAATGACTATTATCCCACTCTGGCAAGAGAACTGTTCGAACTGGCAGTAAAGCTGAAAGAGGAGACCGGCGCACACATTACCTTCATCAATCTGTCCGGTGGTATCGGTATTCCTTACCGTCCGGATCAGGAACCCAACGACATCAGAGTCATCGGCGAAGGCGTGCGTAAGGTATATGAGGAAGTTCTGGTACCGGCAGGCATGGGTGATGTGGCAATCTACACAGAGCTTGGTCGTTATATGATGGCACCTTACGGACATCTGGTGACCCAGGTCATCCATGAGAAGCATACTCATAAGGAATACATCGGTGTGGATGCCTGTGCCGTGAATCTGATGCGTCCCGCCATGTACGGCGCTTACCATCACATCACTGTACTGGGCAAGGAAAACGAGCCCTGCGACCACAAGTACGATGTGACCGGTTCCCTGTGCGAGAACAACGACAAATTCGCCATCGACCGGATGCTGCCGAAGATCGATATCGGTGACTATATTGCCATCCACGATACCGGTGCACACGGTTTTGCCATGGGTTACAATTACAACGGTAAGCTGAAATCCGCAGAGCTTCTGCTGAAGGAGGACGGCAGCGTGGAACTGATCCGCCGTGCCGAGACACCGAAGGATTATTTTGCAACCTTTGACTGTTTCGATATTTATAATAAGATTAATTTTGACGCATAACACTTACCCATAGGAGGTTGGCGTGACTGCTTGCAGGCAAAGCAGACCTCCTATGAGGGAAGTGAACGAACATGAGCAAGAAGGGCGATAGCCCGGAATGCGAATGGGAGTACCCATAGGAGGTTGGCGTGACTGCTTGCAGGCAAAGCAGACCTCCTATGAGGGAAGTGAACGAACATGAGCAAGAAGGGCGATAGCCCGGAATGCGAATGGGAGTACCCATAGGAGGTTGGCGTGACTGCTTGCAGGCAAAGCAGACCTCCTATGAGGGAAGTGAACGAACATGAGCAAGAAGGGCGATAGCCCGGAATGCGAATGGGAGTACCCATAGGAGGTTGGCGTGACTGCTTGCAGGCAAAGCAGACCTCCTATGAGGGAAGTGAACGAACATGAGCAAGAAGGGCGATAGCCCGGAATGCGAATGGGCGATATAGGAGGATACGAAGCAATGAAATATCCGAAACATATACAGCGGGGAGGGACCATTGGATTTGTGGCCCCTTCTTTTGGCTGTCAGATAGAACCTTATTACACTGCCTTTGGCAATGCCCAGAAGAAATTCCGGGAAATGGGCTATCAGTTACAATTAGGCCCCAACTGTTATGCCGGAGAGGGCATCGGTATCAGTAACACCCCCGAAAAATGCGGGCAGGAGCTGACGGATTACTATTGCAGCCCGGAAAATGACTGTCTGATCTCCTGCGGTGGCGGAGAACTGATGTGCGAGACCATGAGCCATGTGGATTTTGAGCGTCTGCAGGCAGCAGAGCCCAAGTGGTATCTGGGGTATTCTGACAATACCAACATGACCTATCTGCTGGCAACCATCTGTGATACCGCCTCCGTCTACGGCCCCTGCGCGGCCGCTTTTGGCATGGAGCCCTGGCATGCATCCCTGAAAGATGCCTTCGGAATATTGACCGGAGAGACCAAAGAGGTGCATGGATATGACAAGTGGGAAAAGGAGTCTCTGAAAAATGAAGAACAGCCTCTGTTGCCCTATAACACCACGGAATCCAGAGTGCTGAAAAAGTATCTTGGCAGACAGACAGCAGAAGAGGAACCGGAGATCCGCTTTTCAGGTCGGTTGCTGGGCGGCTGTATGGATTGTCTGGTGAATCTACTGGGAACCCGGTTTGATAAAACACAGGATTTTCTGGAAAAGTATAAAGAGGACGGAATCATCTGGTTCCTGGAAGCCTGTGACCTGAATGTTTTTGCCATCCGCAGAGCCATGTGGCAGATGGAGGAAGCCGGATGGTTTCAGTATGTCAAAGGTTTTCTCATCGGAAGACCGTTGTGTTTCGGACAGGAGATGATGAGACTGGATCAGTACCAGGCAGTTCTGGACGTGGCGGGAGAGAAGAATGTTCCCGTGATCATGGATGTGGATCTGGGACATCTGGCACCCATGATGCCGATTGTCACCGGAAGCTGTGCGGAAGTACAGGTACAGGGCAATGATGTCACCCTCCGTTATGACTATCGGTAAAATGTATAAATTCATAGAAAAAGTGTAGAAATAAGAAAAGGCTCATCCCAAACGGGAGAGCCTTTTCGTGCGTCTATGGAACGCTCTATTCGTCGAAAACGATATTAGCAGCCAAAATTGAAGTAGCCGCAGAATGCATTCAACCACTGAGAACAGTTAATGAATTTGAAACACATACTTTCTTCCTCCTTTTCCTGTTGCCTGGTGTTCGGTTACGTCTGTGTTAGCTAAGCACAAATGAATTGTAACAATTTTGTAACAATTAATCCATAGGAGATGATTGGAAAAAAATTAGAAAAAGCAGGAAATGCGATGTGGTTATAAAAATACAAAAAGAAAGCGCAGAACCGATTTGATTCTGCACTAACTGCCGGCAATGGGACTTGAACCCATACGGTGTTGCCACCAACAGATTTTGAGTCTGCCTCGTCTGCCATTCCGACACGCCGGCATTCAAACACTCACAACAGAGATTATCTTATCATAGATTAAAAAAGTTGACAAGAGTTTTTTTCTGGAATCTTGCTACTATTTTTCTAGTCTTTTTACACAAGATGTTGTATAGTAGAAGTGTATGAGTATATGGGAACGCAATCTGTAGAACTGTTTTGGAATAGGGTGGAAGCATGAATTGCAAAGAATTTGAAAAGAATATTCCTGATTTCATTGCAGGAAAACTGGATTTTCAGACCTTGCAGGAATTCGGGGAGCATATGCGGGAATGCCCGGGCTGCAAGGAGGAATTGGTGATTCAGTTCCTTGTAACGGAAGGTATGCAGCGTCTGGAAGACGGCGATGCTTTTGACCTGCAGAGAGAACTGGAACTGAGACTTGCGGAAGCAAAGCGCAAGGTAAGATTTCATATGGCTTTTCTGAAGACAGGGGCCGTACTGGAAGTGCTGACGGTGATTTTTCTTATGGGATTTCTGGGATGGATCATCTCTTAGCGACACCTGATAGAATCAAGAGGACAGAATTAAGATAGGATAGACAGAGTATGAGTCAGAAACTGGTATTGATCGACGGACACAGTATATTGAACCGGGCATTCTACGGAGTGCCGGATCTGAGTAATGCAGAGGGACTGCACACAAATGCCATTTATGGTTTTTTGAATATTATGTTTAAAATTCTGGAGGAGGAAAAGCCGGAATATCTGGCAGTGGCTTTTGATGTTCATGCACCGACTTTCCGCCACAAAATGTATGAGGCTTACAAGGGAACGAGAAAGCCTATGCCGGAGGAATTGCGGGAGCAGGTGCCCGTCATGAAGGAAATCCTGAAGGCCATGCATATTACCATTATGGAGCAGGCGGGACTGGAAGCAGATGACATTCTTGGAACGCTGGCCAAAAAAGCAGAGCAGGCCGGATTGGAAGTATCACTGGTCTCCGGTGACAGAGATCTGCTGCAGATTGCCACGGATCATATCAAGATCCGGATTCCGAAGACGAAGCAGGGCAGAACGGAGATCGAGGATTATTATGCCGCAGATGTACTGGCTGCCTATCAGGTGACTCCGTTACAGTTTATCGAACTGAAAGCCCTGATGGGAGATACCGCCGATAATATTCCAGGAGTGCCGAAGGTGGGGGAGAAAACCGCACAGGCACTGATGGTGGAGTACGGTTCTCTGGATAATATTTATGCCCATGTGGAAGAAATCTCGAAAAAAAGTATCCGGGAATCCCTGATCGAGCATAAGGATCTGGCAGATCTGAGCAAGACGCTGGCAACGATCAAGACCGACTGCGAATTGCAGTTGGATTACGAACAGGCCAGAGCAGAGGGGTTCTATACCCCGGAAGCCTATACCTTGTGCAAACGTCTGGAATTCAAAAATCTGTTGGGAAGATTTGAAAAAGATGCCGCCGCCAATGACAGCAAGATCGCAGAAAGCTTCCGACAGATTGAAGATAAAAAAGAATTTTTACAATATCTGAAAAAAGCGCAGAAACAGAAGGAGATCGGCCTGTGGCTGATCACGGAACCAGTGGATGCTACTACGAAAAAAGAAGAATTGCTGGGGGTGGCATTGTCTATGTCCGATGAGGAGACGGTATTTTATGCCCTGACACATGAAAAGGAACCGGAAGGGCAGTTAAGTCTGTTTGCGGAAGCGGTGGAATCTGTGGATGACACCGCAGAGATCACGGAAGCTCTACAGGAACTTTCCGCAGGTACGGATACACAGATCGCTACCTTTGATGTGAAGCACCAGTATGACTATCTGGACCGCAGCAGTACAGAACAGTATTTTGACGTATTGATCGCGGCGTATCTGCTGAATCCTCTGAAGAATGATTATGACATGGAGGCCATTGCTTCGGAGCATCTGGGAATTCTGATCCCGGGCAGAGCGGAAGTATTCGGCAAGAGAGATTTTCGGACACTGCTTTCCGAGGACGCCGGGAAAGCCATGGAGTATGCGTGCTACGGAGCCTATGTCTCCCGGAAAGGCAAAAAAGTCCTGAAGGACAAGCTGGAGGCAGCAGGCATGAAATGTCTCATGGAGGAGATGGAGATGCCTCTTTCACTGGTACTGTATGACATGCAGAAAGAAGGTGTGGCTGTAAAGCGGGAGGAACTGAAGGCTTATGGGGATGCACTGGTGGCCCGCATTGAGGAACTGGAACAGTCCATTCACACACAGGCAGGAACAGAGTTCAATATCAATTCCCCCAAGCAGCTGGGCGAGGTACTGTTTGAGACCATGCAGATCCCCGGCGGCAAGAAGACCAAGACCGGATATTCCACAGCTGCGGATGTGCTGGAAAAGCTGTCGGCGGATTACCCTATTGTAAGAGATATCCTGGAATACAGAGGTCTGACCAAGTTAAAGTCCACCTATGCAGACGGACTGGCAGCTTTTATTGAAGAGGACGGCAGGATCCATACGAATTTCAATCAGACCATTACTGCCACGGGGCGTATCAGCTCTACAGAGCCGAATCTGCAGAACATTCCCATGCGTATGGAACTGGGCAGACAGATCCGCAAGGTATTTATCCCCAGAGAAGGCTATGAATTCATGGATGCGGACTATTCCCAGATCGAACTGCGTGTGCTGGCTCATATGTCCGGAGACGAACAGCTGATTGATGCTTACAGACAGGAAGAGGATATTCACCGGATCACGGCATCCAAGGTATTCCATACTCCTTTCGAGCAAGTCACGGATCTGCAGCGCCGGAATGCCAAGGCAGTCAATTTCGGTATCGTCTACGGTATCAGTTCCTTTGGACTGAGTCAGGATCTGAGTATCAGCAAAAAGGAAGCGGCACAGTACATTGAACAGTATTTTGCCACTTACCCGAAGGTGAAGGAATTCATCGACAAACTGGTGGCGGATGCAAAGGAAAAGGGCTATACGGAGACCATGTTTGGCAGAAGACGCCCTATCCCGGAACTGTCGTCCTCCAATTTCATGCAACGGTCCTTCGGCGAGCGAGTGGCCATGAATGCCCCTATTCAGGGAACGGCGGCGGATATTATCAAGATCGCCATGATCAAGGTATGGAAAGCATTGAAAGAGGAAGGGTTAAAATCCCGTCTGATCCTGCAGGTGCATGACGAACTGTTGATCGAGACCGCACAGGAGGAAGAGGCAAGAGTCCGTGAGATCCTTACGGAAAATATGAAGTCCGCGGCAGATCTGGCGGTGACGCTGGAAATCGATCTGCACACGGGCAATAACTGGTATGAGGCGAAATAAATGCGTTTTATAGGTATTACCGGCGGTGTGGGTGCCGGAAAAACAGAGATTTTAAAATATATCGGACAGCATTATAAATGTGAGATCTATCTGGCGGATGAGATCGGGCATAAAGTCAAGGAACCGGGAACCGAAGGCTATCATGCGCTGGTAGCGCTGATGGGAGACGGAATCCTTGCACCGGACGGACAGATCGATAAGCCGGCAATGGCGGCAAAGATTTTTGCAGATCCGACACTGTTGGAGCAGGTGAATGCCATCATTCATCCTGCGGTAAAAAAATATCTGGCGGATCGTCTGGCAGAGGCAAAGAATAAGGGCGATGTGGAACTGTTTTTTGTGGAAGCGGCACTTTTGATCGAGAGCGGGTATGAACATATAGTGGATGAAATGTGGTATATCTACGCCAGAGAAGATGTACGCAGAAGAAGACTTTCGGAAAGCCGCGGTTACACACCGGAGAAGATAGAAAAGATCATAGCATCACAGCTTTCGGAGGAAGAATTCCGGCAGCATTGTGATTTTGTCATTGATAACAGTGACAGTCTGGAAGACAGCTACAGACAGATCAGACAGAAACTGGAGGCATATTCATGGAAGGAGTAAAAGAAAAACAGGGACAGTTGGTATTCGGACTGGATATCGGTACGAGAAGCATCGTAGGTACGGTAGGATACTTAAATGGCGGGAAGTTCCATGTGCTGGCACAGCGCTCCAAGGAGCATGAGACCAGAGCCATGCTGGACGGACAGATCCATGACATCGGCAAGGTGGGAGAGACTATTTCTCAGGTAAAGGAACAGCTGGAAGCGGATCTGGGCAGAGAACTTACGGAAGTATGTATCGCAGCTGCAGGCCGTGTGTTGCGTACCGTCACTACCTATGTGGAGCACAGCTTTGAGAGTGACCGGGAGATCACGCAGGAAGATGTGTATTCCTTGTGTACCATGGGCGTGGAGAAGGCTTACGAGGAATTCCAGAACAGCAATACGGATACAGATATGAAATTCTACTGTGTGGGTTATACGGCCATGCGGTATTACATGAATGGCTACCAGATGGGTAATCTGGAGGGACATAAGGCAAAAAACATTGCAGTGGATCTGATCGCCACGTTTCTGCCGGATGATGTAGTGGACGGTCTGTATAAGGCAGTAGAACTGGCGGGCCTGCATGTGGCGAATCTGACACTGGAGCCTATTGCTGCCATTCAGGTAGCAATTCCGGAGAAGTTCCGTATGTTAAATATGGCATTGGTGGACGTGGGTGCAGGCACCAGTGATATTTCCATTACCAAAGAGGGAACCATCACAGCCTATGGCATGATCCCCGTAGCAGGAGACAGCCTGACGGATATTCTGGTACAGCATTGTCTCGTGGAATTCGAGGTGGCCGAGCAGATCAAGAGAAAATGCAGAACCCAGGAGACTATCGAATACGAAGATATCATGGGACTGCCCCAGACCATCAAAGCCAGCGAAGTGCTGGAACTGCTGGATCCGGAGATCGAACGTATGACCCAGCTGGTATCCGATACCATCAAAGAACTGAACGGGGACAAACCGGTCAGTGCCGTGTTCGTGGTAGGCGGCGGTGGAATGGTGCCCGGTTACACGGAGAAGCTGGCAGAAAAGCTGGGCATCGTGAAGGAACGTGTGGCAATCCGGGGACAGGAAGTCATGCAGACCATTACATTTGAACTGGAAAATGCCAGAAAGGATGCCATGATGGTAACACCTATCGGTATCTGTTTAAGCTATTATGTACAGAGCAATAATTTTATTTTCGTGGAATTCAACGGAGAGCGGGTAAAGCTCTATGATAACGGCAAATTATCCGTGACAGATGCCGCTATGCAGATGCAGTTCCCCAATGACCAGCTGTTCCCCAGAAAAGGGGAAGCCCTTCTGTTTACTGTCAATGGTAAGACCCGTATGGTGCGGGGCGAACAGGGAGAGGCAGCAGTCATCCGGGTCAACGGAGACGAGGCGGATATGTATACCCAGGTACATAATGGGGACCGCATTGTGGTAACACCTTCCACGGAGGGCGAACCGGCGGTGTTGGAGCTGGGAAAACTCTCTGAACTGGGGGATGCACTGCAGGTCTATGTGAACGGTAAACAGATCAGTCTGCCGAAGACAGCGGAAGTCAACGGTCACAGAGAGAATGAATTCTACCGGATCGGCCAGAACGATGATATTCGGATTCGGAATTCTTATACTGTAAAGGAAATCGCAGAATTTCTGGATGTGCCTCTCGGTGCGGATATCAGGGTCAATGATACAGCGGCGCAGCCGGATACCAGAGTTTATGAGCATTTCACCGTAAGCTGGGATATGAAGAACCCGCTGCCGGAAGGGAGTTATGCAGACCTGCCGGATGAGGACACAGAAGAGGATGCCTATAGAGAAGAGCCTGTTTATGGAGAAGGGCCTGTGATGCAGAAGGCAGAGGCTGTGGCAGGAGAAGCGGCGATGACACAGGGGACAGAGACTGCAGCAGAAAACGGGACGGCTTCCGTGACAACGCAGGGGACTTCCGGGAAGCAGGACGAAAAGTACGAAAGCGTGGAACAGACGGCACAGAGCCAAAGCGTGTCACCACAGGGGCCGCATCCATTAACAGTGATCGTGAACCATTCCCCCATCACCATGCAGGGTAAGGCTTCCTATGTATTTGTGGATGTGTTTGATTATATTGATTTTGATCTGGGATCCTCCGCATCCGCAGGCAGATCCATTGTGACGAACTTAAATGGACGCCCGGCACAGTTCATGGAACCTTTGAAAGAGGGAGATGTGATCGAGATCTACTGGAAAAGCATGCACTAGTATGCATTAATGCCGAAGATGGAAAACGGAAAAGAGTAAGACAGAAGTAAGATAGAAAAGAGATTAAGAAGTTATGAGATTATGTAGTATTGCCAGCGGCAGCAGCGGCAACTGTATTTATGTGGGATCAGAGGCCACGCATCTGCTGGTGGACGTGGGAATCAGCGGCAAAAAGGCGGAGGCCGGGCTGAACAGTCTGGGACTCACCGGAAGAGATCTGGATGGCATCCTGGTGACCCACGAACATATGGATCATGTGGCGGGACTGGGTGTCATGGCGAGAAAATATGAAGTGCCGATCTATGCCACAACGGGAACCCTGGAAGAAATCCAGAAGATGGGGAATCTGGGCAAGATCAATCCAGCCCTGTTTCGGGAAGTGAAGGAAGATGTGAAACTGACTATCAAGGATCTGACTGTCAATCCCATGAAAATCTCCCATGATGCGGCACAGCCGGTGGGCTATCGTATTGCTTACGGAGATAAAAAGGTAGGAATCTGTACGGATTTAGGAGTCTATAATGATTACACCGTGGAGTGCCTGAAGGGAATGGATGCCTTGCTGCTGGAAGCGAATCATGATGTGAAGATGTTGCAGGTAGGACCTTATCCCTATTATCTCAAACAGAGAATTCTGGGGGACAGAGGACACCTTTCCAATGAAAATTCCGGCAAGCTGCTCTGTCGAATCCTGCATGACAAGCTGCAGGCTATCGTGCTGGGACATCTCAGCAAGGAGAATAATCTTCCGGAGCTGGCCTATGAAGCGGTCCGGATGGAAATCACCATGGGAGAGAACCCTTACCGGGCGGAAGACTTCCGGATGATGGTGGCAGACAGGAGCAATGTATCTCCGGTGATCAATATTGCGTAGCGGATGCGCAGCGCATCAGCCAGCATTATTCGTTGGAGCCGCATCATAGCACGCTTTTGCGTCATTTCATGACTAGCTTTGCTCCATAGTTTGGCGCTCGGTGCCTGAAACATATTCGCTCACAAAATGATGCAAGTATGATTTCTGTGTCTGAATATGTTCATAGGCTGAACTTGAGGTTGCAAATTGTAGTAAAGTGTAGTTTAATAGATAAAAATAATAGCATGATTTCATGCAGAAAATGAGGGCGATTATGAAAAGAACAATTATTACGGTAGTTGGTAAGGACACAGTAGGCATTATCGCAAAGGTATGTACCTATCTTGCGGGAAACGGCATCAATATCCTGGATATTTCCCAGACCATCGTACAGGGATATTTTAACATGATGATGATCGTTGACACCAATCAGATGCAGAAAACTTTTGGTGATATGGCAGATGAACTGGCTGCTCTCGGAGAAGAAATTGGCGTAGTGATCAAGTGCCAGAAGGAAGAGATCTTTGACAAGATGCACCGCATCTGATAAGCCCCACGATTTCGAAATAAATAAGACCCGAAGGGGCAGATAGGAGCCGTAATGATCAATTTATATGAAGTAACAGAGACCAACAAAATGATCGAGGAAGAGAACCTGGACGTGCGTACCATCACACTGGGTATCAGCCTGTTAGACTGTATCGATTCCGATCTGGACAGATTAAATGAGAAGATTTATAACAAAATCTACGAAGCAGCCAAGGATCTGGTGAAGACCGGAGAGGAGATCTCCAGAGAATTTGGCATCCCCATTGTAAATAAGAGAATTTCCGTAACTCCCATTGCACTGATCGGTGGTGCGGCATGTCATACGATAGAAGACTTTGCAAGTATTGCAAAGACATTGGATAAGGTAGCACATGAGGTTGGTGTGAACTTCCTGGGCGGTTATTCCGCATTGGTCAGCAAGGGAATGACCCCGGCAGATGAACTGTTGATCCGTTCCATTCCGCTGGCATTGTCTACTACAGAGCGTGTGTGCAGTTCTGTAAACTTAGGTTCCACCAAGACCGGTATCAACATGGATGCGGTAAAGCTGATGGGTGAGATGGTGAAGGAGACCGCAGAGTACACGAAGGAAGATGATTCCCTGGGCTGTGCAAAGCTGGTAGTATTCTGTAATGCACCGGATGATAATCCTTTCATGGCAGGTGCCTTTCATGGTGTGACCGAAGCAGACAAGATCATCAATGTCGGTGTCAGCGGCCCCGGCGTTGTAAAGACCGCACTGGAAAAGGTGCGCGGCGAGAACTTCGAGGTTCTCTGTGAGACTATCAAGAAGACTGCTTTTAAGGTAACCCGTGTAGGTCAGCTGGTAGCACAGGAGGCATCCCGGATGTTAAATGTTCCCTTTGGCATCGTGGATCTGTCTCTGGCACCGACCCCGGCCATCGGCGACAGCGTAGCGGATATCCTGTGTGAGATCGGTCTGGAACATGCCGGAGCTCCCGGAACCACTGCAGCCCTGGCGTTGTTGAATGATCAGGTGAAAAAGGGCGGTGTTATGGCATCTTCCTACGTCGGCGGTTTAAGTGGTGCATTCATTCCTGTCAGTGAAGATCAGGGAATGATCGATGCCGTGAATGCCGGAGCCCTCACCATCGAGAAGCTGGAAGCCATGACTTGTGTCTGCTCCGTAGGTCTGGATATGATCGCCATTCCCGGAGACACCAAGGCAACCACCATTTCCGGTATCATTGCGGATGAAATGGCCATCGGTATGGTGAACCAGAAGACCACCGCAGTCAGAATCATCCCCGTAATCGGAAAAGGCGTGGGAGAGACCGTGGAGTTCGGCGGCCTGTTAGGTTATGCACCCATCATGCCCGTGAATACCTTCTCCTGTGATGCTTTCGTCAACCGCGGCGGCCGCATCCCCGCACCTATTCATAGCTTTAAGAACTAACTGGAAAGTTAGTTTGGTGTAAATAGTCCAAAAACGATGAATTCCGTACAAAAAAAGTTCCTAAATCAGGAATTTTTGTACGGAATTTCTTTATTTTGCTTATGTAGCGAAAATAGAGACTTTTTACATATCAAAATTTCATATTTTTGTATTTTTTTCGCAGAAATTGGCGTTTTAAATACAAACAGAACTCCCGGAGTAGCAGAAGGTCCTCAGGCAGATGTCTGTCGGAGCGTGTTGATATTTTCTTAAGCAGTGGTGAGCCATCAGGGTGGAGCAAACACGATGTTTGCGACAGGCGGCCGGCGACATGGATGTCGCCTAGAGCCGTGCCCGTTCGGATGAGATACACTTTATCCACTGCTTTAGAAAATTCACACTCGGAGACCGATATCTGCCTGAGGGCCTTCTGCCGCTTCGGGAGTTCATCTGGTTTGCCAATATTTATTTCATTAACTTTCCATTTATACAATCACAATCGGTGTCCGATATTCATTCACCATTTCCGTCTGGTTCTTTAAGGCCAGATTCCCCAGATAGATCTGATTGCGGAGGATATCCAGATCCAGCATCCGCAGAGATTCGGGAGAAAGCGTCTGTCTGGCATCAGCCAGGCTGGTGACGAGAGGAATGGAACTGTTCTTTTTGATCTCGGCAAGCAGTGGCGTCGCATTCTTGCGGAAACCCAACACTCTGGCGTAAGAGATATAGTCTTCCGACTTGCAGGTCTCGAATTCTTCCTTGGTCATATTCAGCAAAATATGAAGCAGACATCTGCTGATGCGGGTGTAGGTCATATCCTTACTCTTGAGCAGATCACAGAAAGAAGTGTAACCTGCGAAGGAAGGCAGGGTATTGCGGATCCGGTCGGACAGATCCGAAGAAATATCCTGATACTTGTCGTAGCCCACAGAGTATTCCGTCAGCAGCTTGTATTGCAGTGCTGCGGAAAAATCATCGGCAAACAGAGGCTTTTTGTGAGACAGAGAATCCGTCATCAATGCATAGGCACTTTCCGGCATCTGGGCAGCCAGATAGGATAGATCATGCCCGGCGGCCACCGACTGGCGGATAGCAATGGCGGAACACTGATTGGTGCCGAGACGTTTGTCGTGATAATCCGCACCGACTCTGGTGGTAGTGAACGGTGAGATCTTGCTGTTTCTGGACATCAGAGCTTTGAGATATTCAATTCCCAATATATTATTAGGAGAGGAAAGAACGTCCTTATCATCGCTTAAGGAAGGCGCGTATTGCAATAACGCCCAGGTCCTGGCGATGGGGAAGGACATTCCCTTACGCATATTGCAGCGCAAGGATTCCACGTAAGGTTCCGGTTCCGTATAGAAAATCTCAGCGATCCGTGACAAGACTTCAATGTTGCCGCACTCACTGCCAAAGCACAGATTTGTGGTCACTCCCAGTTTGTCGAACAAGGCAACCGAGCCCTTGGCAAAAAATTCCGCACTGGAGGCAGCATAGCGGGTGGGCAGTTCCAGCACCAGATCTGCACCGTTCTCCAGAGCCATTTTTGTACGGGTGAACTTATCTAAGAGGGCAGGAGCACCCCGCTGCATGAAATTACCGCTCATGACAATGATCGTATAATTGGCATCATTGGCCTCTTTGGCATGCTGTAACTGGTAAGCATGACCATTATGGAAGGGATTATACTCTGCGACAATACCATTGACCTTCATAATGTGGCTCCTTTCGTGAAAAGAAATATACGTTATAACGAACACAAACCCTGACAAGGAATGTGAAAAAAATAACATACACTGAAAGCGTTTACATATGCATGGTTATCAGCTTATTTTATTCTGAAAAAATAGTGGTTGTATCTGAAAATATACAATTTTGCGAACATTATGCCCTTGTGTACTCCAGATGTATTTAGTATAATATAAATACATCGGTTTGTTAAGATAAAACCAAAACTTTACAGAAGTTATTTGGGAGGAAGCGGGTATCCCCCGCCGGAAAGGAGAATGGATATGTCATACATTGACATGATTAAAGAGAGAGCAAGACTCGACAAAAAGACTATTGTATTACCGGAATCTAATGATAAGAGAACATTACTGGCTGCTGCCCGTATCGTGGAAGAGGGCATCGCAGACATCATTATGATCGGTGATGAAGAGAAGATCATGGATGGTGCAGGCTGGCTGGAAGTTGACCTGTCCAAAGTTAAGGTAGTTAACCCTAAAACAACTCCCAAGTTGGATGACTATGTGAATTTATTATATGAAACCAGAAAAGCAAAGGGAATGACCCCCGAGAAGGCAAGAGAGATCCTGCTGAATGATTACCTGACCTTCGGTATCGTAATGGTTAAGGCTAATGATGCAGACGGTATGGTAGCAGGTGCATGCCACTCTACCGCAGATACTTTAAGACCTGCACTGCAGATCCTGAAGACTGCACCCGGCGTTAAACTGGTATCCGCATTCTTCGTTATGGATACCGTATTCAAGGATCAGGGTGAGAACGGAACCTTCCTGTTCGCTGACTGTGGTCTGAACCAGGATCCTACTCCCGAAGAACTGGCTGCTATCGCAGATACTTCTTCCAGAAGCTTCAAGTCTCTGATCGGACCTAAGCCCGTGATCGCCATGCTGAGCCACTCCACCAAGGGAAGTGCAAAGCACGCACTGGTTGACAAAGTAGTAGAAGCTACCCGTATCGCACATGAGGAGTATCCTCATCTGACTCTGGACGGCGAACTGCAGTTGGATGCAGCTCTGGTTCCCAGCGTTGCCAAGTCCAAGGCTCCCGGAAGCCCTGTAAACGGACATGCCAATGTCCTGATCTTCCCGAACCTGGATGCAGGTAACATCGGTTACAAGCTGGTACAGAGACTGGGTGGAGCAGAAGCTTACGGCCCTATGTTACAGGGTATCGCAAAGCCTGTTAACGATCTGTCCAGAGGATGTTCCTGGCAGGATATCGTCGGTGTCGTAGCACTGACCGCTGTACAGGCACAGTTAGTATAATCACTGGTAACGAACATAAACGTGTGCGGGATATCTGTCCCGCACCGTATTCATGTATTGCCCGCACGGGTAACATGACCTCATAGAGTAACAGATTTGAAAGAAAGGAATTCATCATGAATATTTTAGTTATTAACTGCGGAAGCTCTTCCCTGAAGTTCCAGCTCATTGATTCCGAGACCGAGAAATGCATCGCAAAGGGTCTTTGTGAGAGAATCGGTATCGAAGGAAGCCAGATCACCTATACCCCCGATGGTGGTGAGAAAGAGCAGACTGTAACTCCCATGCCGGATCATACCGAAGCTATCCGTCTGGTGCTGGAAGCTCTGACCAATGAAAAGACAGGTGTGGTAAAGAGTCTGGATGAGATCGGTGCCGTAGGACATCGTATCGTACACGGCGGCGAGAAGTTCGCAGCATCCACCATTATCACCGATGAAGTTATGAAAGCCATCGAGGAATGCAACGACCTGGCTCCTTTACATAACCCTGCTAACCTGATCGGTATCAATGCATGCAAGAAGCTGATGCCCACCACTCCCATGGTAGCTGTATTTGACACCGCTTTCCATCAGACCATGCCTGAGGAAGCTTATATGTACGGTCTGCCTTACGAGTATTATGAGAAATACAAGATCAGACGTTACGGCTTCCACGGAACCAGCCACTCTTATGTATCCAAGAAGGCTGCTGAGGTTCTGGGCAAAAAGTACGAAGATCTGAAGATCATCGTTTGCCACCTGGGCAATGGTGCCAGCGTATCCGCTGTTAAGAACGGCAAGTGTGTAGACACCTCCATGGGTCTGACACCTCTGGAAGGTCTGATCATGGGAACCCGTTCCGGTGATATCGATCCTGCCATCATGGAGTTCATCGCTCACAAAGAGGGCAAGAACATCGACGAGATCATGACCGTTCTGAACAAGAAGTCCGGTGTATATGGTCTGTCCAACAATCTGTCTTCCGATTTCCGTGATCTGGAAGCAGGTTACAACAACGGCGATGCACACTGCATCCGTACCATGAACACTTACTGCTACCGTGTGGCAAAATATATCGGCTCTTATGTAGCAGCCATGAACGGTGTAGATGTGATCTGCTTTACCGCAGGTATCGGCGAGAACGCACCTTTAGTTCGTTCCCTGGTATGCGAGCATCTAGGCTTCTTGGGAGTATCCATCGATGAGGAGGCAAACCACAAGCGTGGCGAGGAGATCGCTATTTCCACTCCTGACAGCAAGACCACTGTTATGGTAATTCCTACGAATGAGGAACTTGCTATTGCCAGAGAGACTGTAAGTTTGGTAAAATAGGTTCGACGGAACCTTAAGAATGAGAACACCCATCAACCGGAGGATCCGATTGGTGGGTGTTTTACGTATGCAAATCGAGCATGAGAAATCCCCGTCGATGTATGGTAACGAATCAACAGAGGGAGAAAAATTATGAAAAAAAATGTGATCGTAGGACAGTCCGGAGGCCCCACAGCGGTGATCAATGCCAGTCTGGCAGGTGTCTACAAGACAGCAAAGGATATGGGAGCGGATACCATATACGGTATGCGCTATGGCATTCAGGGTTTGTTGGAGAAAAAGATCGTGGATCTGGGGGAAAAGATCCGCAACGACATGGATGTGGAACTTTTGAAGAGAACACCGGCTTCCTTTCTGGGATCCTGCCGCTATAAGCTGCCGGAGATCAGTGAAGATAAAGCTATTTACGAGAAAATATTTGCAATTCTGGAAGAACTGGGGATCATGGCATTTTTCTATATCGGCGGCAATGACTCCATGGATACCATCAAAAAGCTTTCCGATTATGCAGAGACAGTGGGCAACCCGATCCGTTTTATCGGCGTACCCAAGACCATTGATAACGACTTAGAGGGTACGGATCATACGCCTGGTTACGGAAGTGCGGCAAAATATATTGCTACCGTTACCAAGGAACTGGTACGTGACGGCCTGATCTATGAGATGCAGAGCGTGACGGTCATCGAGATCATGGGAAGAAATGCGGGATGGCTCACCGGAGCAGCAGTACTGGCCAAGAGTGAAGACTGTGAAGGCCCGGATCTGATCTACCTGCCGGAAGTAGCCTTTGATGTGGATGATTTTCTGAAAAAGGTCAAGAAACTGGTCAGCGAGAAACAGTCCATTGTCATTGCCGTGTCCGAAGGAATCAAGACGGCAGACGGAAGATATGTCTGCGAATTGTCTGCACCTTCCGACAAGACGGATTCTTTCGGCCATGTACAGTTATCCGGTACGGGCAAATATTTGTCTGACCTGATCATTGAAAAGCTGGGCTGCAAATCCAGAGCTATTGAACTGTCTACTCTGCAGCGCTGTGCCGGACATCTGACCTCCCGCGTGGATATCACCGAGGCTTATCAGGTAGGTGGAACTGCGGTAAAGGCAGCTTTTGAAGGCAAGACCGGTCAGATGGTGATCTTAAAGAGAGTATCTCAGGATCCCTATATTTGCACTACGGATCTCTATGATGTGCATAAGGTGGCAAATCTGGAGAAAAAGGTTCCCCGTTCCTGGATCACGGAAGAGGGAGATTATGTGACCGCAGAGATGAAGAACTATATCGAGCCTCTGATCCAGGCGGAACTGACTCCGATCATGATCACAGGCCAGCCCAGACACATTATTATTGACGATCTGTAAAAGAAAATGGAATAAAACAACAAATCAAATAACGATACAAAGGAGGTGGAAAGATGCCGAAACACAGGAAGAGAAGAATCATGCTCAGCATAGTGAGTATTGTGCTTTTTGTAGTTTTATCTGCGCAGCTTTCCACCGTTTCTTTTTCTGTGACTGCGGCCGGGGAACACGGAGAACTGGTGGCGGAGGAGTACGAACGATACCGGGAACGCTTTGACAGGATAGAAAAGATTGGAGATTTGGAGAACCAGGGATTCCGCCTGCTGGAGGATCAGATCTTTGCGATGCCGTTGCAAAAACTTCCGGAGGAAGCCGTAGATACGACAGAGGAACCCGGGAATGAAGTCTGGTTCTATGCGGCACTGGATACAAGGTACCACAGACTGGCGGTATTTATCGCGGATGCTTCCGGGCAGATTCTGTACAAGACGGACCAGCTGGAAGCAAATTACTGCTATCCGGGAGAAATGCGGCAGCCGGTGAAAAAACTGGCTTCGGTTTCTTTTCAGGATGTAGACAATGACAGAGATACGGATATCATCCTGATCGTCCAGTGCCATAATGACAGGGGGGATTATCAGGAAGAATCCTACAAAGTAGGAGATGTTCTGTTCCAGGACGATGGAAACTTTTACCGTGATTATCGGATCTCAGACAAGATCAACCGCTTTGATATGAACAAGAACCCTGCCTGTATTTTAAATTTTGTAAGAGACGGGCGTTCTACGGAATTCCTCTATACGGCGGAGACACTGGCAGATCTTCTGAACCACAATTTCAATGTCATCGAGGAACAGTCTTATACCCGTAATTTTGAAAAGCTGGGAAAATTAAAGGTGGTTCCGGGCACCTACCGGATGGCGGAATATGACGTGTTCATGATCTATCTGATCGATGAACAGGGAAATATTGTGTGGAGTTTTCAACCCATGGAGGATTACGACAATCTCTATGCGCTGAAGGGAATCCAGGGAAAGGACCTGGACGGTGACGGCCTGAAGGATCTGGTGGTGTTTGCAAAATACAGCTATGAAGGAGAAAACGGGGAATTGCTGGTGGACACCGTGTGCACCATTTATTACCAACGGACGGCCGGATTTGAGAAGGATACTGATTTTACAGAAAATTATGAATGTACGGAGGAGGATACTCTGGAGGCACTGGTGACGAAGATCCGTGCCTATTGGGGGTGGCAGACATAATGATAAAAATATTAATCGTGGATGATGAAAAGCCAATCTGTGACCTGATCGACCTGAATCTGTCGGCAGCAGGATATTTTTGCAAAAGTGTACAGGATGGCATGAAAGCCATTGAACTGATCGAGAAGGAAACCTTTGATCTGATCTTACTGGATATTATGCTTCCGGGAGTGGACGGTTTTGATATTATGGAATATATCAGACCTTTAAAGATCCCGGTGATCTTCATTACCGCCAAGGGAGATGTAAAGGACCGGGTAAAAGGCTTGCGTCTGGGGGCGGAGGATTATCTGGTGAAGCCCTTTGATGTGGTGGAACTGCTGGCAAGGGTAGAAGTGGTACTGCGCAGATTCCACAAACGGGGAGCGCAGCTGTCCGCAGGAGATGTAGTGGTGGATATGGAAGCCAGAATGGTGATGAAAGCGGGCGTACCTGTGGTACTTACCAACAAGGAATACGGACTTCTGGTGTTATTTATTCAGAATAAAAATATTGCCTTATTCAAGGAAAGCCTGTACGAAAAGGTATGGGGAGAAGAATATGACGGGGACAGCAGGACTCTGGAGCTGCATGTGCAGCGCCTGCGCAAAAAAATGGGATGGGAGAATCAGCTGGTAGCGGTATATAAGGTAGGATACCGGCTGGAGATTGCCTGAGAACGAGGAATTCTTGTAGGAAAGTGGACAAGAGGAGAAAAGAATGAAATTTTCCTGGAAAATTCTGCTGTGCACCATGCTGATCATGGCAGCGGCATGCGGAGCAAGCGGTTATTTTTTTGTAAATTATGTGTTTCAGACCTCCATGGAGCGTGAGACCAGACAGGCACTGGATGAAAGTAGTATTTTGAGGTTCGCTTTTGAGACGGCAGCTTTAAATATTCCGTCCAAATATGATGTACTTCCGGACGGAACGGTGGAACAGATCGGAGTATACCTGGAGAACAGTGGACAGCACGGCAACAGATTGCTGCGGATCAGCGATGAGAACGGTAAGGTGCTGTATGTCAGTGAAGGGTTTACCGGGGATACTTCTCTGTGGGAAGAACGCGGAGAAAATACGAGAGTGTACCGGGTAGTGCAGTCGGGGGATTCCTATTATATCCAGACACAGACAAGGATCAATGTGTCCGACCGTCTGCTGACGTTAGAGACCATGAAAAATGTAACTGCGGTATATACGGAGAGGACGGAAGGATTTCGGATGTATCGTCAGGTTACGGTGATCGTATTGTTATGCAGTGGCGCTGTGATGACGCTGATCGCCTGCTGGCTGACCCGACCGATCCGGCTTCTGACGCAGGCTACCGGCAAAATGGCGGAGGGAGAATACAGCTATCGCGCGGAGCAGATCAGTAATGATGAAATGGGACAGCTGACTGCGGATTTCAACCATATGGCAGAAGCACTGGAGCAGAATATTCAGAATTTGGAAAATGAAGTCAGAGCCAGAGAAGATTTTATTGCCGCATTTTCCCATGAACTGAAGACACCGCTGACAGCTATAATCGGTTACGCGGATATGCTGCGTTCCCGCAAACTGGACGAGGAGAAGCATTTTCTCTGTGCCAATTATATTTATACAGAGGGAAAACGCCTGGAGACTATGGCACTCAGACTGCTGGACATCATTGTGACCAGACGTAAGGAGATCGATCGTAAGACCACAAATGTCTCCGGTATTTTCTCGTATCTGCAGGAAATCTATGATGAGACCAAGAACCCAGAAGACAGCAGGGTGAAGGTTGACATCTGCTGGGAAAAGGGAGAACTCTATGCCGAGGAGAACCTGTTGAAGACTGTTTTGATCAATCTGACCGATAATGCCATCAAAGCCTCCGAGGAGGGGCAGACCGTGGAGATCACAGGAAGGCACATGGAGAACGGTTATTATTTTCAGGTACGGGATGAAGGAATTGGCATCCCCAAGGAAGAACTTCATAAGATCACGGAAGCTTTTTATATGGTGGATAAATCCAGATCCAGGGCTCATAACGGAGCGGGACTGGGGCTTGCACTGTGCACCGCTATTCTGGAACTGCATCACAGCAGCCTGAAGATCGAGAGTACACAGGGCTTTGGAAGCTGCATGAGCTTTCTGATTCCGGATGAGGGGGTGAAGTCGGATGAATAGATGGAAGAGCTGTTCTTTGGGCTTTGCGGTATCAGTTGTGGTCATTCTTGCGGCTCTGTGGGGACCGGAATGGATCGCGGCCAAAAGTGATGAGAGACTCTTAAACAGTATTACCACAGAGGCGGTGGAAGGTGCGGAAGGATACCGTTACCGCATGAGCAGCAATCAGAAACTATATCTTTTGGGGAGATGTCTGAGCAGTCAGACCCTGCCGGAGAGTGAACTGCGTTTTTTGACCAGAGTGGACAGTGAGGCAGGAAACTACGGAGAAATGACGGGTACCTATGCGTTTGTAGAGAATCGTCAGCAACCGGGAGAGGGACAGATTCAGGAGGAAGCGGTATATGAGGCATGTAACAGAGAGATTCAGATCCTGAAGGAGCAGGGAATTCTTCCCGACGAAGTAAAGGAAGTTTCGGAAGACTCTTACGAAGCGGTGATCTGCTCTGCTATCGATGTTTTGGAGCCGAGAAATAATCTCTCTGTATGGAAAATCAGCCTGTCTACGGACGTAAGGAATGCGGATAAGAGTAACCGTTTTCTGGATATTTATCTGGATGCGGATACCGGCAAAATTTATGAATTCTATGTCCGGACCGGACTGCAATGGGAAGACATCAATACGGATGCCATGATTGGCCGGTATGCGGAATATCTGGAACTGACCGGTCTTGAAAAATATGAGGATCAAAATCCGCTGTTGGAGACGACGCCGTATTTTGCCAAGTATACTTTCCCGGGGGAGGAGGAAGACAGTACCACGGTGACCATTGGTTACTATGAAGGAATTCGTGAGCTTTTCCTCAAAGTAGGAAGATAGAAAAATAAAATACGCAAAGATTTTTTTGAAAAAAGATTAAAATCACTACTTGACGTTACCACACTAAAGCAGTAATATAAATAAAAATTAAATACAGCGGTAAGAAACCATTGATGTGGAGATAAAAACAGTTCGTGCACTTACAGAGAGACCGGATGCTGAGAAAGGTTGGAACGCAGGTTGTTAAATGGACCACGGAGGGCGCAGTCAAAGAGGACACACAGAATTTTAAGACCTCAAGTATTCTGCGACGTGAGGGCATACGTCAGTTGCCGGGGATATGTTGGTATCCTGTAAGAGCACAAGAAATTGTGAAGCAAGGTGGCACCGCGGGAAATGTATATGACCCGTCCTTGACAGAAGAAGATTCTGTCATGGGCGGTTTTTTTGTAACCTTTTCAGAGCCTATGGCGAGATAGCCTCAATGAGTAAAAGGAAGCCTCAAAGAGGCGATTTTACGAATGGAGGCGCTGAAAAGGTGTGGAAAGAAATAATTTTAAGGAGGAGTACCGGAATGAAGATCACACCCACACTGGAAGAATGTAAAAAGATCGCAGCGGAAGAAAGCTACGGAGTGATTCCCATCAGCACAGAGATGTATGCAGATATGACCACACCCATCGAAGTGCTGCGCATCTTAAAAAAGGTCAGCGGTCATGTCTATCTGCTGGAAAGCGCGGAGGCGGATAAGCGATGGGGACGATATTCCTTTTTAGGCTATGATCCATTGCTTGAGATCACCTGTTATAACGGTATGACTACAATAAAATCGGAACTGACCAGCCGAACGGATTCCGGAGATGTCAGAGGGATCATCCGCAACGTCATGGAAGAGAATAAAAGTCCCAAGCTTCCGGGACTGCCTTCCTTTACCGGAGGTCTGGTAGGATATTTTTCCTATGACTATATCAAATACAGCGAACCGACCCTGCGGCTGGATGCGAAGGACGAGGAAGGCTTCCAGGATGTGAACCTGATGCTGTTCCACAAAGTCATCGCTTTTGACAATTACAGACAGAAGCTGATCCTGATCCTGAATATCAAGACCGATGATCTGGAGATCAATTATCATAGAGCGGAGCGGGAGCTGAACAACATGAAGGAGCTCTTGCTGAATGGAGAAAAGGCAGAGCATATTCCCTGTAAGCTCCGGACAGATTTTCAACCACTGTTCAACGAAGCAGCCTATTGCAACATGGTGGAGAAAGCCAGGCATTACATCAGAGAGGGAGATATCTTCCAGGTGGTATTATCCAATCGCCTGGAGGCGGAGATGGAAGGAAGCCTCTTAGATGCTTACCGGGTACTCCGCACAACAAATCCTTCCCCGTACATGTTCTATTTCTCTGGAAGTGATGGTGAGATCGTGGGAGCCAGCCCGGAGACATTAGTAAAGTTAGAGGACGGCGTATTACATACCTTCCCCCTGGCAGGAACGAGACCCAGAGGAGCTACCGAGGAAGCGGACAAGGCGCTGGAGGCAGAGCTTTTAGCAGATGAGAAGGAACGCTCCGAACACAATATGCTGGTGGATCTGGGACGGAATGATATCGGCAAGATCAGCCGGATCGGCACCGTGGAAGTGGAAAAGTATATGTCCATCGAGCGTTACTCTCACGTGATGCACATCGGTTCTACAGTGAGGGGCGTGATCAGGGAAGATGCGGACGCACTGGATGCGGTGGATGCCATCCTTCCCGCAGGAACCCTGTCGGGAGCACCGAAGCTTCGGGCCTGTGAGATCATCAACGAACTGGAAGACAATAAGAGAGGCATCTATGGAGGAGCCATTGGCTATATTTCCTTTACCGGAAACCTGGATACCTGTATCGCTATAAGACTTGCTTTTTCCAAGAACGGAAAAGTATTCGTAAGATCCGGTGCCGGTATTGTGGCGGACAGTGTACCGGAGAAGGAATACAGGGAATGCATTCAGAAGGCAGCAGCTGTAAGACAGGCACTACAGAAAGCACAGGAGGGAATGGAAGCATGATATTACTGATGGACAATTATGACAGTTTTTCCTATAACGTATATCAGCTGGTAGGAAGCGTAAATCCGGATATTCGGGTGATCCGCAATGATGAATGCAGTGTGGATGAGATCCGCGCCATGAATCCCTCCCACATCATTTTATCGCCGGGACCCGGAAGGCCGGACAAAGCCGGTGTCTGTGAAAATGTGATCCGGGAACTGGGGGGCAGAATACCTATTTTGGGAATCTGTCTCGGGCATCAGGCGATCTGCGAAGTGGCAGGGGCTACCGTTACCTACGCATCCCATCTGATGCACGGTAAACAGTCCCTGGCGACTTTGGATACAGACAGTGTATTGTTCCGGGGTATGAAAAAAGTGATCACTGTGGCAAGATATCATTCTCTGGTGGCAGATCCACAGACGATTCCCACAGAATTGAAAGTTACCGCGGTCACCGAAGACGGAGAGGTCATGGCGGTAGAACAGACAGAAAAGCAGATCTACGGAGTACAGTTCCATCCGGAATCGGTACTGACACCGGATGGACGACAGATCATTGTTAATTTTTTACAGACACAGAAAGGAGCAGGCAGAAACATGATCAAAGAAGCGGTTGCTAAGTTGGTAAAGAATGAGGACATCGGATACGATATGGCAAAAACCGTTATGGATGAGATCATGAGCGGTGAGGCCAGCGATATTTTAAAGAGTGCTTATCTGACAGCATTAAGCCAGAAGGGTGAGACCATCGAAGAGATCACAGGCTCCGCAGAAGAAATGCGAAAGTTCGGCAGAAAACTTGGAGCGGACGTGGAAGCTTTAGAGATTGTGGGAACCGGCGGTGACGGATCTAATTCTTTCAATATCTCCACTACGGCATCTATCGTGATCTCTGCGGCAGGCGTACCGGTAGCCAAGCACGGCAACCGCGCAGCCAGTTCCAAATCCGGTGCAGCAGACTGTCTGGAAGCTCTGGGCGTAAATATCACCATAGAGCCGGAACAGAGCAAGACGTTGTTGGAAGAGATCGGCATCTGCTTCCTTTTCGCACAGAAATATCACACCGCCATGAAATATGTGGGACCCATCCGCAAGGAGTTGGGCATCCGTACTATTTTCAATATTTTAGGACCTCTGGCAAACCCCGCAGGACCGGTATATCAGATCATGGGTGCGTACGATGAAAGCCTGCTGCCCTCTATGGCAAAGGTATTGTCCAATCTGGGTGTAAAACGTGGCATGGTAGTCTATGGACAGGACAGACTGGACGAGATCTCCGCCAGTGCACCCACTACAGTCTGCGAGATTGATAACGGTACCTTTAAAAATTATGTGATCACACCGGAAGAATTTGGCATGGAAAGATGCACGAAGGAAGATCTGGTGGGCGGAACTCCCCAGGAGAACGCAGAGATCACCAGAGCTATCTTAAATGGCGAAAAGGGTCCCAAGCGCAATGCGGTACTGCTGAATGCAGCAGCAGCCCTATATGTGGCAGGCAAGGCAGACAGTATGGCAGGCGGTGTGAAGCTGGCAGAGAAGGTCATCGACACAGGCCTTGCAAAGGCACAGCTGGAGCGTTTCATTAAGTTAAGTAATGAAGTATAAGCGGGAGGCAGAAAAATGATATTGGATACCATAGCGGCTTCCACTTTAGAACGGGTGGCTGCAGCAAAAGAAGCACTGCCCCTTGCAGAACAGATTGCCAGAGCAAGAGATTTGGACAGCAACACGGGATTTCCCTTTGAACAGGCACTGGCGAAGCCGTGGATGAGCTTTATCTGTGAGGTGAAAAAAGCATCGCCCTCCAAGGGACTGATCGCGGCGGAATTTCCCTATGTGCAGATTGCGAGGGAATACGAGGCAGCAGGAGCGGATGCAATTTCCGTACTGACGGAACCGGCGTACTTTCAAGGGAAGAATGAATATCTGACCGAGATCCGTCAGGCAGTGAAAATTCCACTGCTTCGGAAAGATTTTACGGTAGATGAATACATGATCTATGAGGCAAAAAATATCGGAGCAAATGCAGTGCTTTTAATCTGTGCCATCCTGTCACCGATGCAGTTGTCAGAGTATGCGGGAATCGCAGGAGAACTTGGACTGTCGGCACTGGTGGAAGCCCATGATGAGAAGGAAGTAGAGATGGCATTGAAAGCCGGTGCCAGGATCGTCGGTGTCAATAACCGGAATCTGAAAGACTTTACGGTGGATATCAATAACTCCGTGCGGTTGAGGGAAATGGTGCCGGAGAATATTCTCTTCGTATCCGAAAGTGGTATGAAGACGAGACAGGATATCGAGCGGTTGGAGCAGAACGGTACCAATGCCGTACTCATCGGAGAGACATTGATGCGTAGTGCAGATAAGAAAGCGGCTTTGCAGGAACTCCGCGGATAGTGTGAAAAATAAATTTTTCACACGCAACTTTGTGCCTACGGCCCAAAGTTTGCAGTCTATAGAAAGGTCGTAAATTATTATGAAAGTAAAAATGTGTGGTCTCTATCGTCCGGAGGACATTGATTATGCCAATGAGGTGCAGCCGGATTACGTGGGATTTGTATTTTACCCGAAGAGCCACAGGGTGGTCACAAAGGAGCAGGCAGCGGAATACCGTAAGAAGCTTTCACCTGGAATCCGGACAGTTGGGGTATTCGTGAATGAGGATCCGAAGACCATCATAGAATTGCTGGAGGAAGGCATTCTGGACGTGGCACAGCTCCACGGAGATGAGACGGAGGAGGATATCCAGTATCTTCAGGCAGTCTGCCACAAACCGGTGATCAAGGCGGTCAAAGTAAGAGACCGGTACGATGTGGAAGCCTGGCTGGACAGCAGTGCGGACTATCTGTTATTTGACAACGGAATGGGAACGGGTCAGGCTTTTGACTGGAGTGTCCTTGGCGGAATCGACAGAGAATTTTTCCTGGCGGGCGGATTGCAGTCGGAGAATCTGACGGAAGCCATGGAAGTGGTGAGACCCTATGCGTTGGATATCAGCTCCGGCATCGAGAGCAACCGGAAAAAAGATCCGGAGAAGATGCGCCGGATCATGGAACTGGTAGAACAGTATCGGAACAATACAGATTGAAAATACAGAATAAAAGAAGAATTAAAAATCAGGAAGAAAGAAGAGAGGATAAACATATGAGCAAAGGACGTTACGGAATCCACGGAGGACAATATATCTCCGAGACATTGATGAATGAACTGATCCATCTGGAAGAGTGCTATGAGCATTATAAGAAGGATCCGGAATTCAATGCGGAGCTGAACAAGCTGTTGAATGAATACGCGGGGCGCCCCTCTCTGCTGTACTATGCAGGGAAAATGACGAAGGATCTGGGCGGCGCGAAGATCTATCTCAAGAGAGAGGATCTGAACCATACCGGTTCCCATAAGATCAATAATGCCCTGGGACAGGCACTGCTTGCCAAGAAGATGGGCAAGACCCGCCTGATCGCAGAGACCGGTGCCGGACAGCACGGTGTGGCTACCGCAACGGCAGCAGCCTTCCTGGGGATGGAATGCGAAATCTTCATGGGAAAAGAAGATACCAACAGACAGGCATTGAATGTCTACCGTATGGAACTTCTGGGAGCCAAGGTACATCCCGTAACTTCCGGTACCATGACCTTAAAGGATGCTGTCAATGAGACCATGAGAGAATGGTCCAATCGTGTGGAGGATACCCATTATGTGCTGGGATCCGTTATGGGACCGCATCCCTTCCCAATGATCGTAAGAGATTTTCAGAGTGTGATCAGCCAGGAAGCAAAGGAACAGATTCTGAAGAAGGAAGGAAAGCTTCCGGCAGCCGTGGTAGCCTGCGTAGGCGGCGGCAGCAATGCCATGGGTGCGTTCTATAACTTTATTGAGGACAAGGATGTGGAACTCATCGGTTGTGAGGCAGCAGGCAAGGGTGTGGATACGGCACTGACCGCAGCTACCATTGCTACCGGCTCTCTGGGAATTTTCCATGGAATGAAATCTTATTTCTGCCAGGATGAATATGGACAGATTGCTCCTGTATATTCCATTTCTGCGGGACTGGATTATCCCGGCATCGGACCGGAGCATGCTTATCTGCATGACATCGGCAGAGCACAGTATGTGCCCATCACGGATGACGAGGCAGTGGATGCTTTTGAATATCTGGCAAGAACTGAAGGAATCATCTGCGCTATTGAGAGTGCCCATGCGGTAGCACAGGTACGTAAGATCGCGAAGAACTACAGCCCGGACCAGAGCATTATCATATGTCTGTCCGGCAGAGGCGACAAGGATGTGGCCGCTATTGCGAGATACCGCGGTGTGGATATTCATGACTGATGACCGACCTACGTGCAGGGGCTGTGAAATGCTTTGGGCAGTCCGTTCTCCTGCAGACAGAAGATGAAAACAGGAAAGATAGAAGAAATTAGAATAGAAGAGATAGAAGAAATGGAGACAGATACGATGAGTAAATTAGAAAAAGTATTTGATACACCGAATAAAAAAGCATTCATCGGCTTCCTTACCGCAGGAGACCCGGATGCGGACAGCACTGTACAATTCATCCTGGAGATGGAGAAAGCAGGAGCGGATCTCATAGAGATTGGTATTCCCTTTTCCGATCCTACAGCAGAAGGTGTGGTGATCCAGGAAGCAAATATCCGCTCTCTTGGTAACGGCATGACAACGGACGGCGTGTTCGAAATTGTGAAGAGAGTACGGGAGCAGTCACAGATTCCGCTGGCATTTATGACGTATGTGAATCCGGTATTCCATTACGGATATGAGAAATTTTTTACCAAATGTGAAGAACTGGGTATCAGCGCCATCATTATTCCCGATGTACCTTATGAAGAGAAGGCAGAGGTGGAAGCTCCCGCCAAAACCCATGGCGTGAAGGTAATCTCCATGATCGCTCCTACCTCCGAGAGCCGTATCCGCCAGATTGCATCGGAAGCAGAAGGTTTTATCTATGTGGTAAGTTCCATGGGGGTCACCGGTGTGCGCAGCGAGATCAAGACCAATCTGCCTGCTATCGTGGAAAGCATCCGCACCGTGACCGACGTTCCCTGTGCTATCGGCTTCGGCATCAGCACCCCCGAGCAGGCGAAAGCTATGGCATCTATATCCGACGGAGCCATTGTCGGAAGCGCCATCGTGAAGATCATTGCAAAGTATGGCAAAGATGCAGCTCCTTATATCGGAGAATATGTGAAGAGCATGAAAGAGGCTGTAGCAGAGTAGACAACGATAGGGAGGTATGACACAATAATCTAGGAAACGGTTATTGCTGTAACTACTTGAGCAAAAGGAAATTCATAAGATTAAAATGGAAAGTTTCCAAATGCTCAATTGATTTAGACGTATCATTGTGGTAAATGTGAATTGTCAAGTATGTTCATTCTTGCTTCATTGCTTTTTAGATAACTTAATCGTATAATTGTATCATTGCTAGTACAATTAAAGGGGTAAAGTTATGCAAAAGGAAGCATTTGGTAAACTACTGGTAATTTTAAGGAAGAAGAATGGATTAAGTCAGAAGGAACTGGCAGAGAGGTTATCGGTTTCTACGTCTGCGGTAAGCAAATGGGAGAATGGAAAGAACCTTCCGGATATGATGATGCTTAGTCGTATAGCAGATATACTTCAGGTATCGTGTGACGAATTACATAATCCGGAAAAGACATTGGAGAAGCTGGACAATCCTGAATTTCAAAAAAGGAATGTGGAGGAGGGAGATAAGGAGAATACGGATAACACAGGGGAAAATGAGGAATCAGAACCTGAACCCCAAAAGAAAAACTATGGACGAATTGTAAGAATGTCCTTTTTGATTGGAATATTGGCGATAGCTGCAGGAATGTTTCTGATATATATGGCAGGACATAGAAAACCTGCTTTTCAGCAGATAGGAACAAGGTATATTGATGATCCGTTATGGGGAAGGGTATATGAAATTGCGTATGTAGTAGATGGTGAAATGACGAATGATAGTATTAATGTGCATTTGGATGAAGTGAGAGCTACATTGAATCAAGAAGTAATAGATACCAATATTGTAAAGACAACTTATTATGATAATAAGGAAGACGCTACAGCATGGAAGGAAACAGATGTAGGAGGATATGTATTTCTGAGTGGAGAATGAAAGTTGAGGATAGGATATGAACAAAGGTATATTTGCCATATTTTTTGTAGTAGCTGTTTTAAGTATTTCATTCCCGGTTAATGCGCAGAAAACTGCACAGCGGGTAGGAGGGGGATATACATCAGAAGGTATATATTATGAAGTATATGTTGCAGAAGATTTGGCGGAAAACGACATTGTCCTTTGCGGAGCAAGTGTTAGTGTGACGAGGGAAGTGATATATTCAGGGGTTGTAAAACCACAGAAAGAAATTTCATGGAGAGAAAAAATTAATGGAAGCTATTACTCAGGGGTTCTTACAATAAGTAAATATTCATATACTACAAGTCAAACAGTAGCTACGTATACTGGTGTACTTTATAAAGAATAGTTTAAGTTAAAGAGTAGGTTGCATCTATAGAAAAATTACGGATGCAACCTACTCTTTTTGCTATGAAATCTTTTATTAAGGGACTTGAGCAAAAGGAAATTAATACGATTAATGGGAAGTTTCCATCTGCTCAATTGAGTTAGAGAGATAATTTGTGGTAAATATGAATTATCAAGCATGTTTGATTGACAAGTAAAAGAAATATTTTAGAAAATGGAGGAAGGTAAGAAAAAACAAGTACAATAGAGCAGACGGATGTGCAGATATTAAGAATATGGTTTATAATACACATTTAGCAAATTAGGAGGCGGAGCAACTGCAAGGGTAGACATCTCTGTAATCGAACAGCCAACGGCGGCATTTTTGGATGTAAGAGGTGTACACGAGGTTTCTGTGACACAATTCCCTTCTGGATACTGGATGGATATTACAAGATGGACCAGATAATCAATTGATGACCAACGGAATGGACAAAACAGGAGATGCTATGCGGAGAATAAAAACCTATCTTATAATAGTAAACTTGATCTTTCTGACAGGCTGTGCCAACAAGGCAATGCCGGACACTTATGTAGAAAACTATGACTATCAATACAGACAATGGTCGGATAGCATAGCATTTCCTAAAGTCCAGCAGGGAAGCGATAACATCGTATATATATACAAGAATGGTTTTATCTATTACATGGAAGAAGGTAATGATGTTTTAGTTCCGCTGTGTAATAAGGTGGACTGCTTACATGACAGAGAGACGGATCAGCAGAAAATAAAAGAGTGTAATGCCTCTGTCGATTTGGAGGAACTGGCAAATATTAATCCGGATAAAGATATCGCAATTGCAAAATGCGGAGATTATCTTTATTGTATTCCGTTGAGCTGTTACGAAACGGATGAAAGGATATTATACCGCTATGCTCTGGACGGAACAGCGAAAGATGTTGTGTACAAATGGGATGGAAAATCCAGCATTATTGTGAACTGGATCATACATAGGAACAACTTATATTATGCGGAAAAAAGGTATTATGAGGAAGATGAAGAGATAAAGGTTGAATGTACGATAAAACGGTTATCATTAAATACCTTTTTTCATAGACCGGAGACCGTCTATACTGCGGAGGAGAATCTGAGAGTGCTTACTTGGGGAAATCTTCAGGCTTATGGAAATTATGTGTATTTTGAAATTATTTCTATGCTGCCCAAAGAGGGAGATTCCCAGAAGGAAGAAAATAATGGTTACGATTACGACAGGTTATATAATAAAACCTTTGTATATGATATACAGGCGGACAAAATTGAGGAATTACAGATTCCGGATATGCCGAAATCGGTGCATATTTTAGGGGTACAATTCTGGCAGGATCAGATCATTCTGGATCCCTATGATGATGAAAAAAGAGGTGATGAACCGATGCCGGTATATATTGCTGATCTGGATGGATCCAATCTGAAGGTGTTATTGGAAGATGTACCTCAGGCAGGTTATTTTTTGAGTGATGGCGAATATTTATATTTTTTTGATGACTGGATGGAGGACATTGATGATTGGCTTCGGAATCCGGGAAAATATGTTGTGTATGACAAGGACATGCAGATCGTAGATACCTTTATGACACCATTAAATGAAAACGGGAGAGCACAGAGATTTCCGGTAGGTGACAGAAACAGGATGTACTTTACTTATGAGAAAGAAGACGGTACATGGGGAGTAAAGTGCTGGGAGAAAAAAATTGGAGAGTACCGGGGGAAAACGATTACACTGACGGAGATCATGGATCGTTAAAGGGGCAATTTGCATGAGGTTGACAGGATATGAAATAAAAAAGCTGATGACGCAGATTCCGCTATGGATTGCATTTATTGGACTTTTTGTGGGGAATCTATTCCTGCTTTTTATGATTCAGAAAAAAGAAGCGGCCTATGTCTATGTATATCAGCAAAAAGATCAATATATTGCGTTTTGTGAAGGAAATGAACAGGCGGACGAGTTAGGCTTCTATGAGGCTGATCTGGAGGAACAGAAACGGTATCTGGACTCTTATCGGGAATTTATTTCACAGATGCAGGACAGGTCAAAGGCCATGGAAAATGTGATCTCCGAAGGAAATCATTATCTGACGGATAATATCCGCAAGACTTGTCACGATTTTTCGGCAGTTGCGAAAGCTTCTGTGACAGTGGACAACTGTTTTGGAATAAAGGCATTGGCGGAGTATCAGTACGGTATTTTCTTTGCTATTTCTTTTCAGGGAGTATTGACGTGGTATTTATTATTTTATGAGAGAAATAGAAAGCTTTTTATTCTTATTAAAGGATGTAAAAACGGACATCATGTAACGGCGTATTCCAAGTTGTTTCTGCTATTATCGGGGGGAGTACTGTATACCTTGTTACAGGAAACCAGTGTTGTTTTGTTCCTGAAATGGATGTATGGATATGGCAATATGAACAGACACGTACAGTCGGTTTCTCTTTTCCGCAACTGCCCGTATGTATTAAGCGTAGGGCAGGCCATAGGACTGCTTATTTTTCTTCGTGTGGGACTGTCCCTGCTGACAGGGTCTGTTCTTTTTATGGCGGGCATGCTGGTGAAATCGGAAACGGGAGCTTTCATTGTCATGATGCTTCCTATGATATGCGAATATGCAGCGTACCATTTCATTGCTGTCACGGGAACCCTGCGGGTATGTAAGATTATAAATCCTTTTTTCTATTGGGATATGAGACAGGCGCTGGGAAGCTATGTTAATTTCAATTTTGGGGGACATGCCATAGGAAAAAATGAAGTTGCGGTCAGTGTCTTCCTGATTATTTATGTGGTATGCTGTGCCAGCGGAATAAACCTTTTCCATAGAACCTGCCAGATCAGTGACAGTGACCGGCTGGAAACGCTGATTATCAGGTTACGAAAAAAATGGAGCGTACTAGGGCATAGAAGGAATCTTGTATATTATGAATTTTATAAACTATTGATCCAACAGAAAAAAGGAATTGTGATCATAATTGCCCTGTGGCTTATGATGCAGAATGTTTTTGCTGTATATGCGCCACAATACTATGCGACGGCGAAAGATGCCGCCTACCATATGTACCTGAAAAATCTTTCCGGACAGCTGACGGAGGAGACCCTGGAGCAGGTGGAAAACGAAAAAAGGCGGTTGGAGCAGTTACAGGAGTCCAGTCGGGAATCAGCTGAAATGTCAGGGACGGATGAAATAGATCGGTTACTGATGCAGTTGGAATGGCAGCGTTTGCATGAGGGCTTTCAGGAGCTGACAGATCAGATCCGGGGACTATCAGAAAAAGAGGGTAAACTTTCGGAAAAATATTTACTGGATGAAAAAGCTTACCTGGATATATGGGGAAATGTTACCCATGAAGTGCTTACCTGGTACGTAGGTGCGGTTCTGTTGCTGTTTTTACTGGGAGGGATTTACGGAGCAGGAGAGGAGAGCAACCTGATACCGCTGATCCGTTCTACCCGGAGAGGAAGAGAAGTTCTGGAGAGAAGTAAGGATCTGGCAGCGATCATATGCGTAGTATTTGTCTATCTGGTAATGGCTGCACCATTGTTTTTAAAGCTGCAGAATATTGATGGATTTGCCACAGCAGGGCAGAAAATGTGTAATCTGGTAAATTGGAACTGCGAAAGCAGCATAACACTGGGATGGTATGAGACTTTCGTATTTGTCCTGAAATTCGGAAGCTTTCTGGCAGTAGGAATCCTGGGGCGGACATTGTACAAAAAGTTGAAACAGAGAATTCCGGCACTGCTGATGGGAAGCGGCATATTGATTATTGTTGTATTGCTGCTTTTGTATTTTAAACGAAGCAGCCACATGATTCTGTTGAATATGATATAAAGGGTACATTATGGAATTAAAAATAAAAGATCTATACAAAAGCTATGATCATGGGAAAACGTATGCAATAAATGACGTATCTGCAGATTTTACACCGGGGATATATGGGATTCTGGGTCCCAACGGCGCAGGGAAAAGTACAATGTTTGGTATGCTGACGGATAATTTGCGCCCGGATAAGGGAAGCATAACGGCAGACGGAGAAGATATTTATAAGATGGGAGCGGATTACCGGGCGAAGATCGGGTATATGCCACAGCAGCAGAGTCTTTATGAAGCATTTACTGCAGAAAAGTTCCTTTGGTATATGGCTGCTTTAAAAGGAATGAACAGAAAAGATGCCAGAGAACAGATTGAAAATTTATTAGAGGTCGTCAATCTGAAAGAGGAACGGTATAAAAAGCTGAAATACTTTTCAGGTGGTATGAAACAGAGAATCCTGCTGGCACAGGCGCTATTAAATGATCCGGAGATATTGATTCTGGATGAACCAACGGCTGGGATGGATCCGGAGGAAAGAATCCGGATACGAAATTTTATCAGTGGCTGTGCAAAGGATAAGATTGTCCTTTTAGCCACACATGTAGTAGCGGATGTGGAAAACATGGCCAGAGAGATACTGCTGATAAAGAATGGGAAGATTGTCCGGAGGGATACTCCGCAGAAATTTTTGGCTGAATTGGAACATAAAGTTTATAATGTGTTGGTTACAGAGAGGGAAGGGGAAGAATACCAGAACAGTGGAGCCAGGATCATAAGTGTTACATTAACAGAAAAAGGACATCGACTGAGGATCATCAGTGCCGATGCCTTGAAAACAGGTAATGTGGAAGAAGTTTATCCCTGCTTGGAAGATGTATATTTATATTGGATAGATAGGGAATGATCTACGGTAGTTGTAAAACAACTGATACATTTCCTTTAAGGAGAAGTTCTAAAATTCAATAGCAGACAGACTTGTCTTAAAACTGCCAGAAAATGGAATGATGCTGCGATAATAAAAATTGTATGAAAATCTAGTACTCAGCGGTCAGTCAGCATGGTAAACTCAAAGATATTTTCAATCTCTTTTTCTGTCAGGTACAGCGCATCCAGATAAGATTGGTGACAACGAAAGACATGGAGAAAATGGAAACGGTTATTGCTGTAACTACTTGAGCAAAAGGAAATTAATACGATTAATGGGAAGTTTCCAAATGCTCAATTGTATTTCTAAAGAAAATCTGTTATATGTTAAGGCATCAAACATATTTGTGGGTTTTGAATTTAGAGGTAACTCAAGTGCAGCCGCATATGCAACTGTTTCTTACGATGGAAGATAAGTTGTAAAAATTTGGGATTAAGTGCATAATAAAGCATCTAATCCCAAGTTATATGAGGGAAATTGTATGTTAATAAAAGTGATTAAGAAGCAAACCATTTTTTTATTAAAACAAAAAGAAGCAAGTCTGACATTTATATTACTTCTAGCGGTAGTGCTGGGGAATTATATAACGAATGTTCTCACATTTAGAGGTACTGATATTTCACAAATGTATCAGCCAATGAAGTTATTAGCGCTCAGCCTGAATAAAGTATATTTTAGTGCAAACATTCAATTATTAATTGTGATGATTTACCCTATCCTGGTTGCTGTACCTGCTGGTTTTTCTTATACTAAAGAACAGCAGACAAAAGAAGAAGTATACATGATTTATCGTTTAGGGAAAAATCGTTATTTACAAAGTAAATTGTGGGCATCTTTTTTTACAACAACAACAATAGTTTTTACGGTTCCATTTATGCTAGAAATACTAATGAATATGCTATCTTTTCCCATGAATGCAATAAGAGATTTATCAAATTTAAGCATTTACAATACAGATTATGCCACAATGGTTCATAATTACATAGGCAGCGCAATCTATATAGCATCTCCTGGTTTGTATGCAATTCTTACAACACTATTTTTTGGTGTCGTATCAGGAATCCTTGGTACGCTTCCCGTAGCAATCTCATTTGCTTTGACGGTTAAATATCGCACGTTGCTGATCTTACCGACTTTTGTTCTATTGAATGCGACTACATATCTTAATATTCTGGATAGAAATAAGAGTTCATTAAGCTGGTATAAGTATTTGCTTCTTTTTGATGATACCCCTAAAAATATTATCGTTCCACTGATGGGGGTAGGAATTATAATAATAACAATATTCGGTTTTTACCTTTATGGAAGGAATAAGGATAAATGGTAATATGCATCATGAAAAAAGAGTAGTAATTTTAATTGGAATACTTTCCGGAATTTGCATATCGCTTGGTTTTATCAGACCGTTTGACGGAGTAATAACGCTATCAGAACTGGTATTACAATTAAGTGGATCCAGAGGTGAACTCAGCATGAGTTGCAATTTAGTGGAGTTAATTGGATTTATGCTTCGTATGATGCCAAACTATATTATGATATTGGTTTTTGGGAATAAGCTGTATGGTCATTTCTGCACAGCCAGTATCTATGTGTTTAGTCGGTGCCCGAATCGAATGAAATGGTATGGAAAGGAAATGTTACAGTTAATTAATTTCATATGCATATTTGAACTGGTATTTCTAAGCACAACCGCTATTGCTTCTGTATTGCGATATCAGGTGATTTTTAGCGTAGGTGGATTTATTTTATTGGGATGCCATGCTCTGATTTTTATGTTATGGAATTTTACCCTGGTGCTGTTAGTTAATTTACTTGCGATCAATATTGGAAGCAGTGCTGCATTCACATTGGTTATGGTTGTGCAAATGACTTGTACCGCAGCACTCAGTATCATAAATATATTGACGAAAATGCAAATCAAACAAGACATCATATATGTTTTTTTGTGGTTGAATCCAGTAGCACATACCGTTTTAGGATGGCATCGCAGCACATTGTTAGAAGTTGAGTTAGCCAACAGCCGATATTCTTTGAATTTAGTTACTTCGATATTGATTCCGGCTCTATTCTGTATAGTTACTGTATTGATGGGAGGACAATTGATACAGAAGAAGGATTTACTGGCAGAGGACATGGAAATGGAGACAATTTGATATGAAATTAATTGCAAACAATATTCATAAAAAAATAAAGGGTAAGACAATACTCAATGACATCAGTCTGGAAATGGAAACAGGAAATATATATGGATTTTGGGGTAGAAATGGATCTGGAAAAACCATGTTGTTTCGGGCATTATCGGGTCTGATGAAGATTGATTCAGGTAATATTTATTGGAATGATAAAGAACTGCACAAAGACTTTGCTGTTTTACCAAGTCAGGGGATTGTTTTGGAGCATGCCGGCTTGTATCCCAATAAGACAGGAGTGGAAAATTTATTATATCTTGCGCAGTTAAAGGGAGTGATTGGTAAGCGGGAAGTAGAAGAAGCAATACAACGGGTTGGACTTGACCCGGCTGACAAAAGGGTATTTGGTAAATACTCAATGGGAATGAAGCAGAGACTGGTGATTGCACAGGCCATCATGGAGAAGCCAGATGTTATCATGCTGGATGAGCCTACAAACGGACTGGATGAAGCAGGAATAAAGGAAATAAGACAATTAATTGAACAGGAAAAAGAAAGAGGAGCCTTAATTCTTTTAGCCAGTCATAATCAGGAGGATATGAAGATATTGGCAGACCAGGTATATAAAATTGCAGATGGCCGCATTGAAAGAAAGGGGACAGAACTGTGAAATGCAAATGGGGTTCATGCTTTATCTTATTAATTGTTATAGTGATAACTGTATTTGGTATATTTGAAAAAAGAACGTATACTAATATAGCAGAAGATAAGTCATATTTAGATGAGCTTTACGTAGCACAGCTTCCAGAAAATATATGTCTTGAAGAGACAGAGAATTTATCGGTAAATTTACCGCAGGTCCCAGTTATTATACGGGTATCTGTACTGGGAGATGTGGAGCATATAGGAGGAACAAGCAGGCAACTGGTCAAAGTGGAAGATGTTTATAAGGGAACAGAGCCTGCGGTGGGACAAGATATATATCTTACTTGCAGCCGTTGGTCACTTAGTTTATATTCAGAGCCATATTCCATCGAAAGAGGATTTGTTAATATAATGGAAGTGGGAGGGGAATATTTAGTTTTTATCGAAAATCAGGTAGATGGTCTTGGAGAGAAGATTCCTGTATATCAGGTGTATGTGGAAAATGCATTCACACCAATATTTTCATATCAAGAGCATGAAAATAATATTTGTGAAACAGGTGGTGAATCCACATATGTAAAATATAATCAAGTTTGTGAAAATGAATTTTTTGCTACAACCCAGAAAGGAATGGATGCGTTAGTTGACCTAAAAAAAGAAATGATAGAAAAATATAATGAAAAGTGAAAACTATAGTTTGATGAATCTGGAGAAACTGAATATTCAGGAAGAAATGAACTATAGCTGTGATACCATGCTTCATATCTATCCGACTGTCAATATGGACTATTCCGTATTGACTGACAGAGAAAAGAGCATTCTTGACAAGGTGATTATGAAGTTTAGTGCTTACAGAGCAAAAGATATTGTAGAGTATATGCATAAGGAAAAGGCATATACTGAGACAAGACCGGGAGAAATCATCCCGTTTAGTCTGGCAAAAGAAATAAGAAAATTTTAATGGATTCCCATGTGCATTTGTTCATAGAAATTTGATGCAGCAGTATGATAATTACAGGTTGGGGGATGGCAATATGAAGACAAGCAAAAAATATTGGCAGATGAAAAGTCTGACCGGAGTGATTTTAGTATGTATATTTCTTACAGCCTGCGGCGGAGAAACGCAGGAAGCTGAGAGGAAAAGCAATGTGCAGGAAAATGAAACGGTAAGTACCACTACCATTGAACAAACAGCCGAACAGACGCAGGAGACAACGCAGGAAGCGGAAGAGTTTGTGCAGACAGATACTATCCTGGAAAATTTGAAGGGGAATAGAGAACCACAGACGATTTTGCAGGAACTGTCTGAACTTCCATTAAGTATAGAAGAGCTGAGGGCTTATCCGGTATATGTGTTAAGTACTCAATTCGAGGAGTGTAGTGGGGTAGAACTGCTGGATGAATTCTATGAGCAGTCCACACAGGGGAATCCGGCACAATTGTTGATGGCAAATTACCTCTATAATGAAAAATGGATCCTTTCTTATATTGAATTTGACGGAAGTACATATTATATGCTTAGGGGTGATGTGGATGCCGGGACTGCAGAGGAAGACTATACGGAAATGTATTTTCGTTCCCTGAATATTATCGAAAAGAAAGATATAGAACCGGACATGGCACTCATCATGATCGTATTTACCAATCAGGAAGATGTTTCCGATGAACAGGCGGAGCAGTATGTGAAATGGTCGGAAGAGGGAAAACGGCCTGATGACATAGAAATATATTATTTCTTAAATCTGAGATACGGTCTTATGAGCGGTGATGATGAACTGAAAATACTGGATGAAGTGGAGAGAACAGCAGACAGAATGGCTGTGTACCGGATCGCAAAGGATTTCACAAATACATATTTTCAGGAGGAATACACAGGCGAAGTTGAGATCATGGGCATCAAGGGACTTTCCGGGGTGGATACGGACAGCAAGGGTAACTGTACGGTGGAAGTAGAGTTCCGGCCGGTACAGGAGGACTCGTTATCTTATCTGTTTATGACATTTGGATATGATGAGATGGGATGGACGATCAGCAGTTATGGAGTGGAAAAGTAGGCGGACATAGGATACAAAAATTGTATGAAAATCCTACAAAATTTTGTTGACAAAACAGTATTGCCTATGTATAATAAATCAGTGTGTGAATCAACACATCGTAGGAGACTTGTGTTTTCTACGCAACATATTGCATAGGAGTCGCTATGTTAGTAAGTTTATCTGATGTATTAACATCCGAAGGCAAGGTAGAAACTGTTGCCATTCCGCTTGAGATGACAAGCTTTAAGAGCCGCCAGGGAGAATTCCCCATTACGGAGAAGACACCCGTTACCCTTACTTTTACCAACATCGGTGTGAACAAGGCAAAAGTAACCGGTACTGCAGAGCTTACCTTTGATACGAAATGTGACAGGTGCCTTACTGAAGTACCTACAGCAATGAAGCTTAAGTTTGACAGAATCGTTTATTCTCCGGAAGCGGAAGTAAGTGAGGAAGAAGATACCGAGCAGAGCTTTATGGATGGATGGCAGTTGGATGTAGAGGCTTTTGTGTACGATGAAATTCTGGTGAATTGGCCGGCAAAGATCCTGTGTAAGGAAGACTGCAAGGGTATCTGCCCTGTATGTGGTCAGAACAGGAATCGGAAGGAATGTGGTTGCGATACTTTCGTACCGGATCCTCGTATGGCAGCAATCCAAGATATCTTCAACGCGAATAAGGAGGTGTAACGATGTCTATTTGTCCTAAGAATAAATCTTCCAAAGGTAGAAGAGATAAGAGAAGAGCAAACTGGAAAATGAGCGCTCCTACATTGGTAAAGTGCAGCAAATGTGGTGCACTGATGATGCCTCACAGAGTTTGCAAGGCTTGCGGTTCTTACAATAAGAAGCAGGTCGTAAGCGTTGATTAATTTATAAATCAATGAAGCGAAATTAAGTGAAAAGAAAAGAGGAGATTCCGAAAGGAGTCTCCTTTTGCTTTCACAAAAAAATCACTTGCTTTTTATATACGCCTTTAGTATAGTAAGAATGAATCTGCCATCATCAAACTGTTTGGTGCGATCCACGGAGCGGTTTGATGATAAGCGGATAAACACAAACAGGTAAAGGAACGACGAAATGGCAGAATGTGTAAATGTTGCTGTAGATGCGATGGGAGGAGATAATGCTCCCACCGAGATCGTAAAGGGCGCTGTAGAGGCTGTCAATGCGGACAAACGTGTCAAAGTATTTCTGGTAGGTAAGGAGCCGGTGATCCGGGAAGAATTAAAGGCATATACCTACGATGCAGAACAGCTGGAAGTCGTACATGCCGAAGAAGTCATCGAGACTGCAGAACCTCCGGTTATGGCGATCCGCCGTAAGAAGGATTCTTCCATTGTCAAAGCCATGTATATGGTGAAGAACGGTGAATGCGATGCTTTCGTATCCGCAGGAAGTACCGGTGCAGTACTGGTAGGCGGACAGGTGATCGTAGGCCGTATCCGTGGCGTGGAGAGACCTCCTTTGGCTCCCCTGATCCCTACGGAGAACGGTGTCAGCCTTTTGCTGGACTGTGGTGCCAATGTGGACGCAAGACCTTCCATGTTAGTACAGTTTGCCAAGATGGGCAGTGTCTATATGGAAAGCGTTATGGGCGTTAAGAATCCCAAAGTCGGTATTGTGAATATCGGTGCTGAGGAAGAGAAGGGTAATGCGCTGGTCAAGGAGACTTTCCCTCTGTTGAAGAATTGTCCCGAGATCAACTTTATTGGAAGCGTAGAAGCCAGAGATATTCCGGCAGGTGTGGCAGATGTCATCGTCTGTGAAGCGTTTGTCGGCAATGTGGTACTGAAAATGTACGAGGGCGTCAGCTCCGCACTGCTGCATCAGGTAAAGCAGGGAATGATGTCCACACTGCGCAGTAAGATCGGCGCACTGTTAGTAAAGCCCGCGCTGAAGAAGACCTTGAAGAGCTTCGATACCTCCCAGTACGGAGGAGCTCCGCTGCTTGGCTTAAACGGTCTGGTAGTGAAGACCCACGGAAGCAGCAAGGCTGTGGAAGTGAAGAACTCCATCCTGCAATGCATCGCATTTAAGGAAGAGAAGATCAACGAAAAGATCAAAGAGCAGATCGGTCTGGAAGATAAGGCTGCAGAAAATAATTAAAATTACAAAATATTTGGAAAGAAGGAACTGTTATGGAATTCGAAAAGTTAAAGAAAATTATTGCTGAGGTATTAAATGTAGATCCCGATGAGATCACCATGGAGACCACCTTCCAGGATGACCTGGGTGCTGATTCCCTGGATGTATACCAGATCATCATGGGTATCGAGGAAGAGTTCGATATCGAGATCCCTGCAGAGTCTGCAGAGCAGGTTACTACTGTAGAAGAAGCAGTAGAGATGATCAAGAACGCAGTGAACTAGTAAAGCTACGAGCCATGCAAAAATAGAGGGAATGACTCCGGTGAGAGCTTGCTCGCACAAGAGGTCATTCCCCTCTGTTTTTATACGATGTGTTCCGTAAAACGGGACACACTTGACAGCCATTTATGAATAGGCATGGTGAGGGTAATTATGTAGTCCAGTAGGCACGGCTATGGTTAAGAATAAGCGCGCCGTAAGCAGACGTCGGTACCATAGCGTCCCAAGGGACGCATTGCGTGGGTATTTTCCACGCCTATGTACCGTTACGCTCTGCGACATGAGTGCATCGTACTAAAGTACGAGCGTGCCGCGTTTCTTACCATAGCCGGGACTACGGAATATAGTGAGGACAAGAAAATGTTGGATGGTTATACAATGGACGTGCTGGAGCAGCGCATCGGCTATTGCTTTCACAACAAAGCATTGCTGAAGCAGGCTCTGACCCACAGCTCCTATACCAATGAACAAAAGATCAACAAGACAGAGAACTATGAGCGCATCGAATTCCTGGGAGATGCCGTACTGGAGCTGGTATCCAGCGACTTCCTGTTTCGGGAACACCCGGATGTTCCCGAGGGCGAGCTGACCAAGATGCGTGCCTCCATGGTGTGCGAGCCTTCCCTGGCATTCTGTGCCAGAGACCTGGAACTGGGACAGTTTATGCTTTTGGGAAAGGGCGAAGAGAATACCGGCGGCAGACGCAGAGACAGCATCACCTCTGACGGTATGGAAGCCATGATTGGTGCCATTTATCTGGACGGTGGCATGCAGCCTGCCAAGGCTTTTATTGACCGCTTCATTCTGTCGGATTTAGAGGACAAGCGTCTCTTCTACGACAGCAAGAGTAATCTCCAGGAACTGATTCAGGGGAAACTCAAAAAAGAGTTCGAGTACCGGCTGTTAGAGGAGAGCGGACCGGAACACGACAAGACTTTCGTGGTAGAGATCGACATGGAGGGAGAATGCCTTGGCCGTGGGCAGGGAAGAACAAAAAAAGCGGCAGAACAGCAGGCAGCTTATGAGGCGCTTCTGCTATTGAGGGATAGAGGATATGTATTTAAAAAGTATTGAGATCCACGGGTTCAAATCATTTGCCAATAAGATCGTATTTCAGTTCCACAACGGAATCACCGGTATCGTAGGACCTAACGGCAGCGGTAAGAGTAACGTTGCGGACGCGGTAAGATGGGTGCTGGGAGAACAACGCATCAAGCAGCTGCGTGGTGCCAGCATGCAGGATGTTATTTTCTCGGGAACAGAGACCAGAAAACCGTTGAGCTACGCCTATGTTGCCATTACTCTGGACAACAGCGATCACCAGCTGGCGATCGACTATGACGAAGTTACAGTGGCGAGACGGATCTACCGTTCCGGAGAAAGTGAATATCTGATCAATGGTACTCCCTGCAGATTAAAGGATGTCAATGAGCTGTTCTATGATACCGGTATCGGTAAGGAGGGCTATTCCATTATCGGACAGGGCCAGATCGACAAGATCTTAAGCGGTAAACCCGAGGAACGGCGTGAACTGTTCGACGAGGCTGCTGGAATCGTGAAATTCAAGCGCAGAAAAGCAGCAGCCCAGACAAAGCTGGAGAACGAAAAACAGAATCTGGTGCGTGTGAATGATATTCTGTCCGAACTGGAAAAGCAGGTAGGCCCTCTGGAGAAGCAATCCGAGGTGGCTAGGGTCTATCTGAGGAAAAAGGAAGAATTAAAGACTCTGGATATCAATGTCTTCTTATTGGAAAATAAGAAACTCAGAGAACAGCTGTCTTCCATGGAAGAAAAATATAATCTGGCCAGCAATGAACTGAACGAGACCAGTGAAAAGTACGAAGGTATCAAGGAAGAATACGAGCGGATCCAGCAGGAGATCGAAAGCCTGGATGCAGCCATTGAAGTCGCCAGAGAGCAACTGACGGATACCGGCCTGATGCGGGGCAAACTGGAAGGTGAGATCAATGTCTTAAAAGAGCAGATCAATTCCGCTCACGGCAGTGAGAACCATCTGAACAATCGTAAGGCAGCCCTGGAAGAAGAAATCGCCGGCAAAGAAAAAGAAAAACAGGATATTTTAACCGATAAAAAGGATACGGATACTCAGGTACAGGAGATCGCAGAGGCGGCAGCCATGGCAAAGGCCGACCTGGAAGCTATCCAGAACAAGATCACCGAACTCAATAATAATATTGAGGCCGGGAAAAATACCATCATCGGCGAGCTGAACCAGCGGGCTACCATCAAGTCCAAGATGGGACGTTTCGATACTATGATGGAGCAGATCAATATCCGCAAGGCAGAGTTGAATTCCAGACTGCTTCGTGCCAAATCCGATGAGGCTGCCAGAGAAGAGACAATCAAGAAGCTGGAAGAGACCTTCGAGACTGTGACCGAAGAACTGCGGCAGATGACAGAACAGGAAGCAGCATCCGAACTGGAGCTGGGCAATATCCGTGAGAATCTCACAGGCTTAGATGCGAAGCTGCGGGAGACACAGAACCGTTTCCATCAGGAGCAGTCCAAACTGGAAGCCCTGACCAATATCACCGAGCGGTATGACGGCTACGGTGGCAGCGTCAAGAAGGTCATGGAGCAGAAGGAAAAAGAAAAAGGTATCATCGGTGTTGTAGCGGATATTATTCAGGTAGAAGCCAAATATGAGACCGCTATCGAGACCGCTCTGGGTGGTAATATTCAGAATATCGTAACGGATAACGAAGAGACCGCCAAGCATATGATCGGATTCTTAAAGCAGAACCGCCTCGGAAGAGCCACATTCCTTCCCCTGACCAGTATTACCAAACCTCAGGAATTCAAAAATCCCGAGGCCCTGAAGGAAAAAGGTGTCATCGGTATGGCGGATGAACTGGTAAATACGGAAAAAGAATACCGCAATGTGGCCAAGGCCATGCTGGGACGTATCGTGGTCGTAGACAACGTGGACAATGCCGTGAAGATCGCAAGAAAATTCGATTACGGCATCCGTATGGTCACATTGGAAGGCGAACTCTTAGTTCCCGGCGGTGCCATCAGCGGTGGTGCATTTAAGAATAACAGTAATCTTCTGGGAAGACGTCGTGAGATGGATGAACTGGAGAAAAAGGTGAAAAAACTCTCCGATGACATCAAGACCTATAACCAGAAGATTGAAGGCGCCAAGAGCAAACGAAATAAGCTGCGTATGGATCTGGAAGCATTGAAGACCGAGATGCAGCGCAAGTCCATTGAGCAGAATACCGCAAGATTAAATATTTCCCAGGCCAGAGAACGTATGGAAGAAGAGGCAGAGAGTGCACAGTCCCTGAAGCTGGAGGAACAGGAGATCGAGACCAAGATCTTCGAGATCCGTTCCAGCAAGGAAACAATCGTACAGGAACTGGCTGCAAGTGAAGAACTGGAGAAAACCACTCAGGAACAGATTCTTGTCTTCCAGAAGGAACTGGAAGGCTGCAGACTGGAAGAGAGTGAAGCTTCCGCCCATGCCGGAGAATGGGAAGTAAAAGTCGAGAAGATGCGTCAGGCTCTGGATTACAAACAGGCCAATGTAGACCGTATAGGCGGCGAACTGGAGCGTGCACAGGCAGAACTGAATGAGATCTTACAGGCACTGACTGAAAACGCACAGGAAGTGGAACGCAAGAAAAACAACATTCTGGAGATTGAGAAGACCATCGCGGCTTCCCATGAGAATCAGGATGCTTCCAAGAAAAAGCTGGACGAGGATATTGCAAAGAAAGAAGAACTGTCTGCAAAGCAGAAAGGCTTCTTCCAGAGCAGAGAAGAAATGTCAGAGCGCATGAATGCTCTGGACAAAGAAGTCTATCGTCTGAGTGAACAGAAGAAAAAGCTGGAAGACAATATCGAAGGCCAGATCAATTACATGTGGGATGAGTATGAGATTACCCTGAGTGATGCGGCAGGCCTTCGCAATGAAGAGATGAATGATCTGCCCGCCATGAAGCGTGAGATCAGCGGTCTGAAAGATGAGATCCGGAAGTTAGGTAATGTCAATGTCAACGCCATTGAGGATTACAGGAATCTGATGGAGCGTTATACCTTCATGAAGACCCAGCATGATGATCTGGTAGAGGCGGAGAAGACCCTGGAAGGCATTATCGAGGAACTGGATACCGCCATGCGCAAACAGTTCACAGAGAAATTTGCGGAGATCAGCAGAGAGTTCGATAAAGTATTCAAAGAACTCTTTGGTGGTGGTAAGGGAACCCTGGAACTGATGGAGGATGAGGATATTCTGGAAGCAGGCATCCGCATCATCGCACAGCCCCCCGGAAAGAAGCTTCAGAACATGATGCAGCTCTCCGGTGGAGAAAAGGCATTGTCCGCTATTTCCCTGTTGTTTGCCATCCAGAACTTAAAGCCCTCTCCGTTCTGTCTGTTGGACGAGATCGAGGCAGCGTTGGATGACTCCAACGTAGGCCGTTTCGCTAAGTATTTACATAAGCTGACCAAGAACACTCAGTTCATTGTCATTACCCACAGACGCGGTACGATGGAACAGGTGGACAGACTGTATGGTATCACCATGCAGGAGAAGGGTGTATCTACTTTAGTCAGTGTTAACCTCATTGATAAAGATCTGGATGATTAGAGTATGAAAAGAACTTCTAATCACTCAGAGCAAAGGCTCTTTCGTGAAGAAGTTCTAAGTTTCATACAAGAAAAACGCAAGCGTTTTTCTGGATAGAATGCTGATTGGAGGAAATCGGATGAGTGAGGAAAAGAAAGGCTTTTTTGCCCGGTTAAAAGAAGGACTGACCAAGACCCGTGACAACATTGTCCGGGGAATTGATTCGGTCTTCAGCGGCTTCTCCGCTATTGATGATGATTTCTATGAAGAACTGGAAGAAATCCTCATTATGGGAGATATCGGTGTGAATGCCACCACCGCTATCGTGGAGAGACTGAAACAGCAGGTGAAGGAAAAACATATCAAGGAACCTTCCGAATGCAAACAGCTTCTGATTGAAAGTATCAAGGAGCAGATGCAGGTGGATGAGACTGCCTATAATTTTGAGAAGGAACAGTCCGTGATCATGGTCATCGGTGTCAACGGTGTGGGGAAGACCACTTCCGTCGGCAAGCTGGCCGGTAAATTAAAGGATGAGGGCAGGAAAGTCCTTATTGCCGCAGCGGATACTTTCCGTGCCGCAGCAGGAGACCAGCTGGCAGAGTGGGCATCCCGGGCGGATGTTCCCATGATCGGCGGAAAAGAAGGTGCGGATCCCGCCAGCGTGGTGTTTGATGCCGTGAATGCGGCGAAGGCACGAGGCGTGGATGTGCTTCTTGTAGATACCGCCGGCAGACTGCACAATAAAAAGAACCTGATGGAAGAACTTCGTAAGATGAACCGTATCATCGACAAGGAATTCCCCAATGCCCACAGAGAGAATCTGATCGTGCTGGACGGCACCACGGGACAGAATGCTCTGGTGCAGGCAAGAGAATTCGGTGAGGTGGCGGATCTTACGGGTATCATCCTGACCAAGATGGACGGAACGGCCAAGGGCGGTATCGCTGTGGCCATCCAGTCCGAACTGAAGGTTCCGGTAAAATATATCGGTGTGGGAGAGACCATCGAGGATCTCCAGAAATTCAATTCCGATGAATTTGTAAATGCGTTGTTTGATGTGAATATGGATGACATCGGAGAACTGCATCTGCCGGAGGAAGAAGCTGGAGAGACAGACGCGGAAGAATAATAAACAGGCAGACCAAAGAAAGTGTGACAGAAAGGCATGGGAAGAAAAATGCAGGAAGAAATGTTGACTTTAGAGAAATTTGAAGAAGCAAGTGAGATCGTTAAAAAAGTTACTTTAGAGACCAAACTGGTATACAGTGATTATTTCAGTGCCCAGACCGGCAACCGCGTATACTTAAAGCCCGAGAACTTACAGTTTACCGGAGCTTACAAGTTAAGAGGCGCTTATTACAAAATGAGCACTCTGACCGATGAAGAGCGCGCCAAGGGACTGATCACCGCCTCTGCAGGCAACCATGCCCAGGGCGTGGCTTATGCGGCAAAATGCTATGGAAGCAAGGCAACCATCGTAATGCCCACCACGACACCTCTGATCAAGGTAAACCGTACCAGAGGCTATGGAGCAGAGGTAGTACTGCATGGCGATGTCTATGATGAGGCCTGCGCAAAGGCATATGAGCTGGCAGAAGAGCACGGATATACTTTCATCCATCCTTTTGATGATCTGACCGTAGCTACCGGTCAGGGTACCATTGCCATGGAGATCTTCAAAGAGCTTCCACTGGTAGATTATATTCTGGTTCCTATCGGTGGCGGCGGACTGGCAACCGGTGTTTCCACACTGGCAAAACTGCTGAATCCGAAGATCAAGGTCATCGGCGTAGAGCCCGCAGGAGCTAACTGCATGCAGGTATCCTTAAAGAACGGCAAGGTTACCACATTGCCCAAGGTCAACACCATCGCAGACGGTACCGCGGTAAAGACTCCTGGCAGCAAGATCTTCCCGTACTTACAGAAGAATCTGGACGATGTGATCACCGTAGAGGATGAGGATCTGGTAGTAGCTTTTCTGGATATGGTAGAGAATCACAAGATGATCGTGGAGAATTCCGGTTTGCTGACGGTAGCAGCCTTAAAGCAGTTAAATGTGAAGGATAAGCGTATTGTATCTATCCTGAGTGGCGGTAACATGGATGTCATCACCATGTCTTCCGTAGTACAGCAGGGTCTGATCTTAAGAGACCGTATCTTCACCGTATCCGTACTGCTTCCCGACAAGCCCGGTGAGCTGTGCAGAGTATCCGGTATTATTGCCGGAGTCAACGGTAATGTCATCAAGCTGGAGCACAACCAGTTTGTATCCATCAACCGCAGTGCTGCTGTGGAGCTGCGTATCACACTGGAAGCATTCGGCACCGAGCATAAGAATGAGATCATTGCCGCTCTGGAAAAAGAAGGCTATCAGCCCAAAGTGGTAAGAGCCAATATCTAAGTTTTAAGATTTGAAAAGAAGTGAATGTATCACCGATAAAAGCCGCATATTATAGATATGCGGCTTTTGTATGGAATGGAGAAAAAAGTTATGGCAAAGAAGACAGAAAAAGAACTGGAAATACAGAGACTGGACAAAAAGACACCCTTACAGATGCTCTGGGATTATGTGATGATCACGGTGGCATCCTTTGTCTATGCGGTATCCGTCAGCTTATTTTTGGATCCGAACTCCCTGGCACCCGGTGGAATCACCGGTATCGCTATTATCTTAAATCGTCTGTTCGGCATTGAGACCGGTACCTGGATGCTGCTCATCAATATACCGATCCTTTTGATCGGTATCTGGAAATTCGGACTGCGGTTTATTCTGTCTACAATCTATTGTACGGCAATGACCTCTCTGTTTACGAACCTGCTGACACCGGTAGGAGCAGTGACCACAGATCCTTTGCTTGCCTCTCTGACCGGAAGTGCCTTGATGGCAGTATCCATGGGCTGGGTGTTCAAGGCCGGATCCACTACGGGAGGAACAGATATTATTATCAAGCTGCTGCGACTAAAGTTCCCGTACCTCAAGACAGGAGCATTGTTTTTCCTGACAGATGTGGTTATCGTCATAGCATCGGCGTTTGTATTCCGGAACATTGACAAGGCATTGTATGCCGGTATCGTGGTCATTATCACATCAGTGGTGCTGGATGTGGTATTGTACGGTCGTGATGAGGCGAAGCTGATCTATATTATCAGCGACCATGCGGAAAAAATCGCAGGGAGACTTTTGGAGGAGCTGGACATTGGTGTAACTTATGTACAGGGCAGCGGTGCCTACAGCGGCAAGGAGAAGAGCGTCATCATGTGTGCCATGAAGAAAAACATTTCTCCCAAGGCGGAAGAGATCGTAAAGGAAGAGGATCCCCTGGCATTTATGATCGTCACCAGTGCCACGGAGATCTTCGGGGAGGGCTATAAGAGCTATTTTAGTGAGAAACTGTAAAAGGTCAATTATTAAATTTCAGGAAAAAATTTTGAAAGGGCTTACATTTTTTAAAAGAATCTTCTATAATAGCGTCGTGTCCGAACGGACAGACGCTATTTTGGGGATACGATGAATGGGTACGGATTATGATTTCAAACCGGGCAGAAGCAGCCTGCGGATTACTGTGGCATAGAATAGTGTAAAACCATAGAGAGAACCGAATGGAAACTGTGGTAATGATATAGGAGCTATGTGATATGAGTGATACAACATTGTCAAAAGAGGAGAAACAATATAAACGGCTCACCGGGGAACCGGTAGCACGGTTGGTCCTGGAACTGGGACTGCCGACTACCATCAGTATGCTGATCACGAATCTGTATAATATGGTGGATACCTGGTTCGTCAGCCAGTTAGGCACCAGTGCCACCGGAGCGGTAGGCGTGGTGTTCGGTCTGATGGCAATTATTCAGGCGTTCGGATTCATGTTCGGTCATGGCGCCGGAAGCAATATCAGCCGGTTGTTAGGAGCTCATAAAAAGGAGCGAGCGAAAGCTTTTTCCGCTACTGGATTTTATCTGGCGGTGGGAGCCGGAGTGTTGATCGCAATTATCGGTATTTTGGATCTGAACGGATTGTGCAGATTGCTTGGAAGTACGGAGACCATCCTTCCCTATGCGAGAATCTATGCTTTCTATATTCTGGTGTCGGCACCGGCAATGGCATCCAGCTGTGTGATGAACAATGTGCTCCGGTATGAAGGCTATGCCAATCTTGCGATGGTGGGACTGGTCTCCGGCGGTATCTTAAATATGGCGGGAGATGCCATCCTTATGTGGGGCTTAAATCTTGGCATCCGGGGAGCGGCGCTTTCCACTATGATCTCTCAGTACATATCCTTCGGAATCCTGTTATTCTTTTTCCTGCGTGGAAAGACACAGAGCAGCCTGGCACCGAAATATTTTACCTGGGAATTTGCCGTGCATAAGAATATTCTTACAGCAGGCTTCCCCAGTATGATGCGGCAGGGACTGAATAGCGTGTCCACCATGGTGTTGAATGCACAGGCAGCTGTCTACGGAGATATTGCCATCGCCGCTATGAGCGTGGTGTCCCGTATTTTCAATTTCGTATTTAGTGTGGCACTGGGCATCGGCCAGGGATTCCAGCCGGTATCGTCCTTCAATTACGGGGCAAAGAAGTATTCCCGTGTGAAGAAAGCGTTCTGGTTCACATTGTGTGCCAGCCTGGTGACCATGGCAGTGTTTGCAGGGGTGGTGTATGTGTTCCGCAGAGAGCTGTTGCTGGAATTCCTTACGGATATGGATGCCTATGAGATTGCATTTTATGCGTTGCAGATCCAATGTCTGACGCTACCGTTTATTCCGGTATGTATCTGCGGCAACATGCTGTTTCAGTCCATCGGAAAGGGCGGCAGGGCGACGATCTTAGCCTCCTTCCGAAGTGGCACTATCTATATCCCGGCTCTCCTGATCCTGACAGCCTTCTTCGGACTTCGAGGCATCCAGTGGTCACAGCCGGTGTCCGATATTTTATCTGCGGTTTTGTCATTGCCGGTGGCAGTGGTGTTCTTAAGGGGACTGCCGGAAGATGGTACGTAAGTATAGAGAAGAATGAGATCCCTTCGTCATAAGACGGAGGGATTTTTATGTACAGATGTATCCATACGCAGGAATAAGTATCTGCCTTGATCTGTGAAGCTGTTGACATTAAATAATCCGCATGATACAATATATTTAACGATTAGGTTAAATGTTAAACGATTGGATGAAAGGATGTGATTCATTTTTGGGAATACAGGATACATTGAAAGCGCTGGCAGATCCTATAAGGCGTGAAATACTAAATCTTCTGAAAAACGGTCGATTGTCGGCAGGAGAGATCTGCGAACATTTTCTGGTGACGGGGGCTTCCATATCGAGGCATTTGTCGGTGCTAAAGGAGGCAGATCTGATCCGGGACAAGCGGGAAGGAAAGTTTATTTATTATGAACTGAATGCTTCCGTGCTGGAAGAAATCATGTTATGGATCACAGATTTGAAAGGAGCATCGGATAATGAAAGAAATGATACAGAAAAATAAAGGCAGGCTGATCTGCTCGGCATTTGTTATGTGCGTGGGCATTATATTGGGATATACCTTTGAGAACAGTCTGTGGATAAACGGCATTTTTGCAGTGACTTATGTGGTAATAATGGCAGTAACTTTTTACGACAACAGAAACAGGCAGCAGAGTGACAAGGTCATAAGAATGGTTACGTGGATCGTGCCGGGAATGACATTGCTCTATAACGGCATCGCCAGATGGATCGATATGGGTGTAACGAAAGAGAATCTGCTCATGGCAATTTTGTATGTCGGAATGGGATTGCTATTTGTTATTGTGGGCAATTATCTGCCCAAGGTGAAACCGAACCGCACCATCGGCATCCGCGTCGTATGGGCATTGCAGGATGAGGAGAACTGGAATGCCACGCACCGCTTCAGTGGAAAAATATGGGTGGCAGCAGGACTGTTGAGCATGAGCTGTGGACTGTTCAGTGACAGCATGGCTGCATTATTTCTGTTTATTGTCGCTATCACGGCAGCAGCTTTTGGCAGCATCCTGTATTCTTATCTCTATTATAGAAAGAAGTTGTGCACCGGAAAAGGGCTGGCAGTACACTACAACCATAAAGTGGTTGCGGTCTATGTGTTTATAATGCTCGCGTGTGTGCTATTTACGGTATGGACGTTATATACGGGAAAAATCGAGATCTGTTACGGAGAAAATGAATTTACTGTTCAGGCGGAGGGCTGGCAGGATTACACAGTGAAATATGACGCTATCGAAAGCATTGCTTACGAAGAGAATATGTTCCGGGATACGAATACAATCCGGACGAACGGTTTTGGCAACTTGAAATACTCCATGGGACATTTTCGCGATGAAATCCACGCAGATTACATCCGCTATACTCATAACGACTGTGATACTTATGTAGTCATGGAAGTAGAGGGGAGCACCGTTATTCTAAACGGTGCGGATGATGTGCAGACCTGGGAAATCTACAATAATATCAGAGAACGGATGGAAAAATAATATTTGTAAATATATTTCCCAATTGCTTTTATATTTTTTAAAAATGGTATACACTAAACTTATGTAAGTTAGTAAACGAGGATTTCGGGAAAGGGTGGTTACAGTATGCTGAAACAGTGGATTCCGGCGGTGAAGCCGGAAAAAGAGGAACTGGAAAAACGACTGAATGCGGCGCAGGAGGAGCTTGGTAGACTCCAGATGCAGATCAAGGAGCATAAGCTCCCGGTGCTGGTGCTGATCGAAGGCTGGGGTGCGGCCGGTAAGGGCAGCACTATCGGCGGAATTATTAAAAATATCGATCCCAGATTCTTCAAGGTGGCTTCCATGTCTGCACCGACAGAGGAAGAGAAGCGGAAGCCTTTTTTGTATCGGTATTTTGTGAAAATTCCGGAAGCCGGGAAGTTCGAATTTCTGGATTCCGGCTGGATGGATGAGGTGACGAAGGGAAGACTTCGGGGCGAACTGTCGGATAAGCAGTATGCGGAGCGTATTGAGAGCATAAAGCGTTTCGAACGACAGTTGACGGACAACGGTTATCTGGTGTTGAAGCTCTTTTTCCAGATTGGAAAAAAGGAACAGAAGAAGCGGCTGGAAGAACTGGAAGGCAACAAGGACACTGCATGGCGTGTGGGTGAGAACGACTGGTGGCAGAACAAGCATTATGACAAATGCGAGGAAGTCTTCGATAAATATCTCACCGACACCAATGCTTCCGTAGCACCCTGGTACATCATAGATTCCGGGGACAAAAAGTGGGCGGAGTTACAGGTGTTGGAGACGCTGTGCAGCGGTATCCATGTGGCTTTACAGAACGAAAGCCTGGCAGTGCCTATTTTACAGAACGTATTCCCTCTGGTGAAGATGCCGAAGCTGTCCGAGGTGGAACTGGACAAGGAGATTTCCGAGGAAGAATACAAGCGGGAACTGCGCCATCTGCAAAAGAAGCTGAATGCCCTGCATTACCGCCTGTATCGCAAGAAGATCCCGGTAGTCATCGCCTACGAAGGCTGGGATGCCGCAGGCAAGGGCGGTAATATCAAGCGGATCGCCGGAGCACTGGATCCCAGAGGCTATGAGGTGCATCCTATCGCCAGCCCGGAACCCCACGAGAAAGCCAGACATTACCTCTGGCGCTTCTGGACGAGACTGCCCAAGACCGGACACATCGCCATTTTTGACCGTACCTGGTACGGGCGCGTTATGGTGGAGCGCCTGGAAGGCTTCTGCAGCACCAACGACTGGCAGCGGGCTTACAATGAGATCAATGAGTTCGAGAAGGAATTGTCCCAGTGGGGTGCAGTGATCATCAAATTCTGGGTGCAGATCGACAAGGACACCCAGCTGGAACGCTTTACGGAACGGCAGAACACCCCGGAGAAGCAGTGGAAGATCACGGACGAAGACTGGCGTAACCGCGACAAATGGGATCAGTACGAAGAGGCTGTGAACGAAATGCTTCAAAAGACCAGCACGGAGTATGCACCCTGGCATATTCTGGAATCCGTAGATAAAAAATATGCCAGGATCAAAGCATTGAAGATTGTCATTGCCGAACTGGAAAAGGCTCTGGGATAGGAAAAGAAAGTAGAGAACGTAAACACCGTCTTGTAAAAAGGCGGTGTTTCTATATGTGATGAAACCGTTGACAATGTAAGATTCATAAAATATAATTATTTCATCGAAACGGTGAAAAGGGGTGAATTGATGAAACAAAATTTATCACAAATACAATATGAGCAACTGGCCAGAGAACAATTTTGCAACCGGCTGAAAGAAATTCCGTTTGTTTCGGATATCGAGGTGTTATTGGAAAAGAAGAATGCACCGTTGGGGGATTTCAAGGCAAAGGTGTATTTGGAGGACAGCGATGAGCCTCTTTTATTTGTGATTGAAGTCAGGTCTAACGGAGAAAAGAGATTCGTTAATCATTTTATGGAAATCGTGATGCGGCAGGATGATAAAACGCATTATATTTTTATGGCACCATATATTTCGGAGCAGTCAGCCAGAGCGATGAAAGAGGAAAAATGCAGTTATATGGATCTGTCCGGAAATTGTTATATCTTAACGAAAAGATTTCTGCTCTATGTCAGTGGACAGGATAACAAGTTCATAACCCACAGGGAAAAGAAAAATTACTTATCCAAATCGTCAAGTGCTGCATCAGCAATTATTCGTACCATGCTGAATGAACCGGAGCGAAAATGGCAGGTGAAAACGCTGGCTCAGGAGAGCAATACGGCATTGGGAACAGTATCTAATGTGAAAAGTTTTTTGCTTGCCAGAGACTGGATAGATAAGAGTACTACGGAATTCCGTTTGCAGAACATTAGGGAACTGTTTTATACATGGGCAAAGGATTATCATCAAAAAGAAGCGAGAAAATTACAGTTTTATTCTTTGGATACGGTTCCGGAGATAGAACAATCAGCCGCTGAATGGAGTAAAACACATGATAATGGAGCTATATTAGGTGGCTTTTCGGCTGCGGCACGATATGCGCCGACAGTACGTTATCAAAAAGCCGAAATATATGTAGAACCTCAATTTGTTCAGGAATTTGTAAAAGATCTGGAATTGCAGCCGGTCAATGCCGGAGGAAATGTTGTGATAACGATACCGCATGACGAAACCCCCTGTATGTACGCAAAGCCTGTTCATGATACATTAGTAACTTCTCCGGCACAAACGGTAATTGATCTGCTGGGGGATGCCGGAAGAGGGGAAGAGGCTGCGGAGGCAATCCTGCGCAGAGAATACCCGGAGAGGACAGAGGATGAAAGAAGAACTGAAAAAGGCAACTGACTATTCAGAGGGACAAAAGACAGCCGCATACATGGTACTCGGAGAGATCGTAAATCTTTTGAATGAGTTTTCAGATAATATCAGAATCATAGGAGGATGGGTTCCGACACTTTTATACCCGGACGGTGGTCATATAGGTTCTATTGATGTAGATGTTCTGCTGAATCAACTGGAGATCAAAAAGGCAGAAAGCTATCGGACGATTAAACGGATACTGACACAAAATGGGTATAGAAGACATGAAGAAAAATATTTTACATTTATAAAAACAATAGTTTTAGATGGAGTTTCCTATGACGTAGACGTGGATTTCCTGTCCGGAAAATATGGCGGCGATGGCGGAAATGTAAGCAAACATGTGGATGGTATTAAAACCTTACCGGCTACGGGAGGAAATTTTGCATTTGATTTTCCGCCAACGGATGTGAAAATAGAATATATGCGGGAGGATGGAGCAAAGGACAGTGGATATGTGAAAGTGATTTCTGTGGTACCTTATCTGGTCATGAAGACAGCAGCACTGGGGAGGGGAAAACCGAAGGATGCGTATGATATATATTACATGGTTGACAAATATGAGGGAGGCGTAAGAACACTTGTTAAAGAATTTATGCCTTATACAGACAGAGAGTTGATCAGAGAAATGTGTCAGAAGCTGGATGAAAAATTTGCTTCGCCACAGCATGCCGGACCAACAGATGTAGTGACATTCATGGGAATAACAGAGGAAGAAGAAAAAGAACAGATCCGACAGGATGTTTACCAGAAGATACACTATTTAACAAATAAATTGAAAACAATGTAAGCAAAATCTTGTGTTGGCAGACAGGTCTGTTATAATGATACATAGTTGTATTTCCCAGATAGTATTTACAGAACGAGAGGAGAAATCATGGGCGAGAACCGTAAGATATATGCAGCATTATTGGGAGCAGGAACCGTGGGCAGCGGTGTGTATAAGCTGGCAGGAATGCAGGAAGAAGATATCTGCCTGAAAACAGGAGCACAGCTGGAGATCAAAAAGATCCTGGTGCGGAATCCGGGAAAGGTAAGAGAGGGAATCCCACAGGAACTATTTACAGATAGCTGGCAGGAGATTTTAGAAGATCCTGAGATTCAGATCGTTATCGAAGTCATGGGCGGCATCGAACCGGCCAGAACCTATGTGGAAGAAGCAATGAAGGCCGGCAAACAGGTGGTCACCGCCAACAAGGATCTGCTGGCGGAATATGGGGATCCGTTGTTTGAGATCGCCACGGAGAATAAATGCGACTTACAATTCGAGGCGGCAGTAGCAGGCGCCATTCCCATCATCCGCCCTTTGCGGCAGAGCCTGGCGGGAAGCCAATTGACGGAGATCATGGGAATCGTCAACGGTACGACAAACTATATTTTGACCAAAATGTCCGAGGAAGGTATGGGGTATCAAGAAGCTCTGGATATGGCTACGAGACTGGGCTATGCGGAAGCAGATCCCACAGCAGACGTGGAAGGCTATGATGCGGGACGCAAGATCGCCATTATGGCATCCATCGCTTTCAGCTCCCGCGTGACGTTCCCTCAGGTTTATACGGAAGGCATCACGAAGATTACAGCAGAGGATATCCGGTATGCGAAAGAATTCGGCTATGTGATTAAACTGTTGGGTATTACAAAGCTTACAGGTAAAGGAATTGAAGTAAAAGTACATCCCACATTGATCCCGGACAGCCATCCTCTTGCCACGGTCAGAGATTCCTTCAATGCCGTATTTGTTCATGGTCAGGCTTGTGATGATGCCATGTTCATGGGACGGGGCGCCGGACAGATGCCCACTGCCAGTGCGGTATTGGGAGATGTCATCGATGTGATGCGTAATATTATCCATGGAAGTTGCGGCAAGATTGGCAGTGACAGCCACAAGAAACTTCTCGTACTGGATGTGGAGGAGACGAAGAGCCGTTTCTTCCTGCGCCTGCAGGTAGAGAACCGTGCCGGAGCATTGGCCAATATCGCCGGAGTTCTTGGTAACAACGATGTCAGCATCGCCCAGATGGTACAGAAACGCAGCCACGACGGTATTGCCGAGATCGTGGTCATCACCGATCTTGTGACCGAGAGACATTTCAACGACGCCATCCGCATCATGGAAGGCATGTCTGTTGTGAGAGAAATCTCAGGCATAATCCGGGTCTACTAAAGTTTGTAGAATTGAAAGTTAGTGAAACAAATCCACGAACGCCCATGGCGGACGGAATGTCCTTCCTCGAT
>NZ_JBKVQF010000017.1:0-72835 GCF_046969025.1 Waltera sp. | reverse complement strand
AAATTGATACGTGAACAATCGGCGTCAGGACAGAGAAAAAAACAGCTTACCATCTTTTGATAGCTGCCCTTTTCTCTGGACTGCACACCGATTTTTACCGATTGAACAAAATTGCGTCACTCCAGCTGATACAGTATGGAGTTTGAATCGATTTTCTTCTTGATTTTACCAAAGAATCTATACATTGGAAACTGATTCCAGCATATATTCAAAAATAGTAACCTGTCTTATCGAATGAAGGGTGCACTTAATAAGCCTTCATTCAGACGGCTGTTTTTCAGTATTCAAATGACTTCGCTCAAGTCAACATGTAGTGTCCTCGAAGCGATAGCGAAAGAAGATTTCCACCACAGGCTTCACACTTACAGATATCCTTTTTGTAAAGGATCATCAGCTTTTCCGCACAGGTTTTGCCTCGGAGTTTTGAAATATATTGAATGCAGTTGAGAAGCTTCCGGCAGTGTGCCATCTTTTCTTTCTTGTTCCTGCAGGAAAGCAGGCCATAGTGGCGAATTCGGACAAAACCTTTAGGGAGCACATGCATCAGAAACATTCGCAGAAACTCTGTTCCTTTGATGGTTTGCTCGATATATTTACCACCATTTTTGTAATCCTTTACGAGATAGGTAACAGTCTCATCTGTCATACTGACGATTCTACGATTACTGATAGCGATACGATGAGTGTAACGGCCAAGGTACCGGATCACAGAATTAGCTCCATTGAATGCCTCTTTCGTATATACAACCCAGTTCTTATCGTAGAGGGAATTCAGTAAAACTTTGAATTCATAATGATTTTTTAAATGTGCTGCCGTTCCATGATACTCAAGTTTTTTTTCTTCCCAGAGTTGTTTCAGCTCACAAAGATAATACTTTTTGAAGACGGCAGACATGACCTTAACCGGAAAGAAAAACTTCTTTCCTTTATCCTTCCACTTGTTTGCAGCATCAAGTCCACCGCCAAGAACAATGGTGTGGAGATGAGGATGATAATTCATCCTGGAGCCCCAGGTATGAAGTACGCAGATATATCCAATCCTTGCTCCAAGATGCTTCGGATCCGCAGACAGTTCTTCCATTGTTTGATGTGCTGCATGGTACAAAGCATCATAAAGGAGTTTCTGATTTGAATAAATCAGGGAATATAATTCTTCAGGAACTGTAAAAACCGTATGAAAGTATGGAACATCCAGTACATTTTCCTGCTGTTTGTCAATCCATTCATCGACCTCCATTCCTTGACACATGGGGCAGTGACGGTTCTTGCATGAATTATAATGAATATATTTCTTGTGACAGTTTTCGCATTCGCTTAAATTGGCTCCCATTTCAAGAGTATGGCATTTGGAGATACACAGTGCCGTTAGCTGCTGTTGGGGAGAAAAGTTGTGTGTCTCACAGTATTGCGGAAGAAATCGATGGAATACATCCTGAATGGTGATGTCATGATTCATTTGCATCACCTGCGTTTCTCTTAGATTTATGTCCTCGTTTTTTCTTGACAGGATGATCAAGCGGACTCTTTATTCCCATAACAGTTTTATTTGATATGTGGATGTATACCTGTGTTGATTCCAGACAGCGGTGTCCAAGCATTGCTTGTACATAGTTGATAGGGACACCTTGTTCAATCATGTGACTTGCAAAGGAATGGCGAAGCGTATGCGGATGTGCTTCAATGCCCGCTGTTTTTCCTACTGCCCTGAGCATGATTTCAACACCACTCACTTTTAGTGGTTCATGAGGAGCATCTAAAGAAACAAAAAGATACTCTCTTTTTACCGGATAACTTCTCCAGTATTCTTTTAGTAAATCAAGGGCTCTTTCTGAAAGAATCGTCCATCTGTCACGATGATTCTTCCCTTTGGAAATATATACCTGCATAGTGCTCATATAGATATCTTCAGGTTTAAGAGAGACAAGTTCTCCTACACGCATTCCAGATGAATAAAGCAGGGCAATGATTGCTTTGTTACGGATCTGGGTTGCAGAATTGATTAACTTTTCAATTTCTTCAAGAGAAAGCACTTTCGGAAGCTTTACATCCAATCGCATTCTTGGAACAATGTCTTGATCCCATGGAATGTGTAAGACATGTTTGTATAGAAAGCAAATGGAAGAATTATAAAAGTTGCAGGTTGCAGATGAAAGACCGGAATTACGTTTTTCCAGTATAAATAATCTGGCATCCTGAAGGGATAAATCTTCCATTGGTTTATAGCCTGTCCACTTCATAAAGTGACGTATGTTGTTGATATAGGTATCTGCAGTTCGGGAGGACCTGTTACGAATCAGGCATTCCTCTCTGAGCTTGTTAAAATATTTTTCGTACATAATAACCTCCATGATACTAGTAACGTTAATGAGTCACTGCCATCATGGAGGTCCACGTATTAAAGATACCCTCTTGAGAAAAAGAGATTCTAGTGTTATTCTATTCATGGCAGTGTTAATGATGATCCTGTTCGATTGTTATTTTGTGGTGATTTAACAATACTACTTTTAGGACTCATTATCTACTGCCTTTTTTAAGTTAAAGAGAAAACTGCGCCACAGCCTTCGAAGGCCATCGCGCAGCGATTTAGTTCAATTCAAGTTTGACGAGGAGGTGCTTTACATGAATAAGAGTATATCAAGGATTATCGGTGTGATAATGCTGATTGTAGCTTTTGTATTTATAATGTTTGCATTGAACCATCCAGAAAAGAGTTTTTCTTGGAACAATACAATTACGTGGTTACTGTATGGTGTATATTTTCTTGTGACAGTAGTGCTGCTTATTGCTCCTAAAATGAAGAAGTGAGAAATTCCCGTTTATTGGGAAGTCACAGAGAACGAAAATCGATATTTATAGGAGGTAAAGCAGAATGAAATGTCCATATTGTGGTGAAGAAATGATAAGAGGATACCTAATGAGCTCACGAGACATTACTTTTGCAGTTGATAATCTGACAAAAGTTTTTCGCATTAAAAAATCGGACGATCTGGAATTGAGTAAAGGTTCAGGCGGAATCCCTCATTGTGAAGCTTATCGTTGCAGTAATTGCAAAAAGATTTTGATTGATTATGCGAATAGATAACTTCAACATTTTTCAACCGGAATGTGTACCGCCCATGCAGAGCCAACACATTCCGGTCTGTTAAGGAACAAATCAGCCCTTACTAAGATAGCAGTCACCGAACCAACTATGCGCAAAACACAAGTTTAACGAATAGTTCTACAGGAAGATGACTCTGTAACGCTTCTTAAAGCTTGTTTTGGCTGTTTTAACAGATTTCCGCGGAATCCAGCAATATGGTGAATGGGCCGTCATTTAGCAGGGATACTTTCATATCAGCACCAAAGATTCCTTTTTCTACCTTGGGAATACTTTCGCGGCACCTGCTGATGATATATTCGTACAGTTCATTCGCCATATCCGGATTACCGGCTTTGATAAAGGATGGACGATTGCCTTTTTTGCAATCCGCATACAGAGTAAATTGTGACACCAACAGTAATTCGCCGTCTACAGCATCCAGATCCAGATTAGTCTTACCCTCAGCATCCTCAAAAATTCGAAGTCCCAAAAGCTTCTTAATCATTTTGTCAGCAATCTCCCTGGTATCTGTCTCAGCTACGCCAATCAGCACCAGAAATCCTTTACCGATGCTACCTGTCGTTTCTCCATTTACTTTTACCTCTGCATGCTGTACCCGTTGTATTACAAGTCGCATTTGTCTACTTCTCTCCTACGTTTTTCTCTTCTTGATCTTTTTTATCCTGCCCGAAATCAGTTTGATCTTTAAGCTCATGATCCTTTTGCAGTCTGGAATTCAGTGTATGGAATCCCTCTTCATCAATATTTTTCAAATAAGAATATTGTTCTGTCTCTACCGGCAGATCCTTTTTCCGAAGGAACGTATTAACTACTGCCTTGATAGCCGCATAGATCACTGCAAAGATAGGCACCCCGACGATCATGCCGAGAATACCGAATAATCCACCGAATACCGTGATGGCGAAAATCACCCAGAAACCGGTAAGCCCGGTGGAATTGCCCAGAATTTTGGGTCCCAGAAAATTTCCGTCAAACTGCTGTAACACCAGAATGAACAGGACGAAATAAACACAGTTTAAAGGGTGCATCGGATCCACCACAAGGATCAGGATGGCACTGGGAATAGCTCCCAGATAAGGACCAAAGAAGGGAATAATATTGGTCACACCCACAATCACGCTGACCAGTGCCGCATACGGTGTCTGCAATAACGTGGTTCCGATAAAGCACAGGCATCCGATGATAAAGGAATCTACAATCTTGCCGCCGATAAATCCGATGAAAGTGCTATGGGTAAAGCGAAAACTCTTGATCAGGCGGTTGGCTGTTTTCTGTTCAAAGAAAGCATAGGCCATTTTTTTCGCTTGTCCGGCAAATTTTTCCTTACTTGCCAGTACATAAATGGAAATAACGAATCCGATGATAAAATCCCAAAGACTCTTCAGAATATTGATTACGCTCAAAGATACTGTCATGATCACCTGACTGGTCTTGGTCAGTACTGTGTTATTTAACCAATTCTCCAGTTCTACGGAATACTTATCAATCAGTAAAGTGATCTGACTGCCCAGCTCCGGATTGTCATCCATAAGCTTGCTGATCCATTTTGTAAAATTGCTGATGTAGGTGTCAAAATTGGAAGCAATATTTACAATACTGGGAACAATCTGGGAAAGCATCATGGCAACCAGACTATAAATCAGGGTGACGAACAAAAATGCCGTGATCAGTATGCCAATACCACGGACAATGGAATTGCGCTTCCTGCTCTCCTTCACCTTCATTTTCCGGCACAAAGGAAATAGCAGTTTGGTTTCTATAAAATTAAGTACCGGGGTCAGCAGATATGCCGTCACCAGTCCAAATACCACCGGCATCAGAATCCCGATGATCGTATGAAAGCCTGTCTTGATACTGCTTCCGTGGAATAACAGATAATAGAAACAAATACTGGCTGCAATGGTCAGAAATGCGGTCAGACCCCAGCGAAAATACTTATTGTTTTTTAAGTCGTATTTCATTCAACTACACCTTTCTTCATAAAATCTTATCTCTTTTAATATACTATGGTTTTTCGCTCACCACAAGAAGAAATCTGTCGTTTTTGTTGAAAAAGAATTCCCGGCAGTATAAAATAGATACCAGTAAAAGAATGGAGTGAACAATGACATTACAAAAAGTATTGAGCCGTGTCAGACAGGCTGTGGCTGACTATCATATGATCGAGGAAGGCGACCGGATCGCTGTGGGGATTTCCGGAGGCAAGGACAGTCTTACTCTCCTGCTGGCTTTATATGAACTCAGCAAGTTTTATCCGAAGCATTTTACAGTTATTGCAGTCACAGTCAATCTTGGATTTCAGAATCTGAATCTGAATGAAATCCGTACACTTTGTGCTGACAGAAATATCCCATATACCGTAGTGGAGACTTCTATTGCCCAAATCGTATTTGAAGACCGCAAGGAGGACAATCCCTGTTCTCTTTGTGCGAAAATGCGTAAAGGTGCACTGAACGATGCGATTAAGGAGCTGGGGTGCAATAAGATTGCCTATGCACATCACGAAGATGATGTAGTAGAGACCATGTTGCTCTCCCTCTTCTACGAGGGCCGACTGCATACCTTTTCTCCGGTAACGCATCTGGATAAAACCGGTCTGACCGTGATCCGGCCGCTGATCTATATGCGGGAAGCCGAAGTTATCGGTTTTGTGAACAAATATCAGGTACCCGTGGTCAAAAGTCCCTGTCCTGCAGATGGGCATACCACGCGGGAATACATAAAAGAACTATTGCAACAGATTCATCGGGAAAATCCCGGTGTCAAGGATCGTATCTTTACCGCGATCCAGCGAGGAAATATGGAAGGTTGGTAAGAATACTTTGGCAGTCATTAAAGAAGAAAATTATCATGACGAACAAAATAAGAATAACATTTTAAAACTTCGTAAGATTCTGGATACTCTCCCCAGCTTCTGCAAAGATTTTTTTCGCGGAATCGAGCCCTATACTTCTACCAGAACCAGACTTGCCTATGCCTATGATATCCGTCTGTTCTTTGAGTTTTTACATGAGAAAAACAGTTATTGCAATAAAATGGAGATCACCGAATTTCCCCTTTCCGTTCTGGATATGGTACATCGGACGGATATCGAAGAATACCTGGACTACATGAGCCTGTATCAGAAGGATGGAAAAGACATCACAAACGAAGAAAGAGGAAAAGCCCGAAAGCTGTCTTCCCTTCGAAGCTTTTATAATTATTATTTTCAGAATGAACAGATTGAAAAAAATACGGCAGCGCTTGTACCTCTTCCGAAGCGTCCCGAAAAAGAGATCATTCGTCTGGAACCCAATGAAGTGGCTATTCTGCTGGATCAGGTAGAGGATGGAACCAAACTGACAAAAAAAGAACTGGAATATCATAAGAAAACCAAAGTTCGCGACGTTGCTTTGCTGACGCTTCTCCTGGGGACTGGAATTCGTGTATCGGAATGTGTGGGACTGGATCTTCAAGATATAGACTTTGATACCGGTGGCATAAAGATCCGCAGAAAGGGTGGCTATGAAGCCATCGTGTATTTCGGTGAAGAAGTGGAAACCGCACTATTAGACTATCTGGAACAGCGGGAACATACGATTCCTGCAGAAGGACATGAAAACGCATTATTTCTGTCCCTGCAGAATCGCCGTATGGCGGTCCGCTCCGTAGAAAACCTGGTAAAAAAATATACGACCCGCGTCACACCGTTAAAGAAAATAACACCACATAAGCTTCGTAGTACCTACGGTACAGAACTGTATAAAGAAACCGGTGATATCTATCTCGTAGCGGACGTACTCGGTCATAAGGACGTCAATACCACCCGCAAACACTATGCTAACATTGATGAATACCGAAGGCATCAGGCTGCAAGTGCGCTGCGTCTTCGCGAACAGAATCCTTATCATAATGACAAGCCTCGGCAATAAACCATGTAGCTACATATAACTTTCCGTCATATAAACTACACCGAATATTATTTCACAAAATCATAAGAGTAATAAGGAACGATCAGAGTCTGTCCAGCTCTGATCGAGTCTTCCTCTGCCAGATGATTGATACTCTGTACTTCTTCGATATATTCATTCTTATCCTTATATTCTTCATAATCAATATAATTCTCAGACAGATCCCATAAGGTCTCTCCGTAAGCAACGGTCACCTGAGTATAATATTTGAACTTCAGCTGTTCTTCCCCAGAGCTTGCCAGAGAACGGATGCCCTGATAGGACACCGCACAGAAAACGATCACACAGATCGTAGTGATCATGGTAAAGACCCTCCGACGGATCTGCTGTTTTCTTCTTAACTGTCTCTTATATAATCTTAACTCTCTGTCAGTCATTCGGTATACGCTCTTCTGTACTCTCATAACACACCTCTCATAAGAATATCTGTTCGGGAACGTTTGTTCTTTCTGTTTGCATTATACCGAACATGTATTCTAATGTCAAGCCAAAAATCGAACATATTTTTGGAATATATGTTTGCTTTTTACTTTTCGCTATGCTATAATCGTTATATAAATCAGTAAGAACAAGTGTATTACCTTTATATATTACTTTAATTACGGAGGTCATTTATGGGCTATGGAAAAATTACTGCCAAGCAGCAGGAAATATTAGATTATATCAAAGATGAGATTTTAAAAAGAGGCTATCCCCCCACAGTGCGTGAGATCTGTGAGACGGTGAACTTAAAATCCACCTCTTCCGTTCATTCTCATCTGGAGACATTGGAGAAGAACGGCTATATCCGCAGAGACCCGACCAAGCCCCGTGCCATTGAGATCTGCGACGACAACTTCCAGATGGTGCGTACCGAGATGGTCAGCCTCCCCGTGATCGGTAATGTTGCTGCCGGGCAGCCTATTCTGGCCGAAGAGAACGTTCAGGACTACTTCCCTGTTCCCGCCGATGTAGTACCCAAGGGAGAATCCTTCATTCTGAATGTCCGCGGAGAGTCCATGATCAATGCCGGTATTTTCAACGGTGACCGTGTCTTCGTTCATGTCCAGAACACAGCGAATAACGGTGAGATCGTTGTGGCCCTGATCGATGATTCCGCTACCGTCAAGACTTTCTATAAGGAGAAGGGACATATCCGTCTCCAGCCGGAGAACGACACCATGGATCCCATCATAGTAGATAATTGCCAGATCCTTGGCACCGTGTTCGGCGTATTCCGCTTTTACAGATAAGCAAAACAGCCTGCAGCATGATTTGCTGCAGGCTGTTTTTAACTATATTTTACATTTAGTCCTCCGGGAATCTTACTTTCATATAAGAAATGATCTCATCCACGCATCTTTCATATCCCAGCTTGGAGCTGTCCAGACACAGATCGTAATTTCTTGCATCTGTCCATTCCCGTCCAGTATGATACTTATAGTACTCCGCACGGTGCTTATCCGTCTTATTGATAAAGCGCTCCAATTCCTTCGGGCTCATGCTATGCTTCTTCGCTGCGCCTTCCAGACAATATTCCTTCGGGGCATGAATAAATACGCTGAGGACATTCGGATAATCCTTCAACACATAATCCGCACACCGTCCGATAATGACACAGGATTCCTCCTTTGCCAGATCCCGGATGATCTTCGCCTGATAGTTAAACAGATTGTCCGTGGAGGTAAAATCATCACTTTCCGGAGGAATCAGTTCCCCGTGATACTCCTTTTTCGCAATATGGAACAGCTTCGTGCTCTTCACTTTTTCATCTGCATTTACGAACAGCGCTTCATTGATGCCACTGTCATCACTTGCCAGCTTCATCAGCTCCTTGTCATAGTAATGAACATTCAGCTTCTTCGCCAACATCTCACCGATGGTTCGCCCGCCGCTTCCATACTGTCTTGCAATGGTAATGACTACATTATTCATTTCGATCACCATACCTTTCTGTCTCTGCTGCTTCCACCCGCAGCGGCTTAAATCAAGAGTTATTCACCCAGATATGCTTTCTTAATGGAATCATTATTCAGAAGGTCGCTTGCCTTGCCTTCCAGAACAATCTTACCGGTCTCCAATACATAAGCTCTGTCTGCGATGGACAATGCCTTCTTCGCATTCTGCTCTACCAGCAGAACTGTAGTACCGCTCTTGCTTACTTCCTGGATAATATCAAAAATCTCATTTACAAAAATAGGGGACAGTCCCATGGACGGCTCATCCATTAAAATAATCTTGGGATGAGACATTAATGCTCTACCCATGGCCAGCATCTGCTGTTCACCACCACTCAAGGTACCCGCCATCTGATTCTGACGTTCCTTCAAACGGGGGAAGCGGTCAAATACGGTCTCCAGAGTCTGTGCGATCTCTTCTTTATCTTTTCTGGTGTAGGCACCCATCATCAGATTCTGTAATACGGAAAGCTGTGCGAAAACACGTCTTCCTTCCGGAACATGCGCCATACCCATGGATACAATCTTATATCCGGGAATCTTGACCAGATCCTGACCTTCAAAAGTAATGCTTCCTTCCTTCGGTGTCAGCAGACCGGATACGGTGTGCAGGATCGTTGTCTTACCGGCGCCGTTGGCTCCGATCAGTGCAATGACCTCTCCCTCATCTACGTGAAAGGACACACCCTTTATGGCCTGTATCATGCCGTAATATACTTTAATATCATTTACTTCTAACATTGCCATAGCTGTTGTCCTCCTATTCACCCAGATAAGCCTTGATGACTTCCGGATTGTTCAGCACATCACTGGTCTTGCCTTGACACAGGACACGGCCAAAGTTCAGAACCGTAAGTTCCTCACAGATTCCGCCTACCAGTTTCATATCATGCTCGATCAGAAGGATCGTCATATCAAAATGCTCTCTGACAAAACGGATGGTCTCCATCAGTTCCAGCGTCTCGTTAGGGTTCATACCTGCAGCAGGCTCATCTAACAGAAGGAGCTTGGGCTTGGTAGCCAGTGCTCTCGCAATCTCCAACTTTCTCTGCTTACCATAGGGAAGATTGTCCGCCAGTGTTTCCGCTTCCTCTTCCAATCCGAATACCTTCAGAAGCTCCATGGCCTCCTCCGTCATCTGCTTTTCTACTTTATAATATTTCGGCAGACGTAAAATACCGGTAACCGTGCTGTAGCTCATATGATTGTGCAGCCCTACTTTTACATTGTCTATCACAGACAGATCCTTGAACAGTCGAATATTCTGGAAGGTTCTTGCAATTCCTGCCTGATTGATTTCGATGGTCTTTTTACCGGTAACATCCTTTCCATCCAGCGTAATAATACCCTCTGTGGGCTTATATACACCTGTCAAAAGGTTGAATACGGTGGTCTTACCTGCACCGTTGGGACCGATCAGTCCGTACAGGGAACCTTTTTCAATCTTAATATTGAAATCATCTACCGCACGAAGTCCGCCGAAAGAAATGCCTAAATTTTTTGCCTCTAATAATGCCATGATTATTCAGCCTCCTTTTTCACAGACTTCTTGAATCTGGCTGCCACTTTTTCTCTCCATTCAATACACTTCGGAGCCCAGTTGAACAGCATCATTACGATCAGTACGATGGAATAGATCAGCATACGATAATCGTTCAGACCACGCAGTAACTCCGGTAACAGGGTAAGGATTACAGAAGCAATAATGGAACCGCGAATATTACCGATGCCACCCAGTACAACGAATACCAGTATCATAATAGACATGTTATATCCAAAGTTCTTGGGTAATGCCGTCAGTGTGGACAGATTATGCGCATACAGTACGCCTGCTACACCTGCAAGTGCCGCAGAAATGGAGAATGCCATCAGTTTATACTTTGTAATATGAATTCCTACGGATTCCGCCGCAATGGTATTGTCACGAATTGCCATGATGGCACGTCCGTCTCTGGAATGGATCAGGTTCAATACAATAAACAATGTGATCAGCAATAACACAATACCAATGGTAAAGCTGGAATCATGAGGGGTTCCGGTGATACCCTGTGCACCTTTGATAATAACGTCTCCGTCCTCTGACATGTTCAGATCCATGGTATTGGTAAAGGAGATATGGAATCCATTCTCATCCCGGCCTACAAACATAATATTTACCAGATTCTTAATGATTTCGCCAAAAGCCAGTGTTACGATTGCCAGATAGTCACCCTTCAAACGAAGTACGGGGATACCGATCAGCAGTCCGAACACACCTGCAAAAAATGCACCGATCATAATAGCAAAGAAAAAGCGAAGTCCGGAAGGCATTGCGCTATTCTCCATGACTTTGGAGAAAAAGGCGCTGGTGAATGCTCCGATACACATAAATCCTGCATGTCCAAGGCTCAGTTCTCCCAGAATACCTACGGTAAGGTTCAGAGATACCGCCAGAATTGCATAAGTACACAGCGGAACCAATAGTCCCTGGATCAAGCTGCTCACACTGCCGGCAGACACCAGAATCTGCATGATGACATAAGCTGCAATCACCATTCCGTAAGTAATAAGATTATCCCGGAAGGTTTTATTTATTTTCTTATTCGATAATTTCTTCATATTATGCACCTGCCTCTTCCCTTATACTTTTTCCTGAATATTCTTGCCAAACAGTCCGGCAGGTTTTACCAGAAGCACAACGATCAAAACTGCAAATACAATAGCATCAGCCATCTGGGAAGAAATATAGGCTTTACCAAAGATTTCGATAATCCCCAACAATATACCACCAACCAGAGCACCGGGGATAGATCCGATTCCGCCAAATACAGCCGCCACGAAAGCTTTAATACCGGGCATGGAACCGGTGTACGGTGTCAGGGAAGGATATGCGGAACATAACAGAACTCCCGCTACAGCGGCCAGTCCGGATCCGATGGCAAAAGTCAGTGCAATGGTTCCGTCCACATTGATACCCATCAACTGTGCAGCCCCCTTATCCTCGGATACTGCTAACATTGCCTGTCCTGCTTTGGTCTTGTTGATAAAAAGCATCAGACCTGCCATAATGATCAGACAGGTAACAATCGTAACGATCGTCTCTCCGGTAATATTGATCTGTCCGTCTGCCAGCTTCACAGCCGGAACGGATACTACAGAAGTAAATGCCTTGGCATTTGCACCAAAGATCAAAAGAGCTACATTCTGCAGCAGATAGCTGACACCGATTGCGGTGATCAGAACCGCTAACGGAGAAGAAGCCTTTCTTAAAGGCTTGTATGCTACTTTTTCAATAGCCATTCCCAACAGGGTGCAGGCGATAACAGCTGCCAGAACACCGATCACAGGAGAAAGTCCCATGGTACTGCACATTGTATAAGTAATAAATGCACCGACCATAATGACATCACCATGTGCGAAATTCAGCATTTTGGCAATACCATATACCATGGTATAGCCTAATGCGATCAGCGCATAGACACTTCCAAGGCTGATACCGTTGATCAGATAACTGATAAAACTCATGTGAACTACCTCCATTCATGCGAATGCACAAATTATCATATAAAATAAAGTATAACAGAACATACCGGGAAAAACAACTGCTCTCCCATTATTGCAAAGTCTCTGACATTAAGCAAAGAGGGCTACCCTGCGGTAACCCTCTTTGGAAACTTTATCAGCAAAATTACATAGCCTTGTAAGCACCATTCTCGATCACAACAGCCTTAGGAGCCTTGTTAGCCTCACCGTCTGCGGTCCAGGTCATGCCGTTACCGGTCAGACCATCTACAGTGATCTCTGTCATGGCAGCCTTCATACCATCACAAATATCAGAAACACTCATATCAGGAGTAACACCGCTCTTCTCGATAGCAGCCTTGATCACATAGATAGCATCATAGCTGTCTGCTGCGAACTGGTTGGGAGTCTCACCGTATTTTTCCTTATACTTAGTTACGAAAGACTGGGTCAGATCATCGGTTGCATCAGCTGCGAAAGGAGTTAACAGCATAACGCCTTCGGTCAGAGATACATCAAAATTATCTACACCACCGAGAATACCATCCATACCATCACATGAGAACCACTTAGGAGCATAACCCATAGCAGCTGCCTGTGTCAGGATAAGTGCGGATTCCTGATAATAAATAGGAAGGAATACCATGTCTGCTCCGGCATCCTTTGCCTTCTGTAACTGTACGGAGAAATCCGTCTTGTTATCAGCGGTAAAAGCTTCCGCAGCTACTACTTCAAAGGGCTGGTTTTCAGCTTCCTTTACAAACTTCTCATAAATACCGGAAGAATATACATCGGAGCTGTCATAAATAACAGCAATCTTCTCAGCCAGACCATTCTCACCAATATACTGTGCGGATGCAAGACCCTGGTTAGGATTGGAGAAGCATACGCGGAAGTTGTTATCATACTGAACACATTCTACTGCAGATCCGGAAGGAGTGATCTGGAACATATTGTCTTCTTTGGTCTTGTCGGTAACCGCAATACATGCACCACTGGTGGTAGAACCATCAATGATCTGAGCACCCCAGTCCTTTAATGCATTATAAGCATTTACGGATTTCTCAGCATCTGCCTCGTCATCCTGGAACTTGAACTCTATCTGATAGCCGTTGATACCACCTGCTGCATTGATCTCTTCTACTGCAATCTCTGCACCATGCTGTACAGCCAGACCGTAAACTGCTGCGCCACCGGTAGTAGGTCCGATACCGCCAATCTTAAATACGCTGCCGGAGGCTGCACTCTCAGTTGCTGCGTTTGTACCGGTTGCTGCAGAACCATTGTCTGTATTACCACAGCCAGCCATGGACATTACCATAGCAGATGCTACGGCAACACTTAAAAACTTGTTAAATTTCTTCATAATATCTTCCTCCTTTTTAACAATGTATACAAATATACAATGTATAATTGTTATTTTTGTATATTACTCGCTTCTATTTCCTTTGTCAATGGATTTTATTTTCTAATTTGATGTTTTTTGACATTAAAATAGATCAACAAAGCTCAATTTTTATTTAAAAGTAGTATATTTTTTATTTTTTGGGGTAAGACTATCTATGAAACAATCATTAAATAGAAACTTCAAAAAAATGTCTGTATGGATTTTGCAGCGGCAAATTTCATACAGACAGGATAAGGAGATTTTATGGGAAATAAATATTTGGATGGAACCGCTCTCACCATAGCTATAATAGGTGCAGTGAACTGGGGGCTGATCGGGCTTTTCCGCTTTGATCTTGTAGCCTTCCTGTTCGGTGACATGTCCTGGTTTTCCAGAATTGTATATGTTTTGGTGGGAATCAGCGGACTCTATCTCATCAGCTTCTTTCTCCATCTGGGAGACAGCGAAGCTTAAAGTTCCTCTACGGGAATCTGTACGCCATCTCTCCAGATACGTTCCAGATCATAGAGCAGACGGTTTTCCTTGTCAAAGACATGTACGATCACATCGCCAAAGTCTAACAGTACCCAGTTGGCGGTTTCATATCCTTCGGTCTGTCTGGCAGGGAAGCCGGCTCTTCCCAGCTTTTCCTCTACATTATCACACAGTGCCTGGATCTGGCTGGAGTTATTGCCTCCCGCGATAATAAAATAATCTGCAATTACAGACACATTACTGATGTCTATTACTTTGATATCCTCTGCTTTTTTATCTTCCAGCGCCTCTACGGCCAGTTTTGCCATTTTTCTGGATTCTTCACTCATCGAAATATTACTCCTCACTCTTCTTATTTTCATTATAGTTCTTATAATATTGATAGGTCTCTTCCGTCATGGGATCCATCTCGCCATCCCCGGATCGCAGATAATCCAGAGTGTCCTCTAGGATCTTTTTTACCGCTGCATCCAGGTCTATAAAAGCCATCTGTCGGATTATCTTAAGATTCGGTGCCTGTTTTCTACCCGGTTCAATATAATCCGCCGTAAAAATGATCTTTTCCAGCAGAGTCATATTCGGATGTCCTGTGGTATGGTATAAAATAGCGCTCAGGATTTCCGGATCTTCCACCTTGTATTCTTTCTTCGCCAGATAGCTTCCCACCTTGGCGTGCAAAAGATAGGGATTGCGCCGTTCCACGTCCGTCACCGGAATGTGGTGTTTCTCGCAGGCTGACAACAGTTTATCATTTCCCATACATTTTGCGCAATCATGAAGCAGTCCTGCCACCTGTGCCCGTTCCACGTCCTCACCATAACGCATGGCCAGCGCCGCCGCAGTATATTCCACGCCCTGTGTATGAACAAAACGTTTTGGTTCCTGTACTTTTTCCATTTCTCTGGTCAGTTTTTTCAAAACATCACTCATCCTGGTAAAGCCCCTTTTCTTCCATATATACTCTCACCGCATCCGGCACAAGATATCGTACGGATAGCCCCTTGCGCCTTCTTTCACGTATTTCGGAAGATGAGATCTCGATGCGTCGGAAAGGAAGCAGTCTGATCTGTGCACCGAATTTCTTTTCCAGCGCATCGATTTTTTCCTGCATATCTGCAATATCAGCATCTCCCCGTACAGCGGCAAGAACTGTACATGCGGCAAACAGACGGTCCGCACATTTCCAGTATTCTATGGTATACAGACAGTCCGCTCCACAGATAAAAAAGAACCGATCCTCCGGATATTCCTTTTGCAGCTGTTCCATGGTCTCGTAGCTGTAGGAATTTCCCGGGCGGCGGATCTCCATGTCCAGACAGCGGAATCTGTCGTTGTCCGCAATGGCCAGATTGACCATCCGGTACCGGTCCTCCGCCGATAACACAGTGATCCCTTCTTTTCTTTTCAGATAGGAACATCCTGTGGGGATCAGCCAGACCTGATCCAGTCCCACCATCTCCAGCACATGCTCTGCCAACAGCAAATGTCCTGTATGAATCGGATTAAAGGTGCCTCCCATAATACCTATTCTGCTCATGCTTCCTCATCCCTTTGCACGCAGTTATCATTCTTGATTGGTTCTCGTCGGCTATGCTCTGACCTTATCTGGGCAGTTCGATCTTCGGCTTGTCCTTGTCGGGCTTGTACAATACGATCTTCTTGCCGATCACCTGTACGACCTGGGAATGGGTACGCTCCGCCACCATCTCCGCAATAGCTCTGGGGTCGTCAAAACAGTTCTTCAGAACACCGATCTTGATCAGTTCATTATTATTAAAGGATTCACCAATAGCTGCGGTGAGTTCCGGAGTCAGGCTGGATTTACCCACCTGAAAAATGGGATTCAGATTGCTGGCCAGACTCATTAAATAAGCTCTCTGTTTGCTTGTCATAATCTATCTTTTCCTTTCACAAACTTACTTATAGTAATCAAAGGACAGACCGTACATGCGTACCGTATCGCCCTCCTGGATACCCAGTGCTTCCAGTTCCTCTAAAATACCGGTATCCTTCAGGAAATTCTGAAAGAAGGTAAATCCCTTCTCACTGTCCAGATTGGTGTATCCCAGCATCTTCTCGATCTTGGGTCCTTCTACTACGTACTCGTCCTCTTCTTCATCATAGGTTACGGTGTAAGCATCATCCACAGATCCTGTCATACTCTCCGGGAAGTACTCCTGCGCAAAGACAGTGGTCTCTTCTCCGATGTTAGCAAGCATATCGTTCACTTCGTATAACAGTTCCTTTACGCCCTGACCGGTTACTGCAGACATAGGGAACACCTTGATGCCCTTCGATTCAAACTCTGCCCGGATTGCAGCTACCGGATCGGATCCATCCTCCGTATAGATAGCGTCAATCTTATTCGCCGCGATCACCTGAGGTCTGGCTGCAATCTCCGGATTATAGGCTTCCAGTTCTTTATTGATGGCATAGATATCCTGAATGGGATCTCTTCCCTCCGTACCGGCCGCATCCACGATATGGATGATCACCTTGGTACGTTCGATGTGGCGCAGGAATTCGTGTCCCAGACCGATTCCCTCGGAAGCTCCCTCGATCAGTCCCGGAATATCCGCAATGACGAAACCACCGGTTCCTTCCAGATCCACTACACCCAGATTCGGATTCAGGGTCGTGAAATGATAGTTGGCAATCTTGGGTCTGGCATTGGTCACTCTGGACAGGAACGTGGATTTACCAACATTGGGAAATCCTACCAGTCCGACATCAGCGATCACCTTCAGTTCCAGCAGAAGTTCCAGTTCCTGTGCAGCCTGTCCCGGCTGTGCATACTTGGGTGCCTGCATGGTACTGGTAGCATAATGCTGGTTACCGTTACCGCCCTTGCCGCCTTTTAAGAGAACAACCCGTTTGTTGTCCCCCGACATATCCGTAATTACCTGCCCGCTCTGTGCTTCTTTGATCACGGTTCCCGCAGGGACTTTGATAATGATGTCTTCTCCGTCCTTGCCGCGGCAGTTTTTCTTGCCGCCCTCTTCCCCGTCTCCGGCCTTGTACTTACGGATGTGCCGGAAATCGATCAGGGTATTCAGTCCCTCATCTACAACAAAGATCACGTCACCGCCGTGACCACCATCGCCACCGTCAGGGCCGCCACTGGGAACATATTTTTCGCGGCGAAAGGACACATGACCATCTCCGCCTTTACCGCTTCTTACGTAAATTTTAGCTCTGTCAGCAAACATTTTGTTCTCCTTTCCGACATAAAACTCTTTACGGACTAAAAGGGCTTCAAACAATCAGTATGTTTGAAGCCCTGGTTAAATCAACTTATTTCTCTACAGGATATACGGAAGCCTGCTTCTTGTCTCTGCCCTTTCTCTCAAAACGGAGAACGCCATCAACTAAAGCAAACAGAGTATCATCTCCACCGATACCAACATTGACACCGGGATGGATCTTAGTACCGCGCTGTCTGTAAAGAATATTTCCAGCTTTTACAAACTGGCCATCAGCTCTCTTCGCACCTAATCTCTTGGATTCGGAATCTCTACCGTTCTTGGTAGAACCAACTCCCTTTTTATGTGCAAAAAATTGAAGGTTAAAGTTAAACATGGTCTACACCTCCTCGATTTTTACTTGCAAATACTGTTCCCCGTACTGTCTGCTGAGCTTCTGCAGTGAAAACACCATAAAGTCCATCAGAAATACGGTCTTGTCCTGCGGAATGGAATTCTCGAAATCACATTTGATAAATCCCGTCTCCTCATTCTGCGTCAGCTGCATTTTTTCGTCGACCATCTCGTCCAACGCCATGATCGTACTCTGTACGGTCACGGAAATCGCTGCACAGAGGATATCCGGTTCCTTACCGAACAATCTCTTCTTCGCATATTCCGCATGCCCCATGCAGTAGAATCCACGATAGATCCCTTCATGGTTCTTACGAATGATAATAGTTGTCATAACGATTACGCGTTAATCTTTTCGATCTTAACCTGAGTGTATGCTTGTCTATGACCATTCTTCTTGTGGTAACCGGTTTTTCTCTTGTACTTGTATACAATAACCTTCTTACCTCTACCCTGCTCCATAACGGTTGCGGTAACAGTTGCGTTAGCAACGTCAGCACCAACCTTGAGGGTATTGTCACTTACTGCGATCACCTGGTCAAAAGTAACAGTGTTACCAGCTTCTGCATCGATCTTCTCAACTTTGATCACATCACCTTCAGAAACTTTGTACTGCTTTCCACCTGTTGCAATAATTGCGTACATAATAAGGCACCTCCTATTATTTACTCGCTAACTTTGGTGGTAAAGGATTCTAAAATCCGACACACTTATACCTAGTTATGCGGCATACCGTAGTATAATAACATGAGGCGCCCTAATCGTCAAGATATAATTTTATTTTTTTGAAAAATATTTCAGATATCTACTTTTCCAGAATATCTGCATTATTTTTCTTCTCGAAGTCTTCCACATACTGAATGATCAGCTTTACGGTTCCTTCGATGCCGAGGATGCTGCTGTTGATGCACAGATCGTAACTATCAGCTCTGCCCCACTTCTTGGAAGAATAATAGTTGTAGTAACTCTGACGCTGCTTATCCTTCTTCGTGATCATTTCCTTTGCCTTGGCTTCCGTCAGATCATATCTGGCCATGATACGTTTGGTCTTCACATCGTCATCGCCGAAGATGAACAGATTGATGCAGTTCTTGTAATCTGCCAGAGCATAATCTGCACAACGGCCTACAATAACGCAAGGGCCTTCATCGGCGATCTTCTTGATCGTATCGAACTGTGCAAGAAATACTTTGTGGCTGATAGGCATATCTACAAAAGAGGATGCATTGTAGCCGAAAGAATAAGTATCCATCACCAGATTATACAGGAAAGAATTGGTAGGTCTCTCATCATGGTTCTGGATCATTTCCTCACAGAAACCACTTTCCTGTGCCGCTCTGATAAGAAGTTCCTTATCATAGCATTTGATTCCGAAATACTCTGCAACCTTTTCCCCGATTTCACGGCCTGCAGAACCAAACTGACGTCCAATGGTAATAATCGTATTCATACACACACCCACTTTCTGCTGTACTTGATAACTAGCATTTTTTGTATTTTCATTATACGTGATATTTAACAAAAAATCAACCAATTATCAGTTTTTTCAGTCGTTTATTACTAATTTTCATATGATGCATGCATTTTTTCTGCTATTTTCATGCCTTCTTCCGTCTGTGCCAGGCCTCCTAACGCCGTTTCCCTCAGGGAAGCATCCATTTTATCCCCGACTTCTTTCATGGCATCCATAACCTGATCCGGTGGAATCCGGCTTACGATCCCCGCCATTGCCATATCCGCACAGGCCATGGCATTCACAGTACCGATCACATTTCGTTTCACGCATGGAACCTCCACCAGTCCCGCTACCGGGTCGCATACCAGTCCCAGCAGATTCTTCATAGCCATGGCAGCCGCTGTAGCAATCTGTTCGCAGTTGCCTCCCTGCAGATATGTCAGAGCTCCGGCCGCCATGGAACTGGCGGACCCGATCTCCGCCTGGCATCCTCCCGCAGCCCCGCTGATGGAAGAACGGGTGGCTATGATCTGTCCAATCCCCGCCGCTACATACATGGCTTTCAGAATTTTGTCGGTATCCCTGCACCGTTTTTGAAAATAGGGAACCAGCACCGCAGGCAATACCCCACAGGCTCCAGCGGTAGGTGCTGCCACGATCCGTTTCATACAGGCATTGGATTCTCCCATCTGTAACGCTCCTGCAATACATTCGTCTACATATTCCCCGCATAGTGACTCCTTACCGGTATTGTGTGTGTATTCCTCCATCCGTTGGCCATCACCGCCGACAAGTCCGCTGGAGGACTTAATATCTCCTTCATAAGTAGCCGCTGCCAGCAGCATGGCATCCCAGGTAGTCCGCATATGCTCCATACTGTCCTGCTTTGACACATTCCGCTCCGCCATATCATCTTCCAGAATCACCTGCCAGAATTCTTTTCCTTCCGTATGACATTTCTGTAATATCTGTTCAAATGACTGATAGGACATAGTTACTCCTCCACATTGATATAGGTCACCTTAATGATGCCGTCCAGCTGTTCCAGCCAGGCCACCGATTCCTCCGGCACTTCCTGATCTGTCTCTATGACCATAACGGCGTAGCCGCCCCGCTTGTCCCTGTAGAGTTGCAGAGTTGCAATATTCACCTGCTTTTCAGCCAGCATGGAGGTCACCTGTGCCACATGTCCCGGCTGATCCACATTGTGTACAATCAAAGTCGGCTTTTCCGCAGAGAAATTTACTTCGATTCCATCCAGTTTTGCGATCAGGATCCGGCCGCCGCCAATGGAAGCCGCCTGCACTTCTATTTTCCGCCCATGTTCTCCGGTCAGCCGCAGAACCGCCGTATTGGGATGGGCATCTTTCAGGGTAATGGTGGAAAAAGAGAATTCCATTCCGTCCTTTTTCGCCAGGAAAAAGCTGTCCGGAATCCGGATATCATCCGGCCGCATTCCCAAAAGGCCTGCGATCAGCGCCTTATCCGTGCCATGTCCGATGCCCGTAGTAGCAAAGGAACCATGCAGAAGGATTTCCGCCTTCACCACATGGTCCTGAAGTAATTTTCCTGAAATATAACCGATCCGGACCGCTCCCGCAGTATGAGAACTGCTGGGGCCGACCATTACAGGTCCTAAAATATCAAACAGATTCATAGTCGCCTCATTTCTGTACGAAACATAAGCTATAAGTTTTATTTCTCCAACACTGTCAGAAGATGTTCAAAATATTCCGGCAGCGGAGCATCGATCTCCAGATATTCTCCGGTAGTGGGATGAATAAATCCCAGTGTCTTGGCATGAAGTGTCTGCCCCTGTAATTTGAAAGGACTTTTCCGGTTGGAGTAGACTTCATCCCCCAGAAGCGGATGCCCGATGCTTGCCATATGCACACGGATCTGGTGCGTCCTTCCGGTCTCCAACACACACTCTATATAAGTATATCCCTGAAATCTCTGTAATACCCGGTAATGGGTCACGGCACGTTTTCCGTTCTGGTGGTTCACCGCCATTTTTTTACGGTCATTCGGATGCCTGCCGATGGGCTGGTCGATGGTGCCTTCCTCCTGATTCAGCTCTCCGAAACAGATGGCACGGTATCTTCTGTTGATGGAATGTTCCTTCAACTGTTCTGCAATGCACCGGTGTGCTTTGTCATTTTTGCAGGCAATGACAGATCCAGTGGTATCCTTGTCGATACGATGTACAATACCGGGGCGCAGTACTCCGTTGATCCCGGACAAATCCCTGCCACAGTGATACATCAGTGCATTAACCAGAGTGCCGCTGTAATGTCCCGCCGCCGGATGCACCACCATCCCCTTCGGCTTATTCACCACGATCAGATCCGCATCCTCATACAGGATATCCAGAGGGATGTTCTCCGGTTCAATATCCGGTTCCACAGATTCCGGCACGGAGAAGACTACTTCATCATCACATTTGACACGACAACTTCCCTTTACCGGCGTACCGTTTACCAGCACATTTCCGTCTTTGATCAGCTTTTGGATAAAAGAACGGGACAGATTCTCCACAAGCAGACTCATACATTTGTCAATCCGTTCGTCTTCCATCTCATCTGTTATCTGAAATCGGAGTTCTTCCATTATTTCATCTCCCGATAACGATTCTGCTTAAAGTTGAGGAATTCCAGATCCTTTTCCTTGTATACGAACAAAAACAGAATAAACAGGCCAATGGTAGCCACTACCACATAAATATCCGCCACATTAAAGATCGGATAATTGATCAGTACGAAGGAGATAAAATCCACTACATAATCCAGTCGGAATCTGTCGATCATGTTGCCGATGCCTCCGGCAACGATCACTGCCAGCAGTACATGCACGATTCGGAATTTCTTCTGTTCCGGAAGTTTGAAAAGGAAAAACAACAGCACCGCAAGAAATACGATTCCCACAAACAAAATAAATACCTTCTGGTTCTGCAGCATACCGAATGCGGATCCTCTGTTCTCCAGATATTGCAATTCCAGAACTCCGTCAATGATCACATAGGCCGGCTGGTTCTTCAGATGTACCACCGCCAGATGCTTGGTAAACTGATCCAGTACCAGAAGTACGGCTGCAATCAGGGCATCTATGATCAGCATAACAACTCGACTACTTTTCTTTTCCTTATTCATGAGCATCCTCTTCACTAAAATTGATTTCTTCGATGGCAGCCAGAATTTCCTCATCCGTAACGGTTCTGTCGATAACTGCCTTTCCGATCTTCTTTAACAGAATAAATTTGATCGTACCGGCTTCCATCTTCTTATCGGATTTTGTAAGTTTCAAGATCTCCTGCGGATCGATATCGTCCACGGAGATTGGCAGATAAAACGGTACAAACATATCACGGATCTCATAAAATTCTTCCATGCTCAGCATTTCTTTTTTCCAGGAAATATATGCTGCAGCTACCGTACCCAGTGCCACACACTCTCCATGATACAATTCAAAATTCTTGTATTTCTCGATAGCATGTCCGATCGTGTGTCCAAGATTTAAGAGAGCACGGTCTCCCTGCTCGGTAGGATCCTTTTCCACCACCATTTTCTTGATGGAGCAGGTACGGATCACCATTTCTTCCAGGGTATTCAGATCCCGCTCGCAGATCTCATACATGTTCTCGATCAGCCACTCATAGAAGGGCGCATCCTTGATCAGTGCGGATTTCATTACTTCCGCAAATCCGGAATAAAACTGTCTCTCTTCCAGCGTTTTTAATACGGACAGGTTCATATATACCAGTCTGGGCATCTTAAATGCGCCTACCATGTTCTTATAGCTGTCAAAATCCACACCTGTCTTACCGCCAATAGAGCTGTCTGCCTGTGCCAGCAATGTAGTTGGAATCTGTACAAAATCAATGCCTCTTAAATAAGTAGCCGCCACAAATCCGGTCAGATCACCGCAGACGCCGCCGCCCAGTGCCAGCAGCATATCTTTTCTGTCAAAACCCTCTTCAATCAGGAAACGGTACACATCCCTCACGGTATCCAGATTCTTGTGTTCTTCTCCTGCGGGGAACACATATTTCACAGCCTTACGGCATTTTCCCTCCAGAAACTTAAGAATCTGTGCCGCATACAGTCCGTCTACGGTGGAATCCGTCACAATGCATAATCTCTTGTCTGCTGCGCCAAGCTCTGCCAGTTCTTCCCACAGGCCGTCAAAAGACTGCTGGAATACAATATCGTAGCAAGGCTTTTTGTTATAAAGCACCGGTAATCTCTGTGCCATGTTGTTCACCCTTCAGTTCCTTATAAACTGTTCTTTCTTGTATAATTTATATCTGTTTTTAAAAAACTTCCTGCAGTTGCCTACAGGAAGTTATCTTCATATGACATTTTAATGGCATTTGACATTTTATGACATTCCATTGTTGATCGGCATTTCAAAAGATCCGGCGCCGCCGAAAATATCCTGAAAATCACCGGAGATATCTACGCTGGCCGGCGTAATAATGAAAATATAATGGGATATTTTCTGTAAATTACCCGATATTGCGAAACAGGATCCGGAAGTAAAGTCAATGATACGCTGGGCGATATCCACGTCCAGGCCTTCCAGATTAAGTACCACTGTCCGGTTGGCCAGCAGTGTCTCCGTGATCTCTCTTGCATCCTCTACGGAAGTAGGCTTGATCACACAGACCTCCATGCCGGTTCCAGGCATTTTCTTGGTCACGGTGCGGTGGATCGGTGTTACCTTAGGCTGTGAGGAACGCTTACTCTTCTCTTCCGGTTCGTCATCCTCCTGCGCCTGCTGTCTGCTCTTGGCCGGGCTGAATTTCTTTACCGGTTCTACTTCTTCCTCATCATCCAGATAATCGTCATCATAGAAACCTTCATCCTCTTCATCGTTCAGTTTCATATAATTCAGGAACTTATCCATTACACCCATTGTTGTGTGTCTCCTTTATTATTCAATCTCTTTCTAGATCGTATTACTATAATCTCTTTCTCCGAAAATACCAGTTCCGACTCTGACGATCGTGGCTCCTTCCTGCGTGGCCACCATATAATCGCCGGTCATTCCCATGGAAAGAATATTCATAGAAATATTATCAATGTTTTTATTTCCGATGTCAACAGCTAATTGCCGAAGTTTCTGAAAATAGCCCCTGTTTTCTTCCGGATCCTCCACAAAAGGGGCGATCGTCATCAATCCTCTGATATGTATTCCCGGAAGCGTTGCAATCTCACGGATCAGTGTTGCAGTTTCTTCTACCGTAGTTCCGAACTTGCTTTCCTCCTGTGCCACATTTACCTCGATCAGGATATTGACTTCCACCTGCTTCTTCACGGCTTCTCTGCTGATCTCTTCCGCCAGCCGGAGGCTGTCCACGCTGTGGATCAGGTAAACCTTATCTACAATATATTTTACCTTATTGCGCTGCAGATGGCCGATCATATGCCATCTGACATCCGAAGGCATCTGAGGGATCTTGTCCACCAGTTCCTGAACCTTGTTCTCCCCGAAATCTCTGGCTCCCGCACGGTAGACATCCATCAGCATATCCACCGGTTTGGTCTTGCTGACTGCAAGCAGCGTCACTTCCTGCTCCGATCTGCCCGCCTGCTCACAGGCTTTTGTGACGTTCTCTTTTACCGTTTTGTAATTTTGTGCCAGTTCCATGCTCTGTATGGTCTCTTCCATAGTATCCGCCATCCTTTCTAGCTTTCCGGTGTCTGACTTTCCTGTGTTGCTTCCTGTGTGGTCTCCTGCGTCGGTTCCTCTCTGGTCTCCGCTGGAAGTGGCTCTGTGCTCTCCGGTATATTGTCGCTTACTCCCGGTTCTACACTGTCTGTAGGAATATCCGTCCTGCCGGTATCTGTTTTCTTGATATTGGTGATGATCTGATCATCCGATACCGAAGAACCGTCCAGTACAATATAGTCATATACATTCAGGCCATAGGTCGTATTGGCTTTTACGATGGAATACTCGTCATTCTGATACAGAATATTGATCTGCTTGAAGTCAGCATATCCCTTATTCACATTATACACACCGATCAGTGTTGCACGCTTGCTTACCGTATAGGTCTCCTGGCTGTCTGTCTTGTACAGGACATCTCCGGCCTTCAGCACCGAAGTATCCATGTAGTACACGCCTTCATTTTCATCGTAGCTGTACACACCGGCCTCCACAAATTCACTGGAAATGTCCCCGTTATCCCGGTAGCACTGTCTGATCACACCCTGGGTTCCCGTATTTTCATTGGTCGTGACAAAATCTTCATCGATCAGGAAAAATTCCTTCTCCACAATGGAAGAATTTGGAATCTTCAGTCCGGTCTCATCATTCAATATCAGCTCGATATCCAGAAATCTGTCGGATACAAACGTAACCATGGAATTTGTAAAGGTAAGTGACAGAAATGTATTGCCATCACTGCCGGTAAACAGCTTTGCCTGCCCCCAGGACTCATACTGATTCTTCAGAAAACGTACTTTGACATAATCCTCCTGTTGGATCTCTGCGCCTCGCTCTGCATCGATGGGAATGACCACCGACCAGTTTTCCTCCGTGGAAAGCTTGTACACCGGATCTCCCACAGCCATCAGTTCATTACCGAGCATCTGTTTCTTCTCATAATTTTTGTTATCAAATACTTCCTGGGTAACACCTTCCACGGTCAGATTTTCATAACCGTCCGTCCAGTAAGCCACGATACCGGTGGTGGGCGCATAACAGAAATTTACAATATTTGCAGCCGAACCGTTATTTCCGTTTTCAATGCTTTGCAGCATATTTACATTGGCCAGTTTCAGCACCGTGTTCTTCAAAGAATATTTAAAATCATAGGTACTCTCGTAATTTTTGTCATCATACCCATGCATAAAATTCACGATTTCATTACGGAATTCCGAAAGTTCCTGGTCACTCAGGGTATTTTCTCCAAGGCTGGCATCCTCCAGTTCTTCCGTCAGCCGGCCCGTCTCGTCCACGATGTAAACAGTGTCTCCCTTGGCCACCCGTTCGCCTTCTCTTGCATAAAAATTCACATATCCGGCAGTATCCGTACTTACAACTTCCTCTGTGCGGATTGACACTCCACGGTAAATATTATTGGTAGCCAGTGATCCTTCCGTTACTTCATAACGCACGATGTGGTCTGTCTGAAAATACAGTATCACACAAATGATTACATAAATAAAAATAGCTCCGAAGATGAGCATACCGATATTGAGGTTCAAAGGTTTTCTGTATTTTTTTATTTTTCTCGGTTGTTCTGCCATTGGAAAACCTCCTTTCCTCTCCCTTACGTTTGAGAAGCCCCGGTTGGCATCCGAGGCTTCTCATACGTGAAAATTATAATTCGTTCTTCTTACAAAGATACAATGATCTTATCCTTCACAGACTCCGGTAATTCGGATTCGTCCCTGGATACACTGAGGATAAAATCCACCTGGAAGAAATCACTCATTCTCTCCAGTTTTTCAACAACTGCGGAAATGTCTTTGTCTTCCAGTGCTGCGATTTTCAGAAAGCTGTCAAAATACATCTGCTCCAGATCATGATCCTGAGAAATGATACCGCATACGAATCCCAGAAATTCGCTTTCATTCTCGATCATATAACGGGAAACGTCGATCAGACGCACCTTGTTGTTCAGTTCATACATATGTTTCGTACTTTTGTCCAGATATACGATACTTCCCGCAATATCCTTTACCTCGCTGTTGACTTTGTCCAACAGCTGTTTTGTCTTGCCCTTGCCCTTTTTGCCTACAATCAACTGAACCATTGGTGTAACCCTCCTGTCGTAAAATTTATAGGAACTTCACGCAACCTATTTACTTTATTATAGTTTATAACCCCTCAAAAAACAACAGTTATTTATTGATTTGCTCCAGGAGTTGTACCATTTCCGGGTACAGCACATCACTGGCTGAGGAATTCAGAATTACCGATATATAAGGAGCTCCGCTTGTGTCTCTGGATAAAAGGATCAGACAATGTCCCGCCGCGTTGGTCGTACCTGTCTTGCCGCCGATGACTGTAATGTTCTCCGGTGCCTGAAAATCTCCCCGTAAAAAACGGTTTGTGCTGTTCACCGTAAGTTCCTTGGCTTTTCCGTCCTTGTCATAATATGCGGTTTGGTAGCTTGTCATGTGAATGATCTCATTAAAGGAATCATATTTGATTGCTTCATTAAAGATCAGATACAGGTCATAGGCTGAAGTATAATGATTGTCATCCGACAGACCATGAGGATTGGCAAAACTGGTATTTGTAGCCCCCAGTCTCTGTGCTTCCTCATTCATCATCTCCACAAAATGATCTACACTGCCGCCGATATTCTCCGCGATCAGCATTGCTGCGTCGTTGGCGGAATACATCAGCAGAATATGTAATGCCTGATCCAATGTCATGGTATCTCCGGCTTTTAATCCGCACAGCTGTGCACCGGATTCCGTGATCTTTACGCTATCCGTAGCTGTCAGCACAGTATCCGGTGACGCATTCTGTAATGCCACCAGTGCCGTCATTACCTTGGTCAGGCTGGCCGGATACAATCTTTCATGTGCATTTTTGGAATATAATACCTTTTTATTGTTTACGTCGAACAGTACAGCGGCCGAGGCCTGTGACATGTCTACGCTGCCATCCCCCGTCTGGTCCTCCGTCACCACACACAGATCCGCAGCAAAGGGCTCTGCCCTGCCCGCTCCGGTTCCTGCCAGCACATTGAAACTGCTGACACTGGAATTGACATCGTACGGAAATGTATACGCCACATTACCGCATCCGGTAAGCAGACTCATGCAGAGGATCAAGGACATGCAGAAGCAGATCCGACGAACTTTATTTGTACATTTCACGCCACTCTAAATCTCCTCTGTCTAAGGACTTAATCAACAGTTCCGCGCTGGCGAGATTCGTTGCCAACGGAATATTATGCATATCACACAAGCGCATTACATTGCTTACATCCGGCTCATGGGCCTTGGGTGCCAGTGGATCCCGCAAAAAGATCACCAGATCGATCTCGTTGTGTTCGATCTGTGCACCGATCTGCTGTTCTCCTCCCAGATGTCCAGCAAGATATTTGTGTATATTCAGGTTGGTGACCTCTTCGATCAGCCTGCCGGTAGTTCCTGTGGCATATAATTCATTTTTACTTAAAATTCCGCGATATGCAATGCAGAAATTCTGCATCAGTTTCTTTTTGGCATCATGTGCGATCAGTGCAATGTTCATATAGTCCATACCCCTTCTCTGTGTAATGTATGATTTCTTTTGTCTAGCTTCTCTTCGCCTGTAATCGTACGTTCAGTACAACACCCATTCCAATATACAGACTCATCAGCGAGGTCAGGCCATAGCTTACAAAAGGCAGCGGAAGTCCTGTATTCGGTAAAATAAACGTAGCCACTCCGATGTTCACAAAGCTCTGGAAAGCGATCAGTCCCCCCATTGACGCCGCTATGATCGTCCCCGCGGTATCTTTCGCCTTTCCCGCGATAGAAACGCACTCCATTGCCATCAGCATCAGCAGTATGATCACTACGATACTTCCCTTAAAACCAAACTCTTCACCGATAACAGCGAATATGAAATCGGTTTCCGCTTCAGACAGGAAATTGCCATTCTTTACCGATGTGATCTCATTGTTTTTATAGCCCTTGCCGTCCAGTTCTCCAGAGCCTATGGCCATTACAGAGTTCAACTGCTGGTAAGCCAGATCTGTGGAATATTCCTCAGGATTGACGAAGGCAAGGATACGATTTTTCTGGTAAGTCTCCAATATGGTACTGTCCGGCTGCATTGCCAGAGATACCAGTATGATCACTGCAGGAATTGCCACCGCCAATGCTCCGAAGATCAGCTTATAACTGATGCCTCCGGCATACAGGATCACGCAGAAAATAAAGATCAGCACAAGGCTGGTAGACAGCGCCGGCTGTTCCTTTACCATGATCCAGGGAACACCCATAAGTACCGCAATCGATGCGATCACAGGGAAAGTATTCAGCTTCTCCTTATATTTCATAATAAACTGTGCAAAGAATAAAATCAATAAAATTTTTGCAAGTTCTGAAGGTTGAAATTGCAGTCCACCGATCTTAAGCCACCTCTGGGCTCCGTTGCCTTCTTCACCCATCAGGATTACCAGTCCGAGCAGTACCAGATTGCCTATGTACATCAGCCAGTAAAGCTTCAGGATCACGGAATAATTAAAAAAAGAAAGGGCGATCATGATAACAAGCCCCGCAACTACACCCGCCATCTGTTTGGTCTGCTGGGCAGGTTCCGCACTGCCGATGGTTATGATGCCGATGATGGACAGTGCAAGTATCAGTATGATCAGTTTAAAGTCATAATCCCGTAATCTATAATTCTTAAACATCCGTTTGACCTTTCTGTTTTTTATGCTCCTTATGGCATTTTCGCAGTCTTCTGTAAATCAATAATGGGAATATTGGCAATCAGGCTGGGGCTCTTATTCCGTCCGCCCTTACTGCCCTTTGCCTGTATCTCGATTTCCATATGATCCGTATCGATCCGCATATATTTCGAAATCACTTTTGTAATATCCGCCTTGATCAGTTCCATCATCTCCGGAGAACAGTTCACCCGGTCCGATATCAGCAGGATTTTCAGACGGTCCTTTGCCACCTGGCAGGAACTTTTCCTGCGAAAAAAATGTTTCATATTCATCCCGTCCCCTTCCTATGCTTTCCGAAAAATACCGGTTACTTTTGTCCAAAAAGATACTCCTTTTTCGAAATCCAGGAACGGAATTTCTTTTCCCAGCACACGATCCACCACATTGCGGTAAGCCTTACCCGCCGGTGTATCGCTTCCGACTAATGGTTCTCCCTGATTGGTGGCGATGACTACATTCTCATCATCCGGAACGATTCCGATGAGCGGTACCGCCAGAATATCCACCACATCATCCGCAGACATCATATCTCCGCGCTTTACCATATCCATGCGCAGTCTGTTGATGATCAGATCCATCTGTTTGAAGCCGTTGGCCTCCAGCAGTCCGATAATACGATCTGCATCTCTGATGGCCGAGACCTCCGGTGTTGTTACCACCAGTGCCCTGTCGGCCCCGGCAATAGCATTCTGGAAGCCCTGTTCAATTCCCGCCGGGCAGTCCAGAATGATGTAATCAAATTGTTCTCTCAAGTGGTCGATCACCTTCACCATCTGTCCCGGGGTGACTGCCGATTTATCTCTGGTCTGTGCCGACGGCATCAGATACAGACCCGGATGTCTCTTGTCCCGGATCAGTGCCTGTTTGATTCTGCAGTTCCCTTCGACCACATCTACCAGATTGTAAACGATACGGTTCTCCAGTCCCATGACCACGTCAAGGTTACGCAGACCGATATCCGTATCGATCAGGCAGACTTTGCTGCCCGCTTTTGCAAGACCTGTTCCAACGTTTGCGGATGTAGTGGTCTTACCTACACCGCCTTTTCCTGAAGTGACGACAATGACTTCGGAGCTTTTCTTCTCCGTGGAAACGTTTTGTTCCATTTTGGATTCCTCCTGTTTGATTTTGTCGTCCCCTGGATTCTTTTAAAAAGTACCCAGTAATTCTTTTGTAAGGGGATCAAATACGATCTTCCCGTTCTTCAGGTGTGCAATTTTCGGTTGTACTTTGGGACGAATGCCCCATTTCGACTGTTTCGCATTGGTTTTATATTTGAAATCGCCGATTTTTAATCTTTCCGGCTCCATTTCAAGCGCTACAATATAACAATCTTCTCTGCCAGATCCGCCCGCATAAGCTTCCCCGTACAGTCCTCCCAGAATGATGATGTTGCCTGCGGAGATCACCGCACTGCCCGGGTAGACATCCCCCAGGACCACGATGCTGTTCTCGGTTTCTATGACTTCCCGGTTTTTGAGGGTTCCCTTGTAGAACTGCCCCTCGTCCCCGGTGGAAAGCTTTTTCTCCATATGCTGCAGAGCTTTGATAAAGTTCTTGTTCGTGGTCTCATCATGGCCCACGATACAGGCGATCCTCACATTGCTGTTCTTCCGGATGGTATCCAGAATGCGGATTTCTTCCACTTCGGTCACCTCCCGTCCCTCCATGGATAATGCCATGGTGGACGTACCGAAGAAGTTTTTCGCCTCTGTGAATTTCACCGCCAGTTCCTGCAGGATTTCTTCCAGGGAAGCATCCTCCCTCATCAGAAGAGTGATCCCGCTCTGATAGCTTTTGATCAATACTGCATCTTTCATTTTCTTATACCTGTCTTTTTATTTTCTTAATATCCGAAGTCCCACATTTGGCATTCATCTGTCTGTGTTATCTGACTCCGGATAGTTACATCTCATTGGATACTGCATTGTCGAGAGTATCCGCAGTACCTGTGATCAGATCATCCTCTTCCGCCAGTCCGTAATAATACTTGATAATATCTCTGGTGAACTGGGCTGCATAGTCTGAAGAATATCCGAAAGGTATTCTTGTGGCAATGGCGATCTCCGGATTCTCATACGGCGCATAGCAGATAAAAAGCGCATGGTTTGGTCGGGAAGCTGTCTGCTCTGCCGTACCGGTCTTACCTGCGGCATTTACCGCCAGATCACTAAAGTACTTTTTATTTTCCACCACCTGACGCATTCCCAGATGGAACGCATCCCAGTATTCCTGCGGCAGGTCAATCTGGTTTCTCACTTCTGCATAGTACTCTTTCAACAGATTGCCCTGGGAATCTGTTGTCTTATCCAACAGGGTCAGATTATAGCAGGTCCCACTGTTGGCAATGGTAGTGACATATCTGGCCAGTCCAACGGTAGTGTAGCTGTTGCTGCCCTGTCCGATGGCAGAACGTACCGGATCCTTGGTGGATACATCCGGTGCATATTCTCCGATCTCCACTCCCGATTTATCTGTCAGTCCATACAGATCCGCATATTTGCTCAGGGTATCCAGACCCGCTTCCTCATTATAGCTTCCGGTTCTGGTAGCCAGCTGGTAGCCCACATTGTAGAAGAAGTAGTTACAGGAATCCTTGATGGCAGATGTCACATTTTCATAGCCATGTCCGGAAATTTTCCAGCATCTGGGGGATGGTGTGATCTCGGTAAAAGTACCGACACAGTTCACGCGGCTCTGAAGATTAATCACATTCTCCAGAAGTCCCGCTGTAGCGGATACAATCTTGAACGTGGAACCGGGTGCTGCCTTATACTGGGTGGCAAAATTCAGCTGTGGGCTGGACTTGTCCGCATTCAGCTGCGCATAATACTCCGCATCCACGGTATTCGCCATTTTGTTATTGTCATATCCCGGATAAGACACCATAGCCAGCACATCTCCCGTATTGACATCCGTAATGACTACAGAGGCATTGCAGGGATCCAGTGCCAGTTGGGCCGGTGTGATCTCCAGATTATTGATCCGGTTCATCATAAACTGATATGCCGACAATTTACCGGAATACAGTGCTTCTTCATCCTCAGCCGGGATGTCCACCGCCTGCTGTTCACACAGGAGCATACAGATCTGTTTCCCGGTGATCTTGTCATTTAAAAGCATATACTTGTAGAAACGTTTCTGGAACTCCGTGGTATGGTCGATGGCATTAATGGTGTACTCCAACAGTTTGTCATAAACTTCTGTAGAATCCGAATATTTGTCATTCAGATCCAGCTTGCTGACATCGATCCAGTTCATGGCGATGCAATACTGCAGATACTCCTTTAAGGAGATCACTTCCTCCTTCGCCCAGGCCGTCTGCGTAGCATCGTTATCATCCACCAGTTCCTTCATGATCACGCCTTCCTCCCGAAGGAGGCTTACGATATTACTCTGATAAACCTGATATTCCTTGGAAAGCTTGCTATAGGGAGTTGCCCCTTCTGTAAGTTCGTAAGTCAGTCTGTCGTAAACACCCTGCTTATACTCCAGATAAGCGGCATAGACTGCCTTTTCCGTCTCTCCGGCATCTTCTGCCTCGAAATGTTTTCTGTCCAGGATATTGTTGTTGATCATGGCAAAATACACGTCATAGATCGGGATCTTAATGGACGAGCTTTTGGCATTCTCCGGCAGATTGAATTCTTTGGCGTTGATGATCTTGCTTGCCACCAGACCGGCCAGCTTCTGTTCGATGATATTATATACCGCCTCCGTAAGATCCTTATCGATGGTCAGGTAGACATCCGCTCCCGGCTGTGCCTCTTTCCGCTCTAAAATAGTGATCACCTTACCGGTATTGTTCACCACCACTTTTTCACTGCCCTTGGTACCCTGCAGGGTAGTCTCCATATATGCCTCAATACCACTCTTACCTACCACATCATTGATGGTATAGGTATCCTCCAGGCCGCCTTCCGTCACCACCTGGTCATTTAACTCTGCCAGTTCATCGGAAGAGATTTTGCCGGTATATCCCAGCACATGGGCGAAATATTTGCTGTCTATGTAGTGGCGCACCGTATCCTCTACGATGGACACACCGTCCAGCTGGTCGGAATTCTCCATGATCACCGCCACTGTCTCCGCACTGACATTGGTAGCCACAGTGGTTCCCACATATTTCCGGAAGGAGGTCAGATTCATGGCATACCGGATGGTTACCATCTGCAGCCACTCCTCTTTGGTATAACCCTTCCCCGGCACGAAGGGGGTCTTGGTGTTCTCGGGATCTTCGTACTGACCGATAGCAAAGCCCTTGGCACGGCTTAAGTACTCTATCAGTTCCTGGGCTGTCATGGCTTTTTCTTCTTCACTAAGCTCGTCTATGGTTCTGTATCCAAGCACATCCGCCTGAAAACGAAGCAGCGCCGTGCCATCCACGGAATAGGCATAATCGCCGTCTTCATCAATAATGATCTTAAAATCCGTGATCACACTGTCACCGTTTTTCTCGATCAGCTTTATCAGCCGATAGACAACGTCATTGACCTTTTCGTTCTTATTCCGGCTGGACTCAAACACATCCTCGATCTTCACAGAATAAGCCAGTTCATTTTCCGCCAGTACATTGCCGTTCCTGTCCAGGATCCGTCCTCTGGTACTGGATATATCCCTGGTCTTCTCGATCTGAAGGATAAAGTCGTTCAGATACTCTTCTCCGTTTACGATCTGCAGGTTGAAACAGCGGTAAAGCAGAACACCGGCAAAAAAAGCAAACAGTATCATAAGTACTGTCAGTCTGCTGGTCACAATATTAATAATGTGATCTCTAATTTCACGAAACAAATTTCTGTGCGCTCCTTTTTTCCTTCTCCTCCAGTTTCTGATTAATCTTCAGGATCAGAGGATACAAAATAATCGTAACAACGATGGTGTAAAGTGCCTCCGGCAGGATCACACTTGTAAAATAATACGGGAAATGAAAACGCCCTCTCAAAAGAAACATCAGAATGTAACAAATCAATCCATAAGAAATGTCGCTGACAATAATAAGCGCCAACGGCAGCTTGATATCCTCCGGATAAAAGATCCGGCTGAATTTCCCGTTAACAAAGCCTATGTACATCATGACCATGGCATAAAATCCCAGGAAACTTCCGAAAAAAATATCACATAAAAGCCCGCAGGAAAATCCGATCAGCAGTCCCTCCTTCTCCCCTCTCATAAATCCGAAGGAAGAAGTCAGAATGATCATCAGATTGGGAATGATTCCGCCCATTGCCAGGCTGTTAAATACACTGCACTGCAAGACAAAAAATAAAAGGATCAGAAGAACCACTACAATCTTGCGCAGGAAGCTGCTGTTATTCTCCATCTGCGCCTCCTCCCGGAACCTGCTGTTTCTTGTCCGTGATCACCAGCACCTCACTCAGATGCTCGAAATCCACCACCGGAGTCAGGTATCCGGATTTCGTCAGATTGTTGGTATCTTTATTGATGGTACTGATATAGCCGATCAGGATATTGGGAAGATATTTATCACTGATATCGGATGTAACTACCTTATCTCCCTCTGCCACTGCATCCTGGCTGTCCACCAGCTTGCTGAAAGGAATCACTCCCTGGGCCATCATCTGCAGATCTCCGGATACGATCAGATTGTCACCCGTGGCAAGTGTCATACCGCTGACATTAGAATTGTCGGAAATAATGGAAGTCACCCGGGACCAGTTCGGTCCTACGGACGTAATGCGTCCCACCAGACCGCCTCCGGCGATCACATTCATATCATCCGCCAGCCCATCATTAGAGCCTTTGTCAATGACAAAAGAAGAATACCAGTTGCCAGAATCTCTGCTGATGATCCGGGCACCGATCTTATTGTAGTCCCCGTATTCTTCATCAAGCTCCAGCAACCCTCTCAGTTCATTCAGTTCATATTTGTCCTGCTGCAGCAGAGTGTTCTCTTCCGTCAAGGAAGCCACCTGCTCCTTCAGGGCACTGTTCTCCGCTAAAAGCGTCCGGATCTGCACCAGTTCATCGGAACGATTTGCCAGCCATTCTCCGGCCTTGGCGATCCCCTGTTCAAAGGGTACGATCACATATCCCACCACTCTGTTGAACGGTCGGTTAAATACATTGGTTCCAAAGGTCACCAGCATCATGATGGTGCAGAGGATAGTTAAAATAAAAAGGAGATATTTACTCGGTAAAGTAAACCTCTCCCCTTTTCTTTTTACGACTGGGCTCATTTACTCATCCCTTCAATTGCATAAGCTACCGTTTTATAGTTATCATCCTTGATGATCTTGGCAAGTCCTGTTGCCACGCTGGTCAGCGGATTCTCAGCCACATTCACATGCAGTCCGGTACCGGTTGCCAGTCTCTCTGCCAGATGACTTACCTGGGATGCTCCTCCGGTCAGATAAATACCGTGACGGTAAATATCCGCTGCCAGTTCAGGGGGTGTTCTCTCCAGTATCACCTTTACATTATCAATAATGGTATTAAAGTGCTCTTCCAGAGACTCGTCCACCATTCTTGTGGGAATCTCACGCTCCACCGGCAGACCGGTGACAATGTCTCTGCCGTATACTACAGCACCCTTTCCTTCTTCTTCCAGTTCCTTCAGGGCAATCTTCACATTCTCCGCCGTCTTGCCACCGATGATCAGAGAGAATTCTCTTCTGACTGCCGCACGGATGGCATCATCAAATTTCATGCCGCCCACCTTGATCAGACGGCTCAGTACGATACCGCCCAGTGACAGGATGGAGATTTCCGTGGTCTCATAGCCGACATTCACCACCAGGACGCCCTGGGAATTTTTTACATCGATATCCAGACCCAGACCGTCTGCCACGGCCTTCTCCACTACCATGATCTTCTTGGCCTTTACGTTAGCTCCTTTGATCAGATCATAGAATGCTCTTTTTTCCACCTCGGTAACATCCGTAGGCACTGCAATGAAGAAATCAGAAGGCTTGGTATTGCCCTTCTGCAGATCACCGATAAAATACTTTACCAGCGTCTCCATATTTTTGATATCCGCGATCACACCATTGGAAAGCGGATAAGAAATATGAATATTGCTGGGAGCTTTCTCATACATTTCAAATGCAGAGTTACCATAAGCAAATAAAGTATTCTTATTCTCGATGGCAATCATATTTTTTTCGATCATGATATTGTCATCATTGCGGTTATAGATCTTTATATTGTTGGTACCAAGGTCGATACCAAATGCATTGTTTGCCACTGTCGTTATCCCTTTCTTATATCAAAAATTTTTGCTCTCTGAAGCTAGTATACCTGTTATCGCCAATAATAATGTGGTCTAACAGCGGAATGTCCATCTGGTTTCCCACCTTTGCCACATTTTCCGTCAGCTCCCTGTCGGATCTGCTGGGAGTGGGATCTCCGCTGGGATGATTGTGCACGAGGATAAGACTGACTGCCTTGTCCTTTAACGCCTCCAAAAATATCTCTCTGGGAGAGATCAGTGCCATATTGACGCTGCCGTCCGACAATTTCTTCTCACGGATCAGCTGTCCTTTGGCATCCAGACAGAGCAGATACACACATTCGGTATCCCTGTGTCTGAGCTTTTCCATAAAATATTCCGCCACATGATCCGCTCTGGTGAAGCAGATCCCCTCTCTGGCTTTGGCCCGGCTCATCCTGTTGGACAGTTCGGCGATGCATTTTAGTTTCACCGCTTTCACCATGCCGATGCCCCGGATCTCCATCAGTTCTTCCACACTCACATCATGCAGACCCAGCAGTCCTTCTCTCGGATAGGTGGCCAGTGCCAGTACCTTCTCAGCCAGCGCCACCGCGGAATCCTCCTTCGTCCCGGTTCGCAGAATCACCGCAAGCAATTCCGCCTCCGTAAGATTCTCCGGTCCGAACTGCAGAAATCTCTCATAGGGAAGTCCCCGGTCTGTATTTACCTGTACATTCTTCTCGGGCATAAGTCTCCTTCTGCCTGCTCCGACGTATGCTGCCTAACGGATGAAACGGTATACCACGAACGCTATGATCACACCGATCACACTGGCGATCGTGATGTTAAACTCCAGCCCGAAAGTCAGAATAATGAAACCGAGATTCAGTTCCACTGGACTGCTGAGGCCGAAATTCTGTCCGTAATTCAGAAAAGTACCGTCGAAATAAGTCCCTATAAATCTGCCGATCACAAATCCGATCAGTACCAGGACGATCAAAACCCAATTAATTCTCTTCAAGGTAGTTCCTCTTCTTTCTTCTGTGTACTCTCCATGGCTGAACAGTCTCCCCGTGAGCCTGTCTTCCATACGTCTTTTTATACTATCACAAAAAGCTTCTTCTGTACACAAATTTAGTAGATTTTATTTTGCGCTTTTTCTACAGGATTCGTATTTTTCAATGTAGTTCTACATTGCTTTCCGGATCTGTTCTTCCGTCACAAGACCTTTTTGTACCAGTACCTGCAGGGATTTCAGAATACCGAATTTGGCATGCTGCCAGGTCAGTCCGCCCTGGAAATACACTGCATACGGAGGCTTGATGGGGCCGTCCGCAGACAGCTCAATGGAGGAACCGGAAACAAATGCTCCCGCTGCCATAATGACCTGTGCATCATATCCCGGCATATCCCAGGGTTCCGGTGTCACATGACTGTCTACCGGTGCCGCCGCCTGAATTCCCTGGCAGAAGCCGATAACCCCCTCAGGCTGACCGAAGGTCACTGCCTGAATGATATCGTGTCGGCTCTCACTGCCGTTCGGTACTACCGCAAAACCTAATTTTTCATAGACATTGGCTGCAAAGATCGCACCCTTCAGTGCTCCCGCCGTCACCGTGGGAGCCAGGAAAAATCCCTGATAAAAATCTTTCAAAATGCCAAGGGAAGCGCCGACTTCCTTGCCCAGCCCCGGAGAGGTCAGACGGTATGCCGCATTTTCCACACATTCTTTCTTTCCAGCAATATATCCGCCGATAGGAGCCAGTCCGCCTCCGGGGTTCTTGATGAGAGATCCTACGATCATATCCGCACCCACGTCGGAAGGTTCTATGGTCTCCACGAATTCTCCGTAGCAGTTATCCACCATGCAGATCACGTCCGGCTTAATACCTTTAATGAAGGCGATCAGTTCGCCGATCCGCTGTACGGACAGGGTGGGTCTGGTCTGGTAGCCCTTGGATCGCTGAATCGTTACCAGATGAGTTTTCTCATTGATATTCTCACGGATTTTATCGTAATCAAAGCTTCCGTCCGGCAGCAGATCCACCTGGCGATAAGTCACACCGTATTCTGCCAACGATCCCTTCGACGGGCGGATACCGATGACTTCTTCCAGCGTATCATAGGGTTTGCCTACCGGGGACAACAGTTCGTCTCCAGGTCTTAAATTGCTCATCAGAGCCAATGCCAGTGCATGCGTGCCGCAGGTGATCTGAGGGCGCACCAGTGCATCCTCCGTATGGAAAGTCGCTGCATAGACAGCCTCCAGGGTATCTCTTCCAAGATCGTTGTAGCCGTAACCGGTAGTGCCCAACAGGCAGGCCTCACTGACCTGATGCTGCTGCATGGCATTTACCACCTTTAACTGATTGTATTCCGCGTTACTATCCACTTCATCAAAGCGGTCTCTTAAACTTTTCTCAATGGTGCAGCCGTAATCATATACGGTCTTGCTGATTCCCATAGACAGGTAGATCTCTTCATTACTGCTTCTCATAAATCTCTTTTTCTCCTAATTCTCTGATCATGTATTCCAATATTTTCTCTTCGTTATAATCAAACCGGCCCTTGTCGATCCAGGTGACTTCACTCTCTCTGCGAAACCATGTCAGCTGTCTCTTGGCAAAATGCCTGGTATCCCGTTTCAAGGTATAGACCGCATCTTCCAGGCTGCATTCTCCATCCAGATATTCCAGAATCTCCTTGTAGCCCAGTCCCTGCATGGACGTCATGCCCTTACGGCATCCCATATCCTTCAGTTGTCTTACCTCATCCACCAGACCCTGTGACATCATTTCATCGATTCTGTCCTCGATCCGTGCATACAGCTTTTCCCGGTCGTCCGTCAGCACAAAATAGCTGAAATTATAGGGACTTGTCCGTTCTTTTTCCCTCTCGTTGTGTACAGAGATCGGTTCTCCTGTCAGTTCATAATATTCTAAAGCACGGATGGTTCTCTTGATATTATTGGCATGAATATTCTCCGCCGATACGGGATCGACCTTCTTCAGCATCTCATGCAGACTCTCCGGTCCCTGTTCTTCTGCCAGAAGTTCCAGTTTTTTTCGATATTCGGTGTTCTCTTCGTTTTCCGTAAAATCAATGCCCCGAAGCACCGCCTGAATGTAAAATCCAGTGCCTCCCACCAGAATAGGGATATGGCTCCTGTCATATATCTGCTCCATACATTCCAGACAATGTTTCTGGAACACTACTACATTGAATTCTTCCCAGGGCTCCAGAATATCGATCAGATGATGGGGCACCCCCTCCATCTCCTCCTGACGGATCTTGGCAGAACCGATATCCATATGTTTATATACCTGCATGGAATCTGCCGACAGGATTTCTCCGTTTATGGCTTTTGCCAGCGCGATGGACAGTTTTGTCTTTCCCACCGCTGTCGGCCCGGTCAGGACCACCAGTGGTTTCTTTTTATTCTGTATTACCGACATTATTTTTTCCTTACTCTTTTTATCCTGCTATCCGTTGTTCTGGGTACAGTTTGCTGCATCGATGGCGATGACCAGCATCAGACCCTCCAGTTCATCCTGTGGATCGGAGAAATTAATAGTATACGTATCTCCCCAGTGAAACAGTTCTTTAGAGATATGGATGATACTGCTGCATCCATTGTATACATCATAATCCCATCCCAGAAAATCTCCCTCCACGCACCAGCCGTTATAGTCGATCTCATATCTGGGCTTGAAAAAAGAAAACTGTTTGCGGATTTCACCACGAACCCGGCCACCGATCTCGATTTCAAAGGCCGGAAGAAAGGTAAGCAGCCGCTGTCTGATCACTCCCAGTTCATGGTTATTTCTGTCGTATACATGCAGCTGGTGTCCCAGGGAGAAAAACTCCGCTTTTACAAAATATTTTGGATTTTCATTTTCATCATAGACATCATAGGAATCTGTCCAGGAAAACACTCTCTGTTTGATCAGTAAACGCATTATACTATCCTCTTAAATTTCTTCTCCAGATCTGTCTCCGTCATGGTAATAATAGTGGGTCTGCCGTGGGGACAGTTGTAGGGATTATCCAGGGTCAGAAGTTCGTCGATCAATTTCTCCGCCTCCTGAAAGCTCAGACGGTTATTGCCTTTGACCGCCGCCTTGCAGGACATGGATGCAATCTTTTCCTCAATGACCTGAAAACTTCCGCGATTGCCGGTCTCCTGGGACAGTTCATCCAGCACTGCCAAGAACAGTTCCCTCTCACTGCATCCGTAGAGATCCACTGGCACACTACGGAGGGCATATTCGTTGCCTCCGAAAGCATCAATCTCAAATCCCAGCTGTGCAAAAGCATCCTCATAGGTGTGCAGAATGCTTTCCTCCTGCCCTGTCAGGCTGACAATAATCGCCGGCATCAGACGTTGGGACACCACACTCTTTTCATAAAACTGTTTCATCAGGCGTTCATATTTTACCTTTTCATGAGCCGCATGCTGGTCAATGATGAACAATTTGTCTTCAAACTGGATCAGCCAGTAAGTATCAAAGACCTGACCGATAATCCGGTAACGGCTGCGATTCTGCATGGACAACAGTTTTTCCTCGAACAGATTCAACTGCTGGGTATTTTTGATCTCCGGTTCCGGGGCGGCAGCTGCATCCTGCGACGATGCCGTGGGCTGTCCGGAAGCAGTTGTTGTGGCCATCTGTTCCTGTACCGGGTTCTTCCTGTCTTCCGGCGGCACTGCCTCCACGAAGAAATCATCTTCCTGCGGTACGGCTGTGGTGCTGACTGCTTTGGAAACTTCTGGTGTATTACCGTACAGGACGGCCTGCGTTTTTTTCACCGTCACAGTTCCTGCAACACCCACTGTGGAGTTCTCTATTAGCTCCGGCTTGCGGATACTGGTCTGTACCCCGGCATGATTTTCCTGCCAGACAGGTTTCTGTATAAATTCTCTCCGGTCCCTGGAAGCCGCTTCATATTTTGCTGCCTCCATGACACGATAGCTTTCTTCTCTCTTTTTTTCAAATACTTCCGGTGTGTGTTCTTTCCAGGAAGCTCTTCTCTCTTCCTGTTCTTTCTTCTGGATTGCCTTTTCATCCTCCAGAGAAGCATCCGGGATCATCTCCCGGTTCCGCAAAGTGATGGCGATCTTCTCACTGAGCATTCTGGCAAATGCCATGCCGTCAGAGAACCGCACATCCATTTTGGAAGGATGTACGTTCACATCCACCGTCTCCGTATCCATGGTGATATGCAGTACGCACAGTGGAAACTTATGCTGCATCAGATACTGCTTGTAGCCTTCCTCGATAGCCTTGGCGATCACACCGCTGCGGATAAAACGACCGTTGATAAAATAGATCTCGAAGTTACGATTGGAACGCACCAGTACCGGTTTGCCCAGATATCCTTCGACTTTGATGCCGTTCTCTTCGATCTGGATAGGCACCAGCTCTGCGGCGATCTCCCTGCCGTAGATCCGGTAAATTACCTCCCGCAGGTCACCGTTTCCGGAGGTATGGAATCTGGTCTGGTTTCCCAGTACGAATTTAAACGAAATATCCGGTCTCGACAACGCCAGATGTTCCATCAGATCCGTGATATAACTGCCCTCTGTGGCAGGCTGTTTTAAGAACTTCCGGCGTACCGGCGTATTAAAAAACAGGTTCCGCATGAGGAACGTTGTGCCGTCCGGTGCACCGATTTCATCAATGGATTGCTCCCGCGCCCCTTCCAGTACCATGCGGGTACCCGTGAGATTTTCCTTTCGCTTGGTAATGATCTCCACCCGGGAAACTGCCGCGATACTGGATAAAGCCTCACCACGGAATCCCAGACTCGCAATATGGTTCAGATCATCCGCATCCTCTATTTTACTGGTGGCATGGCGCAGGAACGCGGTAGGAAGCTGATCTCTCTCGATACCGCAGCCGTTATCCGTCACGCGGATGAATTCAATGCCGCCTTCCTTTGCCTCCACCGTGATTGCTGTAGATCCGGCATCAATGGCATTCTCCACCAGTTCCTTTACCACACTGGCTGGTCTCTCCACCACCTCACCGGCAGCGATCCTGTCGATCGTCCGGGAGTCCAGTACATGTATTCCCATAAATCTCCTCCCTTATGCTTTCTAGCCGTTCCAGCGGTTCTTTAACTTATTCTGCAGGCGGTACAAAGTATTCAGTGCATCCAGCGGTGTCAGAGTCGTTACTTCGATCTCCATCAGTTCCTTCAGCACATCCTCGTCCGTCACCGTATCAAACAGAGACATCTGTGCCAGATCCACTTCATCATATTTTGGCTGTTTTTTTGCTTTCCCCTCGCCCTTATTATCAATGGCGATACTCTGCACCTTTTCGGTGATATCATTGTCGGACAGCTGTTCCACGATCTCTTTTGCACGGTCAATGACCATATCCGGCACACCGGCCAGTTTGGCCACCTGGATACCGTAGCTCTTGTCTGCACCGCCCTTTACGATCTTACGCAGGAATACAATATCGTCTCCGCATTCCTTGACTGCGATGCAGTAGTTGTTGACATTGTTCATTTTGCCTTCCAGCTCGGTCAGCTCATGATAATGGGTGGCAAACAGTGTCTTCGCTCCCAAAAGCTTTCGATTACTGATATGTTCGATCACTGCCCAGGCAATGCTCAGGCCATCAAAGGTGGACGTGCCTCTTCCGATCTCATCCAGGATCAGGAGACTTTTGGATGTGGCATTCCGTAAAATATTCGCCACCTCATTCATCTCCACCATGAACGTGGACTGCCCGCTGGCCAGGTCATCCGACGCACCCACACGGGTAAAGATTCTGTCTACAATGCCGATGTTGGCACTTCTGGCAGGCACGAAACAACCGATCTGTGCCATCAGCACGATCAGTGCCGTCTGACGCATATATGTGGATTTTCCCGCCATATTCGGACCGGTGATGATGCTGATACAATGACTTCCATTATCCAGATAGGTGTCGTTGGCAATGAACATGTCATTAGTGATCATCTGTTCCACCACAGGATGTCTGCCATCCTTGATATCAATGACACCTTTTTCATTTAACTTCGGGCGTACATAGTGATTGCGCTCAGACACCAGGGACAGGGATGCATAAACATCCAGCTTTGCAAGCGCCTTGGCAGTATTCTGGATACGTACCAGTTCCTGTGCGATGGTATCCCGGATTCTGCAGAAAATATCATACTCCAGTGTCTGAAGCTTGTCCTCCGCATTTAAGATCGTATCTTCCAGTTCTTTTAATCTCGGTGTGGTATACCGCTCCGCATTGGCAAGGGTCTGCTTGCGGATATAATCCTCCGGCACCAGATCCTTGTAGGAATTGGTCACCTCAAAGAAGTAGCCGAACACATTATTTTTTTTGATTTTGAGATTCTTGATCCCGGTACGTTCTCTGTCCTCTTCTTCCAGCTGGACCAGCCATTGTTTGCCGTCATGTTTGGCTGCACGCAGATGATCTATAGTCTCATCGAACTGATCCTTGATCATTCCGCCTTCACGAATAGATATGGGCGGTTCCTCAACGATCGCCTCGTCAATCAGCTGATAAATGTCCTCCAGTCCATCGATTTCTTCCCGGATGGCTGCCAGCTCCTCTTTCTGGAAGCCCGCCAACACCGTCTTGATAGGCGGCAGCATCTGCAGAGAGTTACGAAAAGCGATCAGATCTCTGGGGTTTGCCGTCTTATAAGTTACTTTGCTGAGCAGTCGTTCCAGATCGTAAACCGGATTCAGGTACTCTCTGATCTCGTCCCGGGAGATGGAATCCTGATTCAGTTCCTGGATTGCATCCAGACGTTTCTCCATTTCTTCCTTATCAATCAGAGGCTGCTCAATATAGTTTCGCAGCAATCTGCCGCCCATGGCCGTCTTCGTCTTGTCCAGTACCCACAACAGAGACCCTCTCTTCTGCTTTTCCCGCAGTGTCTCTGTCAGTTCCAGATTTCTTCTGGTGGAACTGTCCAACAGCATGTATTTGCTGGTAAGATAGGGAGAAATATGAGTAAAATGTTCCAGATCCGTCTTCTGGGTATCATATAAATATTGCAGTAATGCTCCTGCTGCCAGAATTCCTGTAGGAAATTCCTCAACACCGAGGCCGATCAGAGTATTCACCTTAAAATGTCTCATAAGGATCCGCCGGCAGCCGTCATCATCGAACATGTGAGACTCCAGTGAGCTGACCGACATATGTAACCGGGACTTCAAGTCCTCCACATCATATCCGCTGACCAGAAAGGCCTCATTGCAGATGATCTCCGAGGGCTCATATTTCATCAGTTCGTCCTTCAGTTTCCGCAGGTCTTCTACCTCTGTCACATAATAATCTCCGGTAGTGACATCCGCTGCGGAAATGCCGATTCCATCCGAGGTATAGGCAATGCACATCAGGTAATTGTTCTTGCTGGCTTCCAACGACTGGACATCCAGGTTGGTCCCCGGGGTCACCACACGGATAACCTCTCTCTTCACCAGTCCCTTTGCCAGCTTTGGGTCCTCCACCTGTTCGCAGATGGCTACTTTATAGCCCCTGCTGACCAGTCTGGCCAGATATGTCTCCACCGCATGATAGGGAATGCCACACATAGGAGCACGTTCCTCCAGTCCACAGCTTTTTCCGGTCAGTGCAATTTCCAGCTCTTTGGATGCTACTATAGCATCGTCAAAGAACATTTCATAAAAGTCTCCCAGGCGATAAAAAAGGATGCAGTCCTTATACTGCTCCTTGGTCTCCATATATTTTTGCATCATTGGTGTCAATTCAGCCATGATTTTCTCCTGTTCTGTAAAAGAATACACGACAAAGCGGACACGCAAAAGCTTGCGTATCCGCATCTATCTTAGCACAAAATATTGAGGTTGTAAATTAAAGAACCCGTCCACAAATGATAGTTTTTGCCCCTTATCCCAACCGTGCGGCGCGCTCCAGTGCATCATCAATATGTGCACACACATTCTCTCTGCCGACCTTGTCCAGAAAACCGCTCTTCTCCATGACGTGCATGGGCTGTTCCCCTACATGGGACAGAATGATCTGGATATTTTTCTTCTTGCAGTCTGTATATAGCTGTTCCAGATTATGCATAGCTGTGGCATCGATAGCGCTCACGCTGCGCATACGCAGTACCAGACAATTCATCTTCTCATCCAGCGTGATCTTGAGGATCTTGTCCGCTGCGCCGAAGAACAGAGGGCCGCTGACCTCATAAACCATAGTGTTGTGCGGTACGACTCTTAAGGACAGGCTGTCCGCATCATCCTCATCGTCCACATATTTCCAGCCTTCCACTTCCGTCACATCGCTCATACGTTTCATGAACAGAATGGCTGCCAGCAGGATACCTACCTCAATGGCTACCACCAGATCAAACACAACGGTCAGTACAAACGTGGTCACCAGAACGATGATATCGCTCTTGGGTGCAGTCTTGCAGAGTCCTACGAACTTCCGCCAGTCACACATATTGTATGCCACCATGAACAGGATCGCTGCGATGGTAGGCATGGGGATCAGTGCCGCATAAGGCATCAGCACCACCAGTATTAACAGCAGTGTCACAGAATGTACCATACCTGCAATGGGGGTACGTCCGCCGTTTTTCACGTTGGCTGCGGTTCTGGCAATGGCTCCGGTAGCCGGAATTCCTCCGAACAATGCGGAAGTAATGTTGCCGGCACCCTGGGCGATCAATTCCATGTTGGAGCGGTGTCTACTATTCACCATGCTGTCTGCCACCACACAGGAAAGCAGAGACTCGATAGCCGCCAGAATAGCGATGGTGAAAGCATCCGGCAGGACATTCTGTACGGTCTTCAGGCTGAAGGACGGCAGAGAAATTGTCGGGAGCTTATTGGAGATCTCATACAGATCTCCGATGGTGTTTACATTCATATTAAGCAGTGCTACCATGGCACTTCCCACCAGTACTGCAATCAGTGAAGGGGGAATCTTCTTGCAGAAGCCCGGCAGATACTGCCATACGATCAGGATCAGCAGACTGATCACACCCACCAGAAGGGCCTGCAGATTGGTGGTGGATATAAACTGAAATACCGCTTTTAATTTGTCCATGGTCTCGACCAGCGGCTCTTCACTGACAATGGTCAGTCCCAGGAAGTCCTTGATCTGTCCGATCAGAATTGTCACGGCAATACCTGAGGTAAAGCCCGTGGTAATGGTATAAGGGATGAACTTGATCAGATTACCCAATCGGAATAATCCCATCAGTATCAGGATCACACCCGCTAACAATGTCGCGATGATCAGACCGTCCATGCCGTTCTTCGCCACAATACCGGCTACGATAGTGGCAAATGCCGCAGTAGGACCTGCGATCTGTACGCGGCTGCCACCCAGGAAAGAGATCACAAAGCCTGCGGTGATTGCTGTATAGATACCCTTTTCCGGTGTTACTCCGGAAGCCAGTGCCAGTGCAATGGATAAGGGCAGGGCAATGATCGCCACGATGATACCTGCGATCACATCTTTTACAAACTGTTCTTTCGTGTAGCTTTTCATCACGGAGAAAAGCTTCGGTTTCAATTTTTCCATAACATTCTCCTCAATATAATCTCCTCAGTAAAAAGACCCGGGTGAAATTATAAAATTTTTATAAAATCACACGGGTCTTATCATAGCTCTATTTTTTAAGCTTTGCAAGCATTTTTTATTATTTTAAAACTATTCCACAATACGGTTTTTACCGTTATTTTTGGCAATATATAATTTTCGGTCCACAGAAGTAAACAATAGATCCAGCTGTTTATCAGCCTCATAACGTTCCATTCCACCGCTGATGGTAATATCCGTCTGTCTGGTATTCTGGGAATATCTCCTTAAGCCTTCCTGGATATTCCGGAATGAATTTAACACCTGATCCCGATCATCCTGTTCAAACACCAGCATAAACTCCTCGCCGCCGAACCGGGCTGCGATTCCTTTTCCCATCATTTCTTCCAGCATCAGTCTGCCGGCTTCCCGCAGTACATCATCACCGTATCCATGCCCATAGGTATCATTGACTGCCTTGAATTCATCTACATCCATCAATACGATCCAGAAGCTCCTCTCCGGCTTGCATATCCATTCATTCACCTGATTTACAAGATAGCGCCGATTATACAGTCTGGTCAGAGGATCATGGTTCGCTGCAAAGTTCAGATCCTCACTCAGACTCAGCAATTGCTTTCGTTGTTCCTCGTAACTTCTGAGCAATTCAAATATCATGGCAAATACAGACACTCCCACAATAACAAAGGACCCAAGCGTAGTTCCTATTTTACCTGCCGCATCCATATTTCTCCATACGGAAGGCCGTTCAAAGCTGTTCATCATAATCACCAGATATTCCAGCAGTGTAACCGCAAAAGAAACGATCACCACATTTCTCGGAAAAAATATCGCAAGTCCAACAACCCCCAGGATCAGATATACGATAGAGGCATCACCGTAGCAATAATACAAATAAGGAAATTCAAACCATACAAGTATTAATATGATCAAGACCGCCGGTATTTGCACCTTTTTCGTAGTCCATCCGGCAATGCCGATGGTCACGATCATCAGCAGGCATATCCCGCAGAGTATGGTCGGTAGTTTCGTACCGTGAATGCAGAAATTGCAGATTGTTCCGATCAGATTTGCAGTACACGCCGTTATCGTCAGGATCTGATACATTTTCCAGGACATGTCCTGTTCCAGTTCTATTCTCTTTTTCTTCTCTTGTTCTTCCATTTCGATTCCCTTTTACAATTTATTCGTCTGTCATATTCATGACTGAACCATATGTCCCATATAATAAAATCCATGGCATTCATCCAGCGAAACATTCACAAGCTTTCCCACCAGCGATGCATCTCCCGGAAAATGTACCAGCGTATTATTTGACATTCTTCCGGTCACTAAAGAATTGTCATTTTCATTGATCTCTTCTACCAGCACATCGCAGGTCTGTCCCTGATACCTGGATACCTGTTCCCTGGCTGTCTCCTGCACAGTCTTAAGCACCCGGTCAAACTGTTCCTTCACCTGCTCCTCTGGCACCTGTTCCATGGCTGCCGCCGGTGTTCCTGTTCGTTTGGAATAGATAAAGGTAAAGGCATTGTCGTATTTTACGCGGCGGATCACATCAATGGTCTCATCCACGTCTTCTTTCGTCTCTCCCGGAAAGCCTACGATAATATCCGTGGTAATAGCCATATCCGGGATCTCCCTGCGGATCTTCTCCGCCAGCTCCAGATACTGTTCCTTGGTATAACGACGGTTCATGGCTTTTAAAATCTTCGTGGAACCGGACTGTAAGGGCAGATGTAGATGTCTGCAGATCTTTTTCGAATGCTTCATCACCTCAATGAGTTCCTCCGACAGATCCTTGGGATGGGAAGTCATGAATCGGATCCGCTCCAGGCCTTCGATCTTCTCCACTTCCTGCAGAAGCTGCGCAAAGGTAATGGGTTCCTCCAGATTCTTGCCGTAGGAATTCACATTCTGTCCGAGCAGCATGATCTCCACCACACCGTCCGCCACCAGGCCTTCGATCTCCCGAATGATATCCTTCGGATTACGGCTTCGTTCTCTGCCGCGGACATAAGGCACGATACAATAACTGCAGAAATTGTTGCATCCGAACATGATATTGATACCGGATTTGAAGGGATATTTTCTCTCCACCGGAAGATCCTCCACGATCTTGTCCGTATCCTTCCAGATATCGATGACTATTCCTTCATTTTCAAACAGAGAACACAACAATTCGGCAAATTTGAAAATATTATGCGTTCCGAAGATCAAATCAACAAAACGATAACTGGTCTTGATCTTTTCGATCACGGAAGGTTCCTGCATCATGCAGCCGCACAGGGCGATCTTCATATGGGGATTTTTCTTCTTGTAACCGTTCAGTACCCCCAGTCTTCCGTAAACGCGCTGATTTGCATTGTCTCTGACCGTACAGGTATTGTAGATCACGAAATCCGCATTTTCGTCCTCAATGATCTCATAGCCCACTTTCTCCAGAATTCCCACCAGTTTCTCGGAATCCCTGGCGTTCATCTGACACCCGAAAGTCGTCACACAGCAGGTCGGCTTTCTGCCCAGCTTTTCTCCAAGCTTTGCCACATGACCGGAGGCTTTCTCCATAAAATAATACTGTCTCTCCGTTTCGTTCATTTGTGTTACATTCGTCATATAAAAAAATGTTGCCTTTCCAAATCAGTTTTTGTTCTCATCTTATCGATTCGCATATTTTGCTGCAATGGCGATCAGCAGTTCCGTAGTCTTCTCCATGGACTGTACACAAGCATACTCATATCTGCCGTGATAATTTTCTCCGCCGGTGCACAGGTTCGGGCAGGGCAGCCCCATGAAGGACAGTCTGGCGCCGTCGGTACCGCCGCGGATGGGCGATACCTTGGGCTCGATTCCCAGCTCTTCCATGGCAGCTTTCGCATTGTCGATCAGATGCATATGCTGCTCCATGATCTCCCGCATGTTATAATAAGAATCTTTCATATCCACTATAGCGGTACCTTCCCCATACTTCCGGTTCAGGAAATCCGCACAGGACAAGAACAACTCTTTTTTCTGTTCAAACAGCTGTCTGTTATGATCACGGATAATATAGTCCGCAGTAACTTCCTCCACATTGCCGCTTATAGCATCCAGATGGAAGAAGCCCTCATATCCTTCGGTATACATTGGATTCTGCTCTACCGGCAGCAGCTTCTGGAACTCCTGCGCGATGAGAATGGCATTTTTCATTTTGCCTTTGGCGGAACCGGGATGCACACTTCTGCCATATACATGAAGCTTTGCCCCGGCGGCATTAAAATTCTCATATTCCAGTTCACCCAGCGCACCACCGTCTACGGTATACGCATAATCTGCACCGAACAGTTTTACGTCAAAATGATCCGCTCCGGCACCGACTTCCTCATCCGGGGTGAAACCAATGCGGATCTTGCCGTGCTTTTTCTCAGGATGTTTTAACAAGTCTTCTGCCATAGTCATGATCTCAGCCACTCCTGCCTTGTCATCCGCGCCAAGCAGAGTCGTCCCATCGGTCACGATCAGATCTTTCCCCACATAATTTAACAGTTCCGGAAAATCCGCTGTCTTCATAACGATATTCTCTGCTGTATTCAGTACGATATCTTTTCCGTCATAATGCTCTACGATCCGGGGCTTCACATTGGTATCCGTCACCGCAGGCGATGTATCCATATGGGCGATAAATCCAAGTACCGGTGCATTCTCGTAGCCTGCGGATGCAGGAACGGTAGCATAGACATAGCAGTGCTCCTTATCATAAGTGATCTCTGTGGCGCCCATAGCTTCCAGCTCACTGACAAGCAGACCTGCCAGGTCATGCTGCTTCATGGTGCTGGGGGTCGTGGTGCTCTCTTCACTGGACTGGGTATCGATCTTCACATATCGCAAAAAATTCTCTATCGTCTTAGTCATAATCTCACTCCTAACGTTTCTACACAAATACAACTTATCCGGGCATGTTCTACTCTCAAATTCGAATAGCCATATTTTATTCATCATATCATGGTGGCCGCATCGCTTCAATATTTAATTTTATTTAAAAGGTAATTTCGGTGTGATCGTTCAGAGCTTATAGGTTCTTATTTCCCGGCAGATTCCCTTCGACAGCATCACTACCGCCAGTAGATTCGGCACCGCCATCAGACCGTTACAGATATCCGAGAAATCCCATACCGCTTCCAGCGAACAGACCGCCCCCAAAAAGGCAAACATTCCATAGCACAGACGATACCACCCTGTCCGGCGACTATTTCCAGCCAGATATTCAAAGGCTTTCTCTCCCTGATATTCCCAGGCAATAATTGTAGCAAACGCAAACAATGCGATAGATAGTGCAAGCATCCATTCCCCCGCCCTGCCAAATGTGGCGGAAAATACAGCGATCATAAGCGCTGTTCCGTTCAAAAGCTCCCCCTGCGCATCCCTCTGCCCCAGCATACCACTGGATGCTATGGCAAGCCCTGTCAGGGAACAGATCACAATGGTATCGATAAAAACTCCCGTCATGCTGATATAGCCTTGCCGCACCGCATCCGGTGTATCTGCACAAGCCGCACTGATTCCGGCTGCTCCGAGTCCCGCTTCGTTGGAAAATACTCCACGGGAGACACCATAGCGCATGGCCTGCCTGCCGGAACATAAGAATCCAATGCTCCCTCCTGCCATAGCTTTCGGGCAGAAAGCACCGCATAAAATCTGCAGAATTCCTGCCGGTAGATTATGTAAATGCGTAAAGATCACCATGCCTGTTCCGAACAGATAAAATACTGCCATGCAGGGCACCAGATATTCCGTGACCCTTGCTATTTTATCGATTCCTCCAAGGATCACCAGAATTGTAAAGATACCAATCACCAGTCCTGTCACTGTCCGGTCGACTCCAAAAGTCACTGCCAGTGCCTCCGCAATAGAATTCCCCTGCGTCATATTCCCCATGCCAAAGGAGGCTAGTACTGCGAATATGGCAAACAGTACCGCAAGGATCCGCCCCATACGTCTATACGGAAATGCATTTTGAAGAACATACATGGGACCACCCACCGGTTTTCCTTTGTGATCTCTTACACGATATCTGACACACAGCGTACTTTCCACCAGTTTGGTCGACAGCCCAATGATCCCGGACAAAAGCATCCAGAACAATGCTCCCGGTCCTCCCAGCACCATGGCAGTAGCCACGCCTACGATATTTCCCGTGCCTATTGTTGCCGCCAGTTCTGTAGTCAGAGCTGAAAAAGGAGAAACCCCTTCCCCATCTGTGCCTTTCCGGCTCTTAGGATGAAACACCAGCCCAAGTGCCGCCAACAGATTTCTCAGAGGAAGAAAGAACAGACTTATCATCAGATAGCAGCCACAGCCTAATAATAAAAAAATAAGCCAGGGTCCCCATACGATCCGGTCTGTCTGCTGTAAAAAGCCTGTTACCTCTGTGATCATAAAAAGTCTGTCTCCCCGACTTATTTTCTAAAATATATTCTTTATTTTTCTATTTTATACCGTTGCTATCACTGTCCGGCTGCTTTTCCGGATTCCTGTATTTTCCGGAATGTATTTACTGGATATCCGGCAGAAAACCCGGTATCTTTTCTGCGATCTCACGGATCCCGAACAGATATCCGATGCCTTTCTCCAGTTGTCCCTCGGAAGCATTGAGCAGTGTTGCGGTCAGATGCAGCTTATGCTCTCCGTATTCCAGCTCACACGTATACTTACCGTTGTCGTTTCCCATGGTTGTCTGCTCCTTCGCTTCTATTTCAGCCTTTTTATCCCACATGATCTGTGCATTGGTATCATAAGGCGCCTCTCCTTCGATTTCAATATAGGTCCCGGAATCATAATCATGCAGATAAGACTGCATATAATCGGTGATAAAATAATAAGGGGCATCCGCACCGATATCATCCCAGGTGACAGGTTCTGTCTCATCTTCCAGCACAACCTTCATAGCATAGAGTGTTCCGGTCTCGGAATCCACGACACACTCTATACTGACTCCCGTAACCTCCTCTTCCTTCATGCGCATACATATGTCATAGGCCATGATCGCGACTCCGTCCGACAGCTTTTCATCATACAAAATATATCGTTTGATGGAAATATGATCTGTATCCATATTTTTGAAAAAATAATCCTCCGGGATCACACCCATATCCTGAAAAGTGTAATTCCATTCCGTATTTAAAATATATTCATCGATCAGACTATATATTTCACCATCCGTTGCAGCTTCATAATCCTGTTCAGAGATATAGTACTGTTTTCCCAAAGCGATACCGTCTGCCAGATTTTGAAGTCTGCGCACAGTGTCTGTCTCATACTCTTCCTTCCAGACGGTATAATCCGTTCCTGTATTTGATATACTGACTGACCTGGTCAGCCTGCTTTTATCCTGCAATCGTAACAGCCCTTCCGGTCCTGCGAATGCAAATACGATCAGCACAAACAGTCCACCCATACATAGTAGGAAATTGCGCCGGTTCTTATTCTCCTGTTTTTTCATATTCCGCCTTTTGCTCCCCTGTTGCTTTTATTTTTTACAGCCTGCATTTTCCCGGGAAAATATAACCGTATTACCGTGCCTTCTCCAAGCTTGCTGTCGATTTTAAGTTCCCCCTGATGCAGGGTAATGATTTTCTGGCAGAGAGCCATTCCGATTCCGGCGCCGCCTTCTTTGCGGGACCTGGACTTATCTACCATATAGAAAGCTTCCGTGATCCGTGCGATCTCTTCCTGCGGAATTCCTCTTCCGTTGTCCACAACTTTTATTTCATACCCTTGTGGAAGTTTTCTTCCCTTCATAAGAATAAATCCGCCCTCTTCCACTGCCTTCACGGCATTGTCCAACAGATTATATAACAGTGACAGTAACAGATCCCGGTCTCCCCAGATCACTCCTTTTTCCAGATTGATCTTCCCACGAATTCCTTTCCGCTCAAAAGGAATCCGCATAGTATCCCGGATATTTTCTTCCAGATCCCTGGTAAGTATTCTTTTAAATTCCATCTCCTGTCTGTCCATTCCTACCAGCTCCAGTAATTTATGGGACAGACTCTCCAGACGTTTCCCCTGACTGAAAATATAATACGTGGCCTCCCCCCGTTCCTGTTCCGTCAGTTCATAAGAATTCAACATATCTGCATAGCCGATGATGGAGGTCAGCGGTGTCTTCAGTTCATGGGCAAATGCCGCTGTAAAGTCCTCCTTCTGTTTCGCTTCCAGCTCTTTTTCTTCCATCTGACGTACCAGTCTGTCCGTCATCCGGTTAAAGCTCCTGGACAGTTCTCCGATCTCATCTGTGCCCTGATAGACAGCTCTCTTCTCAAAATCCCCTCCTGCAATCCTTCCCGCAGTGCGGTTTAACTGCTCTATGGGGCGGGTCAGATATCTGGACAGCAAAAAAGCTGCCAGACCACCGATCACCAACAGACCTGCCAGCGCAATACCATATTGTCGCATCATACTACTCCGTTCTTCATAAATGCCGCTCAGATCCTTCAGGATCCCTAGATATACCGTATCTGCCGAATCCGTCGCCTGATCTGTGATAATGCTGAGCAGATAATAACACGTTCCTACCTTGCGGACACCGTAGACCTGATCTGCACCGGGATCCATAGTCCGGAGCATTTCCTCCGCAAGCCTCCTGATCTCATCCTGCGGCAGCTTCAGGCTGCCCTCCAGAGTGATCGTGCCATCTGTTTCAAGGATCATACATTCCGTACCGCTCTGACCGGTCATCCGTTCTGTTGCGGAATTTCCTGCCTGTATCCCAGCAAATTCCGCTCCGTATTTTTCCATGTTCTGATACACCATATCATATATGGTCTGAAACAAAAGATTTTCCCGTTTTCCCTGTTCTGTCTCCCGTTCCAGCATCCGGTCAAAATAGGAAGACAGCATGAAAGTTCCAAAGAGCAGAAAAATCACTGTAAGAAGCGCAATCACTGAAAAAAACAATTTATGAGCGAACTTCATTCAACCGATACCCCACTTTATATACCGCTATAATAATATTTTCCCAATGTAGCTTTTTCTTCAGCCGCTGTACATGCAGGTCCACCGTGCGGCTCTGTCCCATATATTCACCGCCCCATACGGTCTCGTATATAGTCTCCCGGTACAAAGCCCTGTTTTTATTTCTTGCAAACAATAACAGAAGATCAAATTCCTTCGGTGTCAGATAGATTTCTTCTCCATCCAGTGTCACTCTGTGGGATGCCGTATCTATAGTTACATTGTTGACCTGTATCATCGTCTCCGTCTTATGATATCTGCGCAGCACTGCCTCTACTCTGGCCAGAAGCTCCACGATCTCGAAAGGCTTCGGCAGATAATCATCTGCGCCCATGCGAAGCCCTTTTACTTTATGTTCCGTAGAACCCAAGGCTGTCAGAAAGATCACCGGAAGCTCACAGGCTTTCGCATAATCCATCAGTTCATAACCATTGATTCCCGGCAGCATGATATCCAAAAGTGCCAGATCGAATTTCTCCCGCTCCATAAGATCCGCTGCGGTCTGTCCGTCCGGTGCCCAGGTGCACTGGTACCCGGCTCTCGTCAGATTGATCCGGATCAGATTGGCAATGGGCTCCTCATCTTCTGCAATTAATATTCTAAGCATTTCCCTGTCCCTCGACCACATTTCATAAGCTCACGAATTCGTGCTATCGCACTCTGCATCCTGCTTCGCAGCCGCTTGTTTTATAATACGATTTCTCCGTGCTATCGCACTCTCGAAATCGTAACAGACATTCACAATCCGCTGTCCTTCGACCACGCTTCCCAAGCTCACGAATTCGTGCTATCGCACTCTGCATCCTGCTTCGCAGCCGCTTGTTTTATAATACGATTTCTCCGTGCTATCGCACTCTCGAAATCGTAACAGACATTCACAATCCGGACTACCGTCCTACTTGTTCATGTCTGTTTACTCCCCTCATAGAAAGTACACCTTGCCTGCAAGCAGTCATGTGGACTTTCTATGGGTGAGTTTATTATAGCATATCTCATCTTTGTATCCAATTTGTATCATCTATTTATTTGGCACTATTTTTTCGTCCGATCATACCATATATTAAATGAATTATTGGAAAGGATTGCTATGAAAGACTATTCTTTTGAAGAACATTTTGAAAAATATCCACTGGCCATGGCCTATGTTCCCTGGCAGCATTTCACCAAAATGTATGAGAATCTGGAAAAAGGCTACCAGGCGGGTACCATTTTTCCGGAGCTTGACAAACCTTTTACCGGAAGGAGATGCGTAAAATGAACAGTGAAGAAAAAATGCTGCACGACATCGGCATTGCCGACTTCGTTCTGACGGATCTGATGCTGTATCTGGACACTCACCCCACAGACCGGAATGCCATGGAGTATTTCAACCATTATGCCAGAATCAAGACACAGATGGAGCGGGAATTCTCCAGAGAATATTACCCCCTGCGGAAAGATCTGGCAGAAAGTAACAAGGAGTGGCGCTGGGGCAACGCTCCCTTACCCTGGGAAGGAGGATGTAACTGATGTGGAGTTATGAGAAAAGATTACAGTTCCCTGTAAATATCAAGGAACCCAATGCCAAACTGGCCCAGGTCATCATCTCCCAGTACGGTGGCCCCGACGGGGAAATGGGTGCCAGCATGCGTTATCTGTCCCAGCGTTATTCCATGCCCTTTAAGGAAGTGGCAGGACTGTTGACGGATATCGGAACTGAAGAGCTTGGACATTTGGAAATGGTTGCCACCATCGTTCACCAGCTGACCCGTGACCTCTCCATGGAAGAGATCGAGAAAAGCGGATTTGCCAATTATTATGTGGATCACACCATTGGTGTCTGGCCTCAGGCAGCAGGCGGTGTGCCCTTCAATGCCTGTGAATTTCAGGTAAAAGGAGACATCATCACAGATCTGCACGAAAGTATGGCTGCAGAACAGAAAGCCCGCTCCACCTACGACAACATTCTGCGCCTGATCAAGGATCCGGATGTCTGTGACCCCATCAAGTTCCTCAGAGCCCGGGAGATCGTCCACTACCAGCGCTTCGGTGAAGCCTTGCGCATTGCCCAGGATCACCTGAACTCCAGGAACTTCTATGCATTCAATCCCGGATTTGACCGCTGTGATTCCTGCGAGACCTGATAACTTTTTTACCATGCACGCTTCCAGAATCCAATTTTGTATCAAAACAATTTAGAAAAGGCTGCCGGTTCCGAATCCTATAATTTCCGCTTCGAAACTGGCAGCCTTTTTTCAATTTTCAGAATTATCTCTTTTCGCCAGGTATTATCTCTCTTCACCCATGAAGAACAATGCCAGTGTTCCGGGGCCAGAATGAGAACCAATGGTGGGGCCCACATAGTTGATGAGGAAGCTGTCCATGCCAAAACGCGCCTTTACCAAGTCTCTCACCAGTTCCGCCGCAGGCAGATCATCACCGTGGCTGATGAAAACAATATCGTTCTGGTCACGGTAGGATCCCATCTTCTCCTCCATGTAATCCACCAGTGCATGCAGAGATTTCTTACGTCCTCTTACCTTACCGATGACAATCAGATGTCCATCGTTATCTACATGAAGCTTGGGTTTGATACCGGCCAGTGTTCCTACAAACGCCGTAGCCTTGCTGACACGTCCGCCGCGGTAGAGGTGATACAGATCATCCACGGTAAATACATGTACCAGATGCAGACGATTATTCTTCACCCACTCTGCCACTTCTTCCATGGATTTGCCCTGATCTCTCAAAGTCACTGCCTTGTGGACCAGCAGTCCCTCTCCCAGAGAAGCGCACAGACTGTCGATCACGATGATCTTGCAATCGGGCTGTTCCTCCATGATCTCATCCGCCGCGATCCGCATGCTGTTGTAAGTACCGCTCAGTCCGGAGGAAAAAGCGATACAGAGGATCTCTTTATTTTCTTTCAGATATTCCGTAAAATGAGCCTTTGCCTCCTCAGGGTTGACCTGGGATGTAGTCGGCATCTTGCCCTGTCTCATCAATGCATAGAATTCTTTTTCGGGAAGTTCCTGTCCTTGTCCATAAGTCACACCATCCATGATATAGCTAAGGTTCATGCATCCAAGATCATGTTCCTTCAGATACTCTACCGGCAGATCAGCAGTACTGTCTGTAACGATTTTAAACATTGGTTACCCTCCTGATGCTATCAATTTTTCCTAAGCATACATCAAAAGGGCACCCATTTCAATTTTCGCTGACAAAAGTGATACATTTTGTCACATTTTTCTGGTTCCTGGCATTCTTCCACGGAAGAAACGATTTCTCATTTTTGCTCTGTCAAAAGGAATCAGCGGATACAGATAGCTTTGTCCGGAGATTGTCTTATTCGTAAGGAGCGCCAGCGCAAATATAATCAGTCCGGCAATATAACCCAATATTCCGAAAAGCTGTGTCAAAATCAGATTGAGGATCCGCATAAATTTCAAGGCATAACCCAATTCATAATTAGCCTGCGTGTAATTAGCAATGGCCACAAATGCCATGGCAAGCATAACCTCACTGGAGAACCACCCACTCTCCACCGAAAATTCTCCCAGCACCAGCGCCGCCATGACACTCAAGGGAGTACTCAGCATATTCGGTGTGTTGACCGCCGCCAGCCGCAGTCCGTCAATGGCCAGCTCCAACAGTAAAAACTGCAGGATCAGAGGCACATTGGGATCCTCTTTCAGAATAATAAATTCCAGATTCTCTGGGATCCACATCCGATGATTCATAAGGAGCAGATATGTGGGTGTCACGAAATACGTGAGCAGTGCGATCAGGAAACGGGTCAGACGCAGATACGTTCCGGTGACCGGCGGAAAGTAATAATCATCCGCCTCTTCCACCACATCAAAGATCGTGGTGGGCAGGATCATGGCAGAAGGGGAATTGTCCACCAGGATCACCAGATTGCCTTCCAGCACCTGGGCTGCCGCCGTATCCGGCCGCTCCGTGTATTTGAACTTCGGAAACGGATTGTACCACTTCCGCTGGTACAGACATTCCGCCAGGCTTTCCTGATTCATGGCCAGAGCATCCACCTGAATGGAACGGATCCGTTCCCGGATCTGCGTAAGAAGTTTCGGATCCACACGGCTCTCCATATAACACAGTACGATATCTGTTCTGGAATTCTCCCCGGCATTAAGCATTTCCATATGAAGATCCGTACTACGGATCCTGCGGCGGATCAATGCTGTATTGAATACCACTGTCTCCACGAAGCCGTCCTTGGATCCCCGGAGTACCTTGTCCTTGTCCGGCTCCTCCACCCCTCTGGTGGGATAGGTTCTGGCATCGATCAACACCGCCTTTTCATAACCGTCCAATAACAGGACAAAGACGCCGGACAGCAAAGCTCCCAGTATTTTCTCCCAGGTATCGTCCAGATCCACCTCCACGTAGGGAATCGCGATTTTGGACATCTCATGGGCATCCTTTGGGAAGTCCTCCGCCTTCAGATCCATCAGATACTGTAATATTTTCTGCATCAGTTCGTCCTTGCAGAAACCATCGATCAGATACATGCAGGCATCGGTGTCACCGAGACGAATCACCCGGTGAATAATATCGAAATTGGTTTCCAGTCCCATCAGTTCATCCACATACTGCATATTCTGCTGAAGCTTTTCCGATATTCTGACGAGCTTTGGTTGTTTGTTCTGTGGCATAAAAAATCCCCCTTGGGTCTATGATCTAAATTTCATCATGTCCCATTCGGGGGATTTTATTCTGCTATTTTGTTGTTTTACCTGTTACTTCGTGGTGCTTCCGAAGCCGCCGTTACGGATTCCTTCCGCATCATCATCTTCCGTGATGCCATACTGCATAAAGATTCCCTGTGCAAATCCGGTTCCCGCAGGAACCTCCACGGTCTTGCCTTCATTGGAATCATTGGTAATCTTCATGAAGATATGTCCTTCATTATCTGAAAAGAAATAGTCACTGTCAATGATGCCCACGGTATTGTTCATCTGCAAACGGTATTTAAAGCCCAGTCCGCTTCTCGGATAAATCTGTAATACCCAGTCCTCCTTCATTTCAGCACGAATGCCGGTAGGAATCTTGATGGTCTCTCCCGGGGCCAGGGTAAAGGCAAACGGTGCGAAGAAATCATAGCCTGCGCTTCCTTTCGTGGCTCTCCTGGGAAGTTTTAAATTTTCATACATTTCCTTGATCTGTGCTTCCGTATACTGAGGATATCCCTCCTGCATGGCAGTCAAAAACTGCCCCGGACTTACAAAATGAAATTTTGCTATTCTGTGCATTGTCTGTTCTTTCCTTTTTCTTCTTACATTACCGGTTGAAACCAGCCGCTTCCTATGCGTAATCCCCGCAGTGCAATACCGGCACCCGTCTATGGTCACTGGCCAGGGTCTTCTTCACATCGATCACCCGCTGGTTCTTACTGCCCTTCCACAGGAGCTTTACATCTTTTTCCTCCACATGGAATTCACCGTCTACTACCACATCCACATACTGCATCACCGGCAGATCACAGATGTCTTCCCAGCTGTCCCCGGTGTACATCCAGATCGTTTTCGTGGGATATTTTTCCCGGATTTCACTCATGAGGTCTCTGACATCCGCCCGGTTCACGGGATGCATCGGATCTCCGCCGGAAAAGGTAATACCGGAAATGTACGGCTTTTCCAACTGTTCGAAGATCTCCTGTTTTGCGCTTTCGTCAAATAAGAGTCCTCCGTCAGGATCCCAGGTAATAGGATTCTGGCATTCCTTGCAGCAATGGTTGCAGCCTGCCACCCACAGTACGACCCGCAGACCATCGCCGTTCAGCATATCGTCCTTGGTTATATTATGATATCTCATTTATCTGTCCATCCTGTCTCTACATACTTTTCCGCTCTGCGATCTCCGCCATCTTGGCATCGTTCAGTCTTGTATCTCCATGTACTCTGGAGTAAGACAGATAGCCGTTCATACGGTCGATCTTGGTCAGATTCCGGCTGCCGCAGACAGGACATACATCCATTTCCAGTTCCTGATGGCCACAGTCGTCGCAGTAAGCCAGAGACAGATTGACACCCTCGTAGAAGCCCATATCCATGGCTCTGTGGATCAGTGTCTTGATGGCTTCGGTATTGTAATCAATTGGATATTTTACATACTGGATCTTACCGCCGTTGCTCAGATCCCAGAAACGGTTCTCCAGATCCTGTTTCTGGATCGGCGTAATATCCTCTGTCACATGGCAATGGAAGCTGTTGCTGACATATTCTCGGTCGGATACACCCTCGATAATACCGTATTTTTCACGGAACTGCTTGACCTGAAGACCGCACAGATTCTCCGCTGGGGTTCCGTAGATGGCATACAGATTGCCGTCCTCTTCCTTGTACTCGGAGATCTTCTGGTTGATATGCTCCAGAACTTCTACCGCAAATGCACCGTCTTCCACCAGTGATTTGCCGTTGTACAGTTCCTGCAGTTCATTTAATGCCGTAATGCCGAAGCTGGCCGTAGCGGATTTCAGTAACGGTTTGATCTTGTCTGTCAGCTTCAGATGTCCACCCAGGAAACCGCCCTCGCAATATGCCAGAGGATTCGTGGACGCACGCATTTCTCCCAGATAAGCATAGGTCCGGATATGCAGCTGACGGATCAGTTCCAGATAATAATCCAGCACTTCATAAAAGTCTTTGCTTTCTTTTCTTGCCTTGGCCAGAATCATAGGCAGATGCAGGGATACCGCACCGATATTGAAACGTCCCACAAATACCGGCTGGTCCTTGTCATCTGCAGGATGCATGCCGCCTCTCTCATACCATGGAGACAGAAATGCTCTGCATCCCATGGGAGATACGATCTTGCCATACTGCTTGTACATGCTTGCCACATAGCCCTTGCCGGTAAGACTCAGCCAGTCGGGATACATGGTCTTGGCAGAGCATTCCACACCTGCCTCGAAAACATCCTCCAGCGGCTTTCCGGGGCCGTGCAGATTCTCATCATATAAGAATACGATCTTAGGGAACAATACAGGCTTCTTGTGGTCCTTTTTGCCCTGTCCCTTTCTGCGGACATCCAGCATGGTAATAGTCGCCATCTTTGCAAATTTACCGGTGCCGGTTCCTGCGGTCACGGTAATAAACGGATAATCACCACGGCTGCTGGCCACAGTATTGAACTTGTACTCCCACCCCTGGAAACCCTGTTCAAATTCTTTCTGGACATCTGCCAGTGCCTCTGCTTCCGCCACATCTGCGGCAATACCCAGACGCTCATATTTTGCCAGCGCTCTGTTATAAGACTTCTCCGCATACGGCTCCAGGATCAGATCCACGCTGGGTACGGTGAATCCGCCGTACTGCTGGCTGGCTGCACTTAAAACGATATCGCCGATAACATCAAACGCCACATCCAGTGTCTTCGGCTCATTGTACCAGATATTGCCCATCTCAAATCCGCCGGTCAGTACACTCTGCACGTCGAACAGACAACAATTCATGGTATCTCTTCTGGCGGACATGTCATGGACATAAATATAACCGTCCCGGCAGGCCTGGATCTCTTCCGTGGTCAGGAAGAACTTCTGGTACAATTCCTTGTTCAGCTGATTGAAGATCAGGCTGCGCTTGGTGGATACCAGTGCGGAATCCGTGTTGGCATTTTCCTTGTCTCCGATGTACATGATGGACTGGCTCTTTTTGTAGACATCATCCAGCATCCGTACAAAATCCTGCTTATAGTTACGATAATCGCGGTAGCTTTTTGCAACGACCGGTTTTACCTGCTCTAAGGCACTTTCCACAATATTGTGCATAATGGGAATGGGTACTTCATCCACTTCCAGTTCATTTACTTTTTCTACCACATGCCGGCAGATCTGCTCTTTTTCTTCTCTGGTGAATTTTGTCAGGGCACGGTACGCACTCTTGCCTACAGCGCTGATCACCTTCTGTACATTAAAAAGCTCTTTGCTCCCGTCCTTTTTAACGACGTAGATCTCTCTGTCCGGTCTGAACTTTTTGCCATAATCTTCATTTTCTTCATGGGCATGTTCAAAATTACTGCTCATCTTTCTCTTCCCTTCATCCGATAATCCCCGGCTGTTGCCCGGATTTACTGTATTCCCCTCACTTACGATAACGTTTGTAGATACCATATATGGTATCTGTAGTCATCAAAAAGCAATATATTGTGGGTACTATGTACCAGTATAAAAAAGAATCCCTGGCTTGTCAACGAGGGATCTCTTAGAAAACTATACAAAAAAGATTTTCAAATTTTGGGTAACTTTTTATTCCGCCTCCTGTGACTGTTCCCGTAAAATATCTGAAAGCCACTGTACATAGCGCTTTTGTACCGCTTCCGGCGCTACGATACGGGCCCCCTGTCCGATACCGGCCAGCCATCCGAAGAACTGTCCGCTGACCGCCACCTTTGCCCGGATCCGGAACACTTCCTCCGACATGGGACGGATATCCGTCTCCCTTCCGAAGCGGTCCAGTACCACGCCGGTCAGGCGCACCGGAAACTCCATGGTCACCACGCTCTCCTCTCCGGCAAACATGCCGAAGGTCTGGTTCGTATAGGAGGTCACATCGATCTGTGAAAACTGTTCCACTCCTTCTCTGGGCAGATCCGTCACTTCCGCCTGTCCCATCTTGTCCACACGGTAATGCTTGATCACTCTGTCTTCACTGTCGTAGGCGGCCAGATAATAATTTTCCTCCCGCCAGATCAGGGCCCAGGGACTGACGCATTTGTTGCCGTTTGGTCTGGGCACCAGCTGCTTTTTAAGATTCCAGTCCAGGTAGACGAAAGAGATCTGCTTATTTTCCTGAATAGCCCGGTGGATCGCATCAATGCTGTAATAAATGCTCTCATTCTCCGTCTTGACTCTTCCGGCCACATAGACCTGTCGCTGCAGTTTACCGGCATCGTTTTTCCCGGCGATCTGCTCCAGCTTCCGGATCAGTTCTCTGGATTTTTTCGTGGTGATAAACCGGGAAGACTGTACCGCGTCCACCAGCAGCTTTAATTCCGGAAGTTCAAACTCCCGGCTGCCCAGATAATATCCGCCTCCCAGTCTGCTCTGCACCTGCACCACATCATAGCCGAAATCCGCAAGACATTCCATATCGTTGTAGATACTCTTGCGCTCTGCATGGATTCCCTGATTTTCCAGATATTTGATGATATCCGGTGTGCTCATTGGATGGTTTTCATCCGTGTTCTCCCGCAGCATCTTGATCAGATATAAAAGTTTTAATTTCTGTCCCGAAGATTTTGCCATGGATTATTCTTCTGTCTGTTTCTTTTCCTCTGCTGCATTCTTTTTCTTGCGCAGAGTGATTCCCAACGTAATGGCCACTGCACCTACAACCGCAATGACTACCAGTACTACCAGATAAGATAAAAATGAATTCAAAAAGCTTACTGCCATAATGTCTTCTCCTTTTCCCGATATCTTTGTATCCCGAAACTATTGCATGTATTAGAAGTATACCAACGAAATCCCCGTATCGTCAAGTGTTCCCTTCGGATATGGCCGCCGGTGTATTTATCCATTTTCCTGTCTTAAGAAAATTTTCCGCCTGTCCGGAAGCCTTCTTTATGATCTGTTCCTCATACCCCATCATCTGAAGCAGACGGATCGCATTTCTGGTGGATGCTTTTCCCGGCAGTAGCTGATAGGGGAACAGGATATCACCGTCCCGGATCACTTCCTCAAAATGATAGTTGTCATAGTATTCCTTCAAAAGCTCCGTCATTTCAATATCATGGGTAGCGGCAAAACCAAGCGTTCCGCTCTCCGCCAGACGGATCAGGATCTGCGTTGCCGCGGCGATCCGCTCCACCGTATTGGTTCCCCGAAGCACCTCATCCACAAAACAAAGCACCGGAGTTCTCCGTTCCCCGGCCGCATCCAGGATTCGTTTCAATGACCGGATCTCCACAATATAATAGCTCTCCCCGTTTTCCATGCTGTCCCGCAGGGCCATGGAGGAAAAGATCTGAAATATCGGTGCATGATAACTTTCCGCCGCGCAGGTATGGATCGTCTGTGCCAGAACGGCATTCACCGCCACCATTTTTAAGAACGTGGATTTACCGGAAGCATTGGACCCCGTAAGCAGAATTCCTCTGTCCGCCCGGATACTGTTTTTCACCGGCTGTGACAACAGCGGATGCCAACCCTTCTTCATATGCAGAAAAGCTTTCTCCGTATCTTCTTCCAGTTCCGGAATACAGTACCCTTCCAGAGATTTCCGAAATCCGCCTACGGATATGGCCATATCCAGGTACCCGGTGATTGCAAGCATGTTTTCCACTTGTCCGGTCTTTTTCCGCAGCTTTTCCAGCATCCGGTTAAACTGAAAGATATCCAGATGCAATATCATCCGCAGATAATCCGCAAGGATATCCAGAGGATTTCCACCAATCTTTCCCTGATTTCCAGCCATGACCCAATAGGCTCCCCGCCTCAACTCCCGCAGGCTCTTCAGTGCCTCCCGAAGTTCATCCAGTTCTCTCCTGTATGCCGGTATTTTCTGCTTCTCCAGTTCTTCACATACATCGATCAGCCGTAATACATAAGCGAAGCTGATAATATACGGTTCGATCACTTTTTTCTCCCGAAAATATGTCATGATATGCCAGAGCATACACAAGACGATTCCTATGGTACCCATCGCAGGCTGTACGAACAATAACAGGAGAAATGGAAGGTACAGCAGATTTCCCAGCACAATCTTACGGTTGGAACGCTCCCCCAGATAATCCAGGTTATCCAGATAATCGTAGAGAGAATATTTTCCCAGATGTCCCAGCCGTTTCATCAACAGCTGGATCCTTACTTTTATATTCTCCTGCTCCTGCAGCCAGTTAACCACTTCTTCCAGATGTTCCAGTGCCTCTCTCCCGCAGGAAATATTCCGGAGCGTATAGTACAGATATTCCTCTCCCGCCGCAGAATAGGTCCGGTCGATCCGGCGAAAGACCTCGTCCATTCCCAGATCGTTCCATGTGATATCATCCAGCTGCTTCTCTTCCTTATGCCGTTCCAGATAGCTGCCCAGTCTTGCAAACCTCTCCAGTGAATATTCCTTCGGTGGTTCTTTTCCGTAATTTTCACGAAGATACTTCTTGAAAAGTTTTTCCTGATTTTTCGTCTGTATCAGCTCCTGCACTATCATAAATATAAAAAGCAAAAGCAATACGCCCGCAAATACAACAAATTCCATATTTTTTCTCACTTTTCCGGATATAAGAAGGCAGGCACCGCGCTGTGCAGTGCCCGCCCCCATATTCTGACCTGTTTTTTATATTTCTTATTTGTAAAATTCTTTATGCGACAATAAAGAACTTTAACAGGAAGATCAAGGATAATACATAGGTAAGTACGGATACGTCCTTAGCTTTACCGGTAAATACCTTGATAACGGTATAGGTGATCAGACCGATACCGATGGCATGTCCGATAGATCCGGAGATCGGCATGGCGATCATCATCAGAGCCACGGGAAGCGCCTGGCAGATGTCATCAAAATCTACATTCTTAAGACCTGCTACCATAAGGACACCCACATAGATCAATGCGGAAGAAGTAGCTGCCGCAGGAATGATACCGGCGATGGGTGCGATGAAGATACATGCAAGGAACATAATACCGGTGGTCAGTGCGGTCAGACCGGTGCGTCCGCCTGCTTCCACACCGGAGGCAGACTCTACGAAGGTGGTAACGGTGGAAGTACCGGTTACGGAACCTGCCAGAGTGCCTACTGCATCAGACAAAAGTGCCTGCTTCATGTTAGGCATTTTTCCATCCTTATCCAGCATTCCCGCACGGCTTGCGGTTCCTACCAGAGTACCGATAGTATCAAACATATCAATGATACAGAATGTAACGATCAGAGTAATTGCAGTAAACCAGCCAATCTGTGCAAATCCCTGGAAGTTAAACTTAAACAGTGTAGTGGACGCCATATCTCCGAAGGCCGGTACGAAGGATGCAGTTGCCAGAGAAGCAAAGGGATTGGTTCCCAGGAAAATGGCCTCTCCTGCCCAGTAGATGATGCTGGCGATCAGCATCCCCAGTAAAACAGCACCCTTGACACCTCTCTGTGCCAGAACAACAATGGCAAACAGACCTACGAACATGGTAACAACCGACAACACCATTGCGGAATATCCGGATCCCATATTGGTCTTAGCCAGTGAAGGAGTCAGTGCACCGAAGAAGTCTCTCATAGCATAGAAAGGTCCGCCGTTCTCGGAATAGATTCCTGCATTGGAACCGACGCCGATGTTTAACAGCATCAGACCGATGGCCGGTGCGATACCGAGACGTACGCCCAAAGGAATGGCATCCACGATCTTCTCACGGATATTCAGCACGGAGAGGATCAGGAATACAATACCTTCCACCAGAACAATACACAGGGCAGCCTGGAAGGATGCCACATAGGTCATGCCGGTCAGGGCTACGATATTGGTTACTACGACTGCAAAAAAGCTGTTCAGTCCCATGCCGGGTGCCATGGCAAAAGGCTTGTTTGCCAGAAATGCCATTACGATGGTACCGATGGCGGATGCAATACAGGTTGCCAGGAAAACACCGTTCCACAGCTCCGGCATGGTATCCTTGCCAAAACCGGTCAGCAGGTTCGGATTCAGGGCTATGATATAAGCCATGGTCATGAACGTGGTCAGTCCGGCAATGATCTCTGTCCTTGCGGTGGTGTTGTTTTCCTTCAGTTTGAAGATTTTTTCTAACATCTTTTCCCTCCTAAGTATTCTGGGAGCCATGCGGGGAACTCCGTTCTATGTCTTCTGAGTTATTTTTCTTACTCAGTCAACAGTCTCTTTACGATCTTCTCGCATTTTGTGTAAATACGTTCCGGATTCTCTCCCACATTAAATTCTCCGTTACGATACAAAATCTTGCCGCCGATCATGGTCATGCAGACATTGGACTTGCTGCCGCTGTAAACCAGATTCTTGGGGATGTTGTGAATGGGATGCATATTGGGCTGGTGCAGATCGATCATAATAAGATCTGCATATTTTCCCTTTGCAAGAACATCTGCGCGGTTCAGGCGCATTGCCTTGGCACCGTTCACCGTTGCCATCTTCAGTACCTCCACGGCATCCATGCTGGACGCATCCTTCTCTAACAGTTTGCTTAAGCCGGTGACTAAGAACATCTCCCGGAACATGTCCAGACAGTTATTGCTGGCCGGTCCATCGGTTCCAATGGCTACCGGGATCTTGTGCCGCACATAGTCGGCAATGGGTGCAATGCCGCTGGCCAGTTTCGTGTTGGAGCCGGGATTCGTGATCACATACATCCGATGTCTGCGGAAGACATCCATATCCTGTTCCGTCACATGAACGCAGTGGAAACCTCCTCCGCCAAAATCAAACATTCCCAGAGAGTCTAAGAACATGGGCGGTGTCATTCCGTAGCGAGCCTTACACTCTTCCACTTCCTTCTCCGTCTCGGAGATATGGGCATATACCGGTGTCCGGTAATGATGTGCCATTTCCGACACTTTCCAGAGCAATTCCTTGGAACAGGTATATTCCGCATGAAATCCCAGCTGGTAACTGATCAGGGAATTCTTCTTATTCCATTTTAAAAACTCCTCTTCTACCTGTTTTGGAGAAGAGCTGAAATTGTTCAGTCCGGATACCAGTACACAACGCATTCCGGTGTCCAGACAGGCCTCAGCAATAGTATCCGGTGTCAGGTACATATCGAAAATGGAAGTCACTCCTGAGGTCAAGTATTCCAGCACTGCCAGTCTGGTCAGTTCATAGATGTCCTCACCTGTCAGTTTTGCTTCCAGAGGAAATACCTGCTTGTTCAGCCACTGATCCAGAGGCAGGTCATCTGCCATGGAGCGCAGGAAAGTCATACCGGAATGTGTATGTGCATTTTTAAATCCGGGCATCAGAAGGTTTCCCTTGCAATCCAGTTCGATATCCCACGCAATTCTGGGGAACTGGGATTTGTCCCATTCCTCCGCAAGTTCTTTCTGTTCCGCCACATAGGCGATCTTGTCGTTTTTTACCCATACTTCACCATAGAAGACTTCTCTGCCGGGTTCCATGGTGAGAATTCGTGCATTATATAATCTGATATTCATCTGATTGCATCTCCTCCAAATCCAAAGGGAAGTAATTCTTTTAAGGTATATCGTTGATAATCCTGTTCACTATTTACCACGTAGATCACAAAATCATCCCTGCAAAATTCCTGCATCACCTGTCTGCAGATACCGCATGGATACGCATATTCCACCGGTGCCTCTCCGGATATTCCTCCGGCAATGGCAATGGCTGTAAATTCCCGTTCTCCCTCGCTGACCGCCTTGAAAAAGGCGGTACGCTCCGCACAGTTCGTAGCTCCGTAAGAAGCGTTTTCAATATTACCGCCAAGGTATCTGTGTCCATCCGCAGTCAGTAGTGCCGCTCCCACCGTATAACCGGAATAAGGAGCATATGCCAGTTTTCTGGCTTCCAATGCCTGGCTGACCAATGCCTTTTCTTCTGTCTCCTGGATCATCCGCATCTCCTTTTTCTCTGTGTCTATACAAATTTCTTCACAGATTCCGTTACCAGCTTCTTGAATCTGGGAGCTGCCATATCCGCAGCTTCCTGTACTTCCTCATGATTCAGAGGCTGATCTGTCATTCCCGCCGCCAGATTACTGATACAGGAGATGCCACAGATCCGCATTCCCATGTGGTTGGCAGCAATTGCTTCCACCACTGTACTCATGCCTACCGCGTCACAGCCAAGTGTCCGGAGCATACGGATCTCTGCCGGAGATTCGAAGGACGGGCCGGTCAGCTGGGTATAAATACCCTCCTGTAAATAGATACCGTTCTCCTTCGCGGTCTCACGGATGATCTGCTGTAAGTCCTTGTCATACACATGGCTCATATCCGGGAAACGCAGTCCCAGTTCATCCATGTTGGCACCGATCAGAGGATTGGGGGCAAACACGGAAATATGATCTCTGATCAGCATCAGGTCACCGGCATGGAAAGAAGTATTCACACCGCCTGCCGCATTGGTCAGAAACAGAATCTCAGCGCCTAACAGTTTCATCAGTCTGGTGGGCAGTACCACATCCGTCACATCATAACCTTCGTAGTAATGTACTCTTCCCTTCATGCACACCACAGGAATCTCATCGAGATAACCGAAGATAAATTTACCGGCATGCCCCGGTACGGTGGAAACAGGAAATCCCTTGATCTCCGCATAAGGGATCTCTGTCACCACACGGATCTGTTCCGCATAATCGCCCAGGCCCGATCCCAAAACGATCGCCACCTTAGGTACAAAATCCGTCTTTTTTCTCACACACTCATAACAGTTCTGTAATTTTGCATATACCTGATTCATCTATATCCTCCGTTTAGCCGTATTTTCATGCAATTTAGCAAATATTCTTCCTGTTTTTCAGAAAAATAAAGCAAAGTCAACAAAGGTATTATACAAAATGCACGGGAAAAAAGCAATGGAAAGCTAACATTCCATACAATTTCTCCGTGCTTCGCACTCTCGAAATTGTAACCCACATTCGCATTTCGGACTATCCCACATTCGCATTTCGGACTATCGTCCTCCCTGCTCATGTGTGTTTACTCCCCTCATAGAAAGTCTGCTTTGCCTGCAGGCAGTCTCGCAGACTTTCCATTGGTGGGTTATGGAATCATATAATAATACAAACCATGCCACCGTTGCTGTCGTTGACGATCTTCTGCATGGTATCCTGGAGTTTCAACTGGCTCTCTTCTCCGATGGAAGCAACTTTCGTGGTGATGCCGTCATCCACCAGCTGTTCCACAGTCTTGCCGAAGATATTAGTCTCCCAGATACCGTGCTCCGCCTCCGCCTGATCGATAAAATGGATCAGATCCTGAGCCTGCTGTTCTGTGCCCACGATGGGAGCGATCTCTGTCTCGATATTTGCGCGGATCATATGTATGGAGGGGCTGCTGGCCTTGATTTTGACACCAAACTTGTTGCCATGGCGGATCAATTCCGGCTTCTCCAGTGCAATGTCTTCTCTGTCCGGAGTCACAACGCCATAGCCTTTGATCTTCACCATGGACAATGCATCCTGCACCTTCATATATTCCTTTTTCATTTCTGCCAACTCTTTTAGTTTATTCAACAGTTGGTATTCATCCTCTACGTTCTCTCCTAACATTCCGGAAAGCATTTCGTAATAATACCTGTCGTCGATTCCTACCTGTACCGGAACAATACCGTTCCACAACTGCACCGGCTCCATCTTGCAGCTTTGAATATAATCTCCCTGCAATTCCACAGGGTGTCCCGCCACATCCCGAATCCGGTCATAGCTGTTCATCAATTCCCGGATCTGTCTTAACAGGTCCTGTTTTACCGCATGATCCACCGGAAGCATATCCATCCATTTCGGGAAATAAAATTCCACTGCTGTCAAAGGAAATTCATACAGGATTTTTTCCAGAAGGCGATTAATATCTTCCTTTTTCAGTTGCTCGCAGTTCACCGGCATCACGGCCACATCGTATTTCTTACCGATTTCCTCCGCTACCTGTCTGGTCTCCTCGGAATAAGGTTTCTGGCTGTTCACCAGCACAAGGAAGGGTTTTCCGGACTTTTTCAGCGCCAGGATCGTCTTCTCTTCCGCTCCCAGATAATTGCTTCTGGGAAGTTCCCCGATACTGCCGTCCGTAGTGATCACAAGACCGATGGTGGAATGATCCCGCATGACTTTATCCGTGCCGATCTCTGCCGCCTGGGTAAACGGAATCTCTTCCTCCGACCAGGGAGTCTTCACCATGCGCTCCGCATCTTCTTCCATGTGTCCCGCCGCACCGTCGATCATATATCCCACACAGTCGATCAGCCGTACCGATACTTCAATATCATCGTTCAGTCGCACCTTTGCCGCTTCGTTGGGAATAAACTTTGGCTCCGTAGTGGTAATGGTCTTACCTCCCGCGCTCTGAGGCAGTTCATCCTGCGCCCGCATTCTGGCATGTTCATCCTCCATATAGGGCAGCACCATTTCATCCATAAAGCGCTTGATAAATGTAGACTTTCCGGTCCTCACCGGTCCCAGTACCCCTATGTAGATTTCCCCTCCCGTCCTTTGTTGTATATCCCGATACAGATCGTATGTATTCACTGCATAGTCCATAAAAATACCTCCTGCCATTGGTGTTATATGTATATGCAGGATGCAAGCAATTATGAATTAACTGGAAAGTTAGTAAAGAAATGCTATCAAATCCCCGTAGCCCTTGGCAA
>NZ_JBKVQF010000016.1:28500-91739 GCF_046969025.1 Waltera sp. | reverse complement strand
CCTACGTTACGAAATGCCCTGTAATTTACGTTTTTTCTCTGCTGAGCCCCGGAAGTTCCTGACAAGCGGGGCGTAATCTACATTTTTTCTCTGCTGAGCCCCGGAAGTTTCCGACAAGCGGGGCGTAATTCGTGTTTTTTCTCTGTTGAGCCCCGGAAGTTTCCGACAAGCAGGGCGTAATCCGTGTTTTTTCTCTGTTGAGCCCCGGAAGTTTCCGACAAGCGGGGCGTAATCAATGTTTTTTCTCTGCTGAGCCCCGGAAGTTTCCGACAAGCGGGGCGTAATTTACATTTTTCTTCTACTTTGTCCCGAAGATAAAACCCTCCGCAATGAGCTACGCTATTCATAAGATTGTCAGCATAAAGCGCTGCCAATCTTATTTCATATCGCGGCGTTCGCCACATCTCGGCATAAGTAAAGACAGCGAATCATGCGCGAGCGCCCATCGCTGTCTTCACTATGCCTATGCGCGGCTCATTGCTCGCGTAACTTTCTATTTACCGAAACTTCCCCGCCCAATATTCGTCTTATTATAATGTGATCACCATAACACTTCACGATTTTGGGAGGGTATCTTTATGAAGAAGGCTATTTTACTATCAACACTGACAACGATTCTTACGCTTTCCTTGGCAGGATGTGGTTCTACCGGGGGCCTGGAGGATTCTGTAGGAGTGCAAAATTCCACGGCCCCCACCGGGCCAATCGCCCCGGTCATCGCGGAAAGCCTCGTTCCTACAGAATGCCCGGAAAGCGGGCCTGCCGACGATCTGGCGATATCCATGGGGAATGAAGCTATCTGTGATCTGGGACCGGTGCAGTTCTCCCTGTCCCTTCCGGAGACCTGGGACTATGAGATCCGCAATTTAACTTTCGCAGGTACCACCACGACCGATGCTATCATCTTCTGGAACATCGCATACCCGGAGGATACTTTTACGCTTATCTATGCTCCCGTCCCGGGAATCTGCGGCACCGGCGTCACCAGCGAGGAGATCACTCTGCCCGACAGCAACTTAAACGGCTGGAAAAATACCGAGATCTACCAGACAGAACAAAAATACTGGATTTACATTACATTATCCAATCCCGATGTCCCTTTACAGGGAAATACCCTACAGCTGGAAGCCACTATTCCGTTAACAGACTGGTACACTCTGGAAACAGATTTCAACCGCATCCTCGAAACCATCCAGCTTCAATATACAAGTTCCGAAGCTCCTGTGACGCAGGATATTCTGATCTTGCCGGAAGAAACGCAATCAACGACTCCAGACATTCTGATCTTGCCGGAAGAAACGCAGTCAACGACTCCAGACATTCTGCCCTTGCCAGAAGAAACGCAGTTCGCTCCCCAAGACAAGTTGCCCTTGTTAGAAGAAAGACAGTCCAACTGTATCGAGCTGGATACGGATTTCGGTGCACCTGTGACTCAGGATATTCTGATCCTGCCAGAACAAACTCAACCTGCAACTCAGGAGAAACTGCCCCTGTTGGAACAAAGGCAGTCCAACTGTATTGAGCTGGATGCAGATTTCAGAGCCCCCGCATCGTAGGATACTCTAATCTTACCGAAAGAATCACATCCTTGTCTCACGACAGCCGCCATCCTTGACCGCCAGATAAGGGAATCTCCACAGATTGCCCACACCCACCGCGCTTCCGGCCGCCGCCAGCACGAAACCGATCTGCCCGGAGAAATTACTTGTTCTATTTTCCATATGATTCACGCTCCTTAAAACACTTGTGACATGAGGATAGCCTATGCTATACTATCAGTAAAACGAATGTTTTTATTGGTATGCATAAGTTTTTGTAATGTGATGAGTCTCAAGAGAAAATAAGTGGCTGCAAAGCAGACATTTGTTTTTTGGACTCATCAGCTCACGAATATCCTGCTTCGCAGGATATTCGTGAGCTTATACTATAATGAGTGCAAGAAAGCCAATCTGCTCGCATAATTGGTGAACAATGAATTTGAAATTCATAAATTTACGGGGTGAAGATCATGAAAGAACAAAAAGACCGTTACGAGATATTTTTAAAAGTATGTGAAACGGGAAGCTTCTCCAAAGCGGCGGAAGCACTGAATTATACCCAGTCCGGCATCAGCCAGATGATGGCGGGACTGGAGGAAGAACTGGGTGTGCAGCTTTTTGCCCGGGTTAAACGGGGTGTCAGCCTCACTGACAACGGTGCCCGCCTCATCCCTTACATTCAGGAAATGGTCAACCAGAAAGACAAGCTGCGCCAGGCCGCCTTCAATATCAACAATAAGATTGAGGGGAAACTGCGGGTCGGTAGTTTTTCCAGCATCACTGCTCTGTGGATGCCGGATGTGGTTCATTTTTTCCGGGAAAATTATCCGAAAGTGGATGTAGAAATTTTTGACGGCAATTATGATGAGATCCGGGACTGGATCATTCACGGGCAGGTGGATTGTGGATTTTTATCCTCCATCGTGGCGGATGATCTGACCTTTTATCCACTGTTGAATGATCCGCTGTGCGCTGTTTTCCCCGAGGGACATCCGCTGGCTGCCAAAAACAGCGTCACCCTGCCGGAACTGTTCGAATATCCTCTGATCATCGAGACCCCCGGCTGTGACAACGACATCCAGCATCTGCTGACCAAATGCCCTGTCCGCCCAAAGATCTCTTACAGCTTCCGGGACGATACCCTGATCATGTCCTTCGTCCGGAACGGTCTCGGTGTCACCATCTCTCAGGAACTGGTATTAAAAGCTTTCGCACGGGGTGTGGTCTCCAGACCCTTATCTCCCAGTTGTCACCGTACGCTGGGACTGGCTTTCTCCAAGACCACCAACTCCGTGGTGTCACAGACGATGCTGCGGTATTTGCAGGAAACGATCCACTGATCCACCCCAGCTCAACTATTCTGCTATTCTACATTATGATAGCTTCCGCAATACGGGCAGCGTCCGGTATATCCTGCTGCCGCCTGATAGGAAGCACCGCAGTTCGGACACTGCACGGCGGTCATGCGAAGCTTGGAAGGATCCACGGGCTTATCGTCCATCAGTTCCTGCTCTCCCGACAGAATCTCATCCCGGACGGAATCCGGATCCCAGCCGTATTTTCCCTGATATTCGTAGATATCCATGGTCATACCGATGGGATAGGTCGAAGCGCCCTTTTCAAACGCGGTGGGAATCACTGCCTCCCGCTCGATCTGATTCTTGTCAAAATAATGCACGATCACATTCACCGGGAATCTGCCGTTTACCATATACGCCGTATTCTCCACGTAACCGTAGATCTTGGCGGCATATCTGATTCCGTTTTTTACGATGAGTGACTTTTTATGCTGCCCGAATAATACTGCTGCAATAAAACAAATGCCCAGTATCAGGAAAAACAGCGGCAATGCCAGAAATGCACTCATGGGCCGGAACACCATGCCGATGCTTCCGAATATCATTGTCAGCACTGCACCGATCCCCGCAAATGCGCCTCCTACGATCAGTAAAATTTTCTGAACCATGTTCATTTTCATGTCAGTTTCCCGCCCTTCTCCTATTTTTCATGCCAATCTCCATCCCGCAGCCTTCGGCTGACGGCACAAATAGTAATTTATACCATCTGGACCACCCAGACATTACTCTTCACCATGATGTAACCAATGATCACCTTGATCAGTTCCGTGCCCTGCACCAGGAAATAAATGCCTACGATGCCCAGTCCGGTGAAATGCGCCAGCAGATATGCCGCCGGCACCACGATCACCCAGGTAAATACGGAATCAAACAGGAACGTCACCACGGTCTTACCACCGGAACGCAGGGTGAAATACGACGCATGGCTGAAGGCACAGAAGGGCATGATGATGGCTGATACCGCAATAAAACTGGTAGCCAGTGTCTTGATCTCCTCTGTGGTATTGTAAATGCCTGGGAAAAATCCTCCCACCACAAACATTAACACCGCCATAATCACACAGCAGAAGACACTGAACACGATCATCTTGTTGTCCGCATCCTTGGCATCCTCCAATTTCCCGCCCCCCAGATACTGTCCCACCACAATGCTGATGCAGGATCCCAGTTGGAGGTAGACGATGTTAAACAGGTTCGTGATGGTGGAGGCAATGTTCAGTCCCGCCACCACGTCCAGACCTCTGACGGAATAACACTGGGTCACCGTTGTCATGCCCGCTGCCCACATCACCTCGTTCATCATCAGCGGAAATCCCTTGATCAGGATCGCCTTCAATTCCGCAAGCGGAATACCAAAGCCGGTGTAAGCTCCCTCCAGATAGCGGTTTTTTCCCCGATGGATGTGTGCCCAGATCACCACGATCAGTGCCTCAATGTAACGGGCAATAACGGTAGCCAGCGCCGCCCCCTGCACTCCCAGCTCCGGGAAAGGACCGATGCCGAAGATCATCAGATAGTCCAGAATCGCATTAGTACCCACCGCCACAAAGCTGGCCAGCATCGGGATAAGGGTCTGCCCGGTCTCTTTTATATTTGTCGCGTAGGACTGGTTCACCGCAAAAGGGATCAGTCCCACCATCATGATGGCCAGATATTCCAGTCCGTACTGCAGTGCCAAGTCCGTGGCCCCGTTCCCCACCGTATCCGTCAGATACAGGGAGATCAGTGCGGAACCTTTCGTCAGGAACAGAATGATCGCTCCGCCTGTCACCAACAGCGTGGCATACAGCTTAAACCGAAAGGAATACATATGTCCCTTATGATTGCCCTTTCCGAAATACTGGGCACCAAAGATGCTGGCAGCTGACACAGCTCCGAAGATTGCCAGATTGTATACAAAGATCAGCTGATTCACAATGGCAACGCCGGACATCTGTTCTGTTCCCAGCTGTCCCACCATGATGTTATCCAGAAAGCTTACCAGATTGGTAATGGCATTCTGCAGGATCATGGGAATAGCCAGTAAAAGATACTTCTTGTAAAAATCCCAGTCTCCAATATATTTTTTCTTTAATTTTGCTAACATAATTTCCCTCAATTTTCTAAATAATCCCTACATACGCTCGATCATCCCGGGACTTTCACTCCCGAAAACCGACCGCTTATAACGGTTCTTCCTGCGGCATGGTGCTGTGTACTTTCTTTCTGACAAAATAGAAACATACCGCCTGCAGCAGGATCGTTGCCAGCCAGGAGGCCGGATAAGATAAAAACAGTACCATCAACGACCGGTGCGTTGGGAATACTCCGTAGATCCAGAAGATTCTCGTTCCCACCGTACCGATAATGGACAATATCATAGGTACCGCCGAATGTCCCATGCCCCGCAAGGCTCCCGGAATCAGATCCATGATGCCGCATAAAAAGTAAGTCAACGTCGTATACAGCAGAATCTCCGTTCCACAGGCAATAACGTCCGCATCCGTTGTGTAAATGTGAAGCAGCTGCGGACCGAAGAGATTGGCGCTTCCGCCCAGCGTTACCGCTACGATCACCGACAGGATCATACAATCGATCAGTACCCTGTCCATACGTTTTTTCTTCCCGGCACCGTAGTTCTGACTGGTGAAGCTCATACACGCCTGGGTAATGGAATTCACCGACACGAACAGGAATCCAAAGATATTATTGGCCGCCGTATAGCCTGCCATGGCGATGGAGCCGAAGGAATTCACCGAGGACTGCAGCAGAACATTGGAGAAATTGATGACAACGCTCTGGATCCCCGCCGGAACCCCCACCTGAAAGATCTGCAGCAGATACTCCCCTTTTATTCCCAGCTTTGAAATCTGCAGCCGGTAACAGCTGTCCGTAGTAAACAGGCACCATAATACCAGCACACAGGAGATCACCTGAGAGATCACTGTAGCAATGGCTACCCCCGCCACACCCATGGAAAAAGCAATGACCAGAAACAGGTTCAATACCGCATTGATGGCTCCGGATATGATCAGGAACAACAGCGGACGCTTCGTGTCTCCCACCGCCCGCAGAACTGCAGCTCCGTAATTGTACAGCATGAAAAAGGGCATGCTGCAGAAATAAATTTTCATATATAATGCCGCCTGATCAATAACATCCGCCGGGGTATCCATCAGTTCCAACGCTCCCCGGGTGCAGAACAGCCCTACGAATACCATGACAATACCGCTGATCAATGCAAAGGTCATAGCTGTATGTACTGTCTCGCTCATCTCCCGCTCTTTCCCGGCAGCATAGAATCTGGCGGACAATACATTGGCTCCCAGAGAAACGCCGATAAACAGATTGACGAACATATTGATCAATGCCGTGGTGGAACCTACAGCCGCCAGCGCCTGACTTCCGGTGAACCGTCCCACCACAATGATATCCACTGCATTGAACAGCAGCTGCAAAATGCTGGACACCATCAGGGGCAGTGCAAAGGAGATCAGCTTGTCCATAATCGTGCCATTGCACATATCTATTTCATATTTGTTTTTCTTCTGTGTTGCTTCCATAATTTCATTTCCTGTAATTCTCTTCCTAATCCCGTTATCTTCCCGCACCGTTCATCCGCATCTGCAGAAGAACCGCTATAACTTATGATTTTATCACATATTTTGCTATATTTCTATTCCCCTTTTTATCTAAAAATATGGTATACTATATTTTGAATGTTTTTGGTTTTTCAAAGTGATGATACATCCCGCAAATCCTTACAAGAGAGCAAAGAGAAAGGAAACTTATCCCTATGAAATATGACGTAATCATTATCGGTGCCGGCCCCGGCGGTATCTTCTCCGCTTATGAACTGGTGCAACAGAATCCCGACCTGAAAATTGCCGTTTTCGAATCCGGTCACCCTCTGGAGAAGCGCCACTGTCCTATCGACGGTGACAAGATCAAGAGTTGCATCAACTGTAAGAGCTGTTCCATCATGAGCGGTTTCGGTGGTGCCGGTGCTTTTTCCGATGGAAAATACAATATCACCAACGCTTTCGGTGGCACTCTCTACGAGTATATCGGCAGGAGTCAGGCCATCGACCTGATGAAATATGTGGATGACATCAACATGAAGTTCGGCGGTGAAGGCACGAAGCTGTATTCCACTGCTGGTACCTCTTTCAAAAAGATCTGCATGCAGAACAAGCTGAACCTGTTAGACGCTTCCGTACGTCACCTGGGTACAGATATCAACTTCATCGTGCTGGAAAATCTGTACGCAGAACTGAAGGATAAAGTGACTTTCTATTTCGATACCCCGGTGAAAACGGTGGAGACCGTTGGTGACGGTTACCGTATCTGCTGCGAAAACGCTTCTTACGACTGCGACAAGTGCATTATTTCCGTAGGCCGCAGCGGCAGCAAATGGATGGAGCAGATCTGTAAAGATCTGGACATCAACACCAAGTCCAACCGCGTGGATATCGGCGTCCGGGTGGAACTGCCCGCAGTCATCTTCTCTCATCTGACCGATGAACTCTATGAGAGCAAGATCGTATACCGCACTGAAAAATTCGAGGATTCCGTGCGTACCTTCTGTATGAATCCCCACGGTATCGTCGTAAATGAGAACACCAACGGCATCGTCACCGTAAACGGCCACAGCTACGAAGGAGCCGACAAGCAGACAGAGAACACCAACTTTGCCCTGCTGGTAGCGAAGCATTTCTCCGAGCCCTTCAAGGACAGCAACGGCTACGGTGAAAGTATCGCCCGTCTCTCCAACATGCTGGGCGGCGGTGTTATCGTACAGCGTTTCGGCGATCTGGTGAGAGGACGCCGCAGTAATGCGAAGCGTATTGCCGAGGGCATGGTAGAGCCTACCCTGTCCGCAACTCCCGGTGATTTAAGCCTGGTACTGCCCAAGCGTATCTTAGACGGTATCATCGAAATGATCTACGCACTGGACAAGATCGCACCCGGTACCGCCAATGACGATACCCTGCTCTACGGTGTGGAAGTCAAATTCTATAATATGGAAGTGGAACTGGACGAACATCTGGAAAGCTGTCACAAGGGCCTGTACATCATCGGTGACGGCAGCGGTGTGACTCATTCCCTGTCCCATGCATCCGCCAGCGGTGTCTATGTCGCAAGGCAGATCGCCAAAGGGGAATAATTACTAATAAAAAGGAAGGTAGATTCTATGGCACAGACAGTTAAGATCATCTCTGACAGTACCTGTGATCTGTCAAAAGAATTAGTGGAAAAGTATGACATTACCATCCTGCCTCTGCACATTCTGCTGGGCGAGGATGAATACCGCGATGGCGTGGATATTACGCCGGAAGAAATTTTCCGGTGGTCCGATGAAAACAAGACCACGCCCAAGACCTCTGCTCCTTCTCTGACCGAGGCCATGGAAGTCATGCAGCCTTTTGTGGAAGAAGGCCGGGAGATCATCTGTTTCTCCATCTCCGACAGCATGTCCACCTCCGGCAACGTTATGCGGCTTGCTGCAGAAGAACTGGAAGCTTCCGACAAAGTCACCATCATCAACTCCGCAAACCTGTCCACCGGCATCGGTCTGCAGGTAATACAGGCTGCCATTCTGGCTTCTGAAGGGAAAACAGCCACAGAGATCACTACTGCCATCGAAGCCATCCGTCCCAAAGTCCGGGCCAGCTTCGTCGTAGATACCCTGACCTACCTTCACCGCGGTGGCAGATGCAGCGCGGTAGCGGCTCTGGCCGGTGGTATGTTAAAGCTTCATCCCCGGATCGTCGTGGTGGATGGTGCCATGGATGCCTCCAAAAAATACCGTGGAAAATTAAGTTCTGTCATCCTCTCCTACACCAGAGACATGGAAGAGGATCTGAAGAATGCCGTTCCCGACAGAGTCTTCATCACCCACTCCGGCTGCGACCGGGAGATTGTGGAAGCGGTTCGTTCCTATCTGGAAAGTCTGGGAATCTTTGACGAGATTCTGGAAACCAGAGCAGGTGGTGTAGTCTCCAGCCATTGTGGTCCCGGCACGTTAGGCGTACTTTTCATTGCTAAATAAAAAATCCGAAGGAGTTTCGTGTGAAAAATTAATTTTTCACACGCAAATTTGTGCCTGCACAAGGTGCCAAGGCACCTGAAAGTTTGCAGGTTACTGAAAGGCATTGGTATTATTATGATCCGTTTTATATTCGTCGTATTATTTGTAGTATTATTCCTGATCCTGTCCACGCCGTTAATGCTGGTGGAATGGATCATCGGTAAATTTAACCCCTGTCTTAAGGACCGCAGTTCCCTGGCCATTGTAAACTGGGCCTTCCGCTGGGTCATCCGTCTTTCCGGCACGAAAGTCATTGCCATCGGGGAAGAGAACATTCCCACCGACACTGCTGTGCTGTACGTCGGCAATCATCGCAGCTTTTTCGATGTGGTGCTGACCTACGTCCGTGTTCCCAGACCTACCGGTTATATTGCGAAAAAAGAAATGTTAAAATGGCCCCTGCTTAACATCTGGATGAAAGATCTTCACTGTCTCTTTCTGGATCGCCAGGACATCAAGGCAGGACTGAAAACCATTCTGCAGGCCATTGAGAAAGCCAAAAACGGGATTTCCATCTGCATCTTCCCGGAGGGCACCCGCAACAAGACCCAGGATACTTTTCTTCCCTTCCACGAGGGCAGTTTCAAGATCGCAGAGAAAGCAAATGTTCCCATTATCCCCATGACTATTGTGAATTCCGCTGCGGTATTTGAAGATCATTTTCCGAAAATAAAAAAGGCCACCGTAGTCATTGAATACGGTAAGCCTATTTATCCGAAGGAACTGGACAAGGAGACTCGCAAGAGCATGGGCACCTATGTACAGAATATTATCTCCGAAACTTATTTCAAAAACAAAGAACTGATCTGATCTTTCTAATGTCTATCCGCGAGGGAGACCTGCTGGGCTATCAGTAACAGATAATCCGCAGCGTCTCCCTCTTCGGGATAATAACTCACCGAATCCCGGTTCCGTCCCATCAGGTAATGCAGAAAATCCTCTAAAATCTCCGTGTACTGATAACTGTATAACACATAATTAGCACAGGACAATTCTTCTGCCCGCTTCAGAAGATCCTCGGTTCCATTGTTGACATTCATTACGGCATCGATCATGTTATGGGAACGTTTGGCCAGCTCCTCGCCCCGATTCCGGATGCTTTCCATGAATACAGTGCACAGGTCCACATCCACCGGCTGTCTGGTGGCCAGATACGTCATGGAGCCATACAGATAGGCCGTTTCTTCCAGATAACTGGTATTGTCCTCGAAAAAGTCCTTATACTCCAGGATCTGATTGCGGTAAGTGTAGAGTCCCGCCGCCCGGTAAAGCTCCGTCAGCGCCATGAATTTCTCCGCATCTCTGCCGGATGTCGACATCAGCTTGGTGTACACCGACGACGCATGCTGCAGACATTGTGTGGCATATTGCACATCATATTTCTGGTACAGATAACTGAATTTTGCCATCACCGCCACGTAACACATGTTCTCCGGTTCCGGCTTTTCTGTGTCGTTGGCCGTTTTTTCCAGCCAGTCGGCAATAGATTCCAGCAGATCCGGGATATCATTGCCATTATCATCCGCAAGCACCTGCGGATACCACTCACAGGCCTCCAACAAAGTGATGATCTCATCCTCGGTAATACTGCGATCCTGACATCTGTCATGAACATCCGTGCACAACGCTTCCAACAGTTCCTGATAGTGGTCTTCTTTCAGAGAAAATGTCAGGGATCTTCCCACATTGTCACACTCCAGATAGAACTCACCTTCCCCGGTATAGTCCGTGAAATCCGCTGTTCCGATGTACAGAGACAGCTCCCCGTTGTAATCTGTCTGCTTTACCGTGCCTTCATAGACCGTCTCTCCGGTCTCCCGGTCCACCAGCCGGAAAGTCTCTACCGGCTGTCTGCCCTTCACCACTGCCTGTTTTTCACCGACCGCGGCATACCCCTGCTGATCCACCAGCACATTGGGTGTCAGCGTAGGCACTGTATAGTTGATGACCGGTGTGTTTTCCATGCCGGTCATACTTATGCTTACATGCCCTGTCTCTGCCGTTGCCTGCCCGCAGGCGTTCATACCTATACTGTTAAATAGTAATAGCAGGGACAGGATCCCTGCACTTTTCCTGCTGTATCTCAAAATATTCCTCCGGTCATTCCCTGGGGACATTACAGTACACGATCTCCCCGTTGATAATAGTATAAAGGGTTCGTGTGAAAATTTCCATAGGATTTCCGTCGAAAATGGCAATGTCTGCATCTTTCCCCACTTCCAGGCTGCCAATGCGGTCTGCCACGCCACAGATTTTCGCAGGATAAATGGTGATGGCCCGGAAACCTTCCTCCATTGGAAGTCCCGCTTTTACCGCAAGTCCGGCACACAACGGCAGTGTCTGGATCTGTGACACCGGATGATCCGTGGTGATGGCGACCATCACACCGGCCCGGTTCAGCACTCCGGCGGTCTTAAAAGACATGTTCTGCACCTCGATCTTGTTCCGGCTGGTAAGATCCGGTCCCACAATGGCCGGAAATCCTTCCTTCGCCAGTTCTTCCGCCACCAGATGACCTTCCGAGCAATGATCCATCGTCATTTTTATACCGAATTCTTTTGCAATGCGGATTGCTGTGAAAATATCGTCCACCCGGTGGACATGGGCTTTTAACGGGATGTCTCCCCGCAGTACCGGAAGATAGCACTCTTTTTCAAAATCCGGTGCAAAATACTCTCCCTTCTCCGCCGCTTCCTGCTTTTGCCGCAGATATTCTCTGCTCTCCCAGAGTTCCCTGCGCAGCATGGCGGCGATGGCCATACGAGTGACAGGACTTTTGTTCTGCCCGGAATAATTGACCTTGGGGTTCTCTCCAAAGGCCACCTTCATGGCCGCCGGTGATTTCAGGATCAGGTCGTCGATCCGGCGCCCCTTAGTCTTTACCATGGCAAACTGGCCGCCCACCACATTAGAGCTTCCGGGTCCGATCATGGCTGCAGTAATTCCGGCCCGCACCGCATCATCAAAGGCTGCATCCATGGGATTAATACCATCGATAGCCCGCAGAGTCGGTGTCAGGGGATCCACTGTCTCATTACAGTCATCCCCTTCCGTGCTCTTTTTTTCTTCCATGATACCCATATGGCAGTGTGCCTCAATGATGCCCGGCATGATCAGCGCATTTTTCGCGATCACTACCTGCTCTCCTTCTTCCGGCTGTAACTTCACCTCACCTCTGGCACCTACCTGTGCAATTTTCCCGTTTCTTATCTGCAGGATCCCTTCGGGGATCTCTCTGCCCGCCATGGTCAGGATCCTGCCTCCTACAATATACATCAGCGGAACAATGCCTCCCCGTTCACCGGTTCCCCGTTGTGGGTCAGAGCAAAGTATACGTTGCTTCCTTCGGCGCTGTAGTATTTCGTGGGCGCTGCCACACTGCCGATGGTGTCGCCGGGATTCACATAGGAGTTCTCTTTCACTGTGATCTCCGTCAGCTGTCCATAAGTGGCCTCATAGCCGTCACCCAGATCCAGGGTCACCGCCTTGCCGATCTCCTCATTTTCGAAGATCGAAGTCACTTTTCCCTGCGCACAGGCGGTCACTGCCGTACCTTCTTCCGCGGAAAAAATGGTGGCGGGATTGTATTTATACTGATCCAGTGTAGCAAAATAAGTGCTCTTGTCCATAGAGTAATGCATCAGAATATCACTCTGCACCGGTTGCTGTAATCCGTCGCTTTCTGCAAAGTGCAGTGTCTTCTCAACGACCACATCCCCGCCTGCTGTCTGCTTTCCCCCGGTCTCTTCCTTTTGTCGGTCGGCATCGGAATTCTGCTGCTCTTTCTGTGCGGCCTCCAGCAGGGTCTCCTGATCCGTCAGCCCCGGAATCTCTACGTTGCCGGAGCCTACCTCCTGGGGCATATAGTCCAGATCATCCTCGGTGACAGGAGTTCCCGCGATCTCATTTCCCGCTGTATTATTTGCCGTCAGTCCGGGGATGTTCTCGTCCTCCTTCAGAAGATGTTCGTCGTTATTCTCCGTGATCTCCTGTAATTTGTCATCCGCATTGTTGGGAAGCGCAGTGAAGTCCAAGGTATAACCATCATCCCTGGACTCCACATTCTGCCCCTTCATATAGACCCCTGTCATGGTCAATGCTGCCAGTACAAAGGCTGAAGAGGCTAACATTATAATACGTTCTTTGTTAATACCGCTCTTTTTATTTCTTCTCATATCCTATCCGCATCCTTCCTGTTCCCTGAGTCAACTGCCTGCTATACAATCGTTTCAACCACTTTCCCTGGTTTATCCTATAGTCTTGCCCGATTCATGGGTTTTATTCAGAATGTCTTCGATATGAAATTTGCATTTATTTGGAACTATTCAGAGCCATGTAAATAGCGTCGAATGTTTGCATTCGTAAGAACATTTGATGCTATTTATAGGGCGAAGTAACTGAATAGTTATATTTATTCTATGCCTGTGCGGCATAGGCAGCCATATCCACGTGCTGTACCGTACCCACATTTCCGTTTTCGTATAAGAAAATACCGGTCTTGCGGACCACAGCATTGGTCGCATTGGCATTGGTAGTGCCGTCCTGAGCCTTACGGTCTCCCTGCAGGGTAAAATCCGTAGAAACGTTTTGCAGACAGATAGCACCGACACCCTTGTCAGAAAGTTTGTACAGTACGTCGTTGCCGTTTTCATCCTTGCACCAGATTTTTAATTTTGACCAGATGGAATCGTTCTCATCGATCCAGCCGTTGCCATCCTCATCATACTGCGCCAGATCTGTAAAGCCATCCCCATTCCGGGTGCCGAACAGCTCACTGCCGTCGTTGATAGTGCCGTCACCGTTCTTGTCCAGTGCCAGATAGCCGCTGCCATTCAGCACGGAGATCTCTTCTTCCTTGCCATCGGCATCCAGATCAAAATAAAAGGTCTGATCCGACACTTCTGCCACATCAGTATCCAGGTTGATCACCAGCGGATCATGGAGCGTGAATTCTGCTACATTGAGTTGCTCTTTGTAGTATTCCTCGCATCTGCGGCTCATATTTACATTTACATTAAAATTGATCTCTCTGCCATCCTTGGTCCGTACGCTTCCCACGGTGGAAAAACTGGTATCCTCCTGTTCTATGTTCCAGGTCTCGCTCACATAGTTCAATATTTTCACACGGGACGTGACCAGATTGAACACGTCTGACGCAGGTGTTGCGGTTCCCTGTGTGCTGCCGGAATTCGTCTGGGTATTATTTACGCTATTCCCTGTATTCCAGCTGTTTCCGGTCTGATTACCGCTGCTCCATCCGTTTTCCTGCATCCAGTCCCGCAAAGTGCTGTTCCTGGACGGGAATAATAAATCAAAAATATAACGCACCGTATATTCCCGGATGGTAGACAATGTCTGTTCACTGGCACTGCTTCGCATATCCCATCTGGCAGAAGATACCAGCAAACGACTCTGCCAGTCTTTGGCTGTCATCGTGGTGTTCTCTGCAGTGTTCTCCTGTTCCTCCGTGTTCTGTGTGGTATCCTCACCATTCGGTGTCTTCTGTCCCTTAGTGGATACATCTGTCAGACCTGCCTGATAATCCGTTATCTCAAATCGTCTGACGCTTGTCTTAGAAGCGTGATAGCTTCTGGCGGAATCCATTCCTATGCTTGCGGAATCAATTCTCAAATCTGTAATTTTCTCCTTTCCCCGACCTCACCACGAACCAACAGGGCGCGCTTCCTGTAACGTTTAACAGTTCACCGCCGCATGTATTCATAAAAGCGCCTGCTCCGCAGTCGACGCCGCTAAGCGGCTCATCTTTTATTTCATACATGCGGCGCTCCGCTCATGCAATATCATATGTTCTGCTTTGTGTGCCAGCATCCACGCAGAACATATGATATTGCATGGCTGAACTGTTAAACTAAAAAAAGATGGTAAAGAAACAGAATACATATAATATGCCTCTGTCTGATTACCATCCGTGGTGTCATTATCAAACTGTAAAAAATAAGTAGCAGGAAGTGACTGGCCTTGTCACCTCTCTACTACTTATATCGTCCGCTATGGACATTTTATTTAGTGTTAATTTACTGCTGTTTGGGCTGAGTGGGAGCGCCAGGGGTTCCGGGTGCGGGAGGCACCGGTCTGCCGGCTGCTTTCAGCTTTGCTGCGATCATGCTGGCTACCATTTCTCTGGTCACCACGATGTTGCCACCGAAGGGATTGATCACGAATCCCAGCGCCGGGCTGATATTGCCCTGTGCATCTTTGCGCAGCAGCATTCCCGCATAATCGTCAAAGTTCATGGCGAAAGTCTGCTGATTCTCCTCATCTCTCCACCTTTTTAGCTCTGTCCAGTCAGTGAACGCCATGAAGAACTTCCGACCGTCCTCGGTGGACAGCATCGGGAACTGTACTTTGGCATCTCTTGCGATGGTCACCCGGCCGTTTTCATCGGGCACAGGCACCGGATCGATCACGACCGGAGACAGTAACTTTGCTTTCTGCAGTTCATCCAGGAACATCTGTCTGTGTTCCGGGGTGTCCTCTGCTTTTAATAATTCAATGGATCCCACCATCATGGGGTTGGATACCGGTTTGTTAAATTCCATATTTTTTCTCCTTACTTCTCATTGTAACTATTCAGCCTCTCTTCGCGAAACGCATCTGCGATGGTTCGTCACATGTCTCTGAATAGTTACACTCGGTTATAGTTGATCAGGCATCCCTTCAGTATGATCTGACGTTCTTCGTCGGTCAGCTCTCCCAGCTTCAGGGTGAATTCCTTCATGCCTTCTCCTGTTGTTACCACATATGCCTTAATTTCCTCGGCCTTGTCTTCCACGGCTTTCTTAATACCAGGAATGAACAGGTAATCCAGATTCTTGAAAGGCAGGTCTCCGGGCTGGATCAGGAAAGGAAGCATGCCCCAGTTGATCAGGTTGGAACGATAACGCTTGGTGGCATACTCGTTGGCAATATTTGCCCAGCCGCCTAATACCTTCTGGCAGGAAGCAGCCTGCTCACGGGCAGAGCCGTCTCCGGGCTTCACTGCGAAAATAGTGGAACCGAATCCGGTGTTCTCACGACTTGCATCGGGATACTGTTTCTTTACTTCACCCATAACATCCTTCAGTACCGGAACTGCCTGACAGGGATGTCCGCCGTTCATACGCTCTTTCTCTGCCTTCTGGATCTCCTTGGCACGTCCTACATACTGCGGATCCTTACGGCTTAAAGTGAACTCTGCCAGTCCCAGAGGATTGGAGCGGTAGGAAGAGGTCTCACCGGATGGAATCAGCTCATCGGTAGTAGTTACGGGATCGTGGATCTCGGATACTACCTGCAGTACCAGATTCTCAGGTAGGGCACCCATAGCGGGCCAGTCCTTGATATTGGGGCCGAACTGGATCTCTACGCTCTCATCTGCCACACCGTGGGAATCGAAGACACGGTTCTTGTAAATATTGCTATCGAAATGATATTTGTATTTTCCGAAATCTCCATCGAAGTCCGTTGCGGAAGTCAGCACACCCTTGTTGGCTGCGGTGGCTGCGATGGAACGGGCATCCATCAGAGCTACGGAAGCGATCTGGCCGTTCTGCAGTTTGGAGCCTTCTCGGTTCGGGAAATTTCTGGTAGAGTGACGGATACTGAATGCGTTATTGGCAGGTGTGTCACCGGCACCGAAGCAGGGACCACAGAACGCAGTCTTCATCACTGCACCGGTCTCTAAGATGGTAGCCGCACAGCCGTTGCGGATCAGCTCCATGTATATGGGCATGGATGCGGGATATACGCTTAAAGTAAACTCATCCGCACCGATGTATCTGCCCTTCAGAATGTCGGCAGCCGCACAGATATTCTCGAATCCGCCGCCGGCACAGCCTGCGATGATACCCTGATCTACAATGAACTTGCCGTTCTTTACTTTATTTTTCAGAGTGAAGTCTACCGCACCGTCCAGACTTACTTTCGCACGCTTTTCCGTCTCATCCAGAATATCCATCAGGTTCGCATTCAGCTCTTCGATGGTGTAAGTATTGCTGGGATGGAACGGCATGGCAATCATAGGACGGATCTTGTCCAGATCCACCTCGATCAATCCATCATAGTATGCCACCTGGCCGGGATTCAGTTCCTTATAGTCTTCGGTACGTCCGTGGATCTCATAGAACTCACGGATCTGGTCATCGGTCTTCCAGATGGAGGACAGACAGGTGGTCTCTGTGGTCATTACGTCAATGCCGATACGGAAATCAGCACTCAGGGAAGCCACGCCGGGACCTACGAATTCCATTACTTTATTTTTTACATAGCCATTCTTGAATACTGCGCCAATGATAGCCAGTGCCACGTCCTGAGGACCTACACCCTTCACGGGAGCACCCTTTAAGTATACAGCTACCACGCCGGGCATATTGATATCATAGGTCTGGTTCAACAGCTGTTTTACCAGCTCGGGACCACCCTCGCCCATAGCCATGGTACCCAGTGCACCGTAACGGGTATGGGAATCGGAACCCAGGATCATCTTGCCACCGCCGGCTAACATCTCTCTGGCAAACTGATGGATAACTGCCTGATGAGGGGGTACATAGACTCCGCCGTATTTTTTCGCACAGGTCAGACCAAACATGTGGTCATCCTCGTTGATGGTGCCGCCTACGGCACACAGGGAGTTATGACAGTTGGTCAGTACATAGGGCATGGGGAACTTCTGCAGTCCGGATGCTCTCGCGGTCTGGATAATACCTACAAAGGTAATATCATGGCTGGTAAGCTTGTCGAAACGGATCTTCAGCTTGTCCATATTGCCGGAGGTATTATGCTCCTGCAGAATACCATATGCCATGGTGTTTTTCGCTGCTTCTTCTTTGGAGATCGTAATGCCGGTCTTCGCCTGTATCTGACTGGCTGCTTCCGGGGTATCCGCTACGATGTCCGTACCGTTTACCAGGTAAGCGCCGCCCTGTGTTAACTGAATCATGCTCGTCCTCCTGTTATTCCACTTCTTATGCGTAATGTGCATCTAAATGTGCACTCCTTTCATTATACTGGATTGTTTTCTCAGATGCAATGATCTTATAGGATGTTTTTGCCACTGTACCACGCTAAATTTTATTTTTCTCCGGGAACCATTCCTCTTTTGTTCCGGTGTTGCTATAATATCCTCAGAAATTATGCCATTTTCCGAAAATCTATACGAAAACGACAGTTGTCGGCCGAATTCCGGCGGCAGCGGAAAGGAACCTTATGAATGTAGTAATAGCTATCGATTCCTTCAAGGGAAGTATGACCTCCATGCAGGCAGGTTTGAGCGCCGCCACGGGGATCAAACGTGTTTATAAAGATGCACATATTACCGTCCGTCCTCTGGCGGACGGCGGGGAGGGCACCGTCGATGCTCTGGTAAACGGCTGTGACGGCCGTATGACACAGGTGCAGGTCACAGGTCCTTCCGGTCACCCCGTTGTCTGTCCTTACGGCATCGTCGACGAGACCCATACCGCAATCATTGAAATGTCCGGTGCCGCCGGGATTACCCAGGTCAGCGGAGAGGAAAAGAATCCTCTGAACACCACCACTTACGGTGTAGGCGAAGTCATCAAAGATGCAATCCAGAACGGCTGCCGGCATTTTATTGTCGGTATCGGTGGCAGTGCCACCAATGACGGCGGTGTCGGAATGCTGCAGGCACTTGGCTTTGGCTTTCTGGATAAAAACAGAAATCAGATCCGCTTCGGAGCCAAAGGACTGGAGGATCTGGAATCCATCGCTACGGATCATGTGCTTCCCGAACTCAAGGAATGTACTTTCCGCATAGCCTGCGATGTCTCCAACCCGCTCTGCGGAAAGCAGGGATGTTCCGCCATCTACGGACCGCAAAAGGGCGCTACTTCCACTATGATCCTGCAGATGGACAAATGGCTGGCTTATTATGCCGCTCTGGCCAGAGAACAGTTTCCTCATGCCGATGCCAAATATCCCGGTGCCGGTGCTGCCGGCGGTATGGGATTTGCTTTTCTTACCTTCTGCAATGCCACACTGGAATCCGGTATTAAGATCATTCTGGAAGAAACCCATCTGGAAAAATATATCCGGGATGCAGATGTCGTGATCACCGGGGAAGGCCGCCTTGACGGTCAGACGGTTATGGGAAAAGCTCCCATCGGTGTTGCCAAGATTGCCAAAAAATATGAAAAACCGGTACTTGCTTTTTCCGGCTGCGTGGCCAAAGAGGCCGTTGCCTGCAACGCAGAGGGCATTGATGCCTTTTTCCCGATTCTGCGGAACGTGGTATCCCTGGATGAGGCTATGCATACCGACAATGCCATGACCAATATGACGGATACAGTAGAGCAGGTATTCCGGGCGCTTCAGATTTTTCACCGTTAAGAATCACAAAAGGACATGACCCACCGGCCATGTCCCTTTGTATGTTTCAATATTGTTTTATTATTCTTCGTATCCGTTTGGATTGTTCTTCTGCCATCTCCAGGAGTCTTCGCACATCTCTTTGATGCCGTTCTCAGCCTTCCAGCCAAGTTCCTTCTCTGCCAGAGAAGCATCGGAATAGCAGGTGGCGATATCGCCTGCACGGCGGGGTTTGATCACGTAAGGAATCTTCACGCCGGTAGCTGCTTCGAAGTTCTTCACGATGTCCAGAACACTGTAGCCCACACCAGTTCCCAGATTGTAGATCTTCAGTCCTGCATTCTCCTCAATCTTCTTCAGAGCCTTTACGTGGCCCTTTGCCAGATCAACGACATGGATGTAGTCACGTACACCGGTTCCGTCGGGGGTATCGTAATCATCACCGAAGACACCCAGCTCTTTCAGCTTGCCGACTGCTACCTGTGTGATATAAGGCATCAGGTTGTTGGGGATACCGTTGGGATTCTCGCCAATGGTACCGCTCTTGTGAGCTCCGATCGGGTTGAAGTAACGAAGCAGGATCACATTCCATTCGGGATCTGCCTTCTGGATATCCGTCAGGATCTGCTCCAGCATAGATTTCGTCCAGCCGTAAGGGTTGGTGCACTGTCCCTTGGGGCATTCCTCCGTAATGGGAACAAATGCGGGGTTGCCGTATACGGTAGCGCTGGAAGAGAAGATAATGCTCTTCACACCATGTTTTCTCATGACATCTACCAGGGTCAGGGTACCGGCAATATTGTTCTCATAATATTCCCAGGGCTTCTGTACGGACTCACCGACTGCCTTCAGTCCTGCAAAATGAATGACTGCGTCGATCTGTTCCTTGCTGAAGATCTCTTCCAGAGCTTCACGGTCCAGAATGTCTGCCTTATAGAAAGGAACCTTCTTGCCTGTGATGGCTTCTACTCTGGGGATCACTTTCTCACTTGCATTGCAGAGATTATCCAATACGACTACATCATAGCCTGCCTGCTGTAATTCCACTACGGTATGACTGCCGATGAATCCGGCACCACCTGTTACCAAAATTCTCATACACTCTCTCCTATCCGCCGTGCATAGGACAATACTATTTGTTCACTATGGCGGCTGCACAATCTCTCATCTGTCAGAGCCGGATGAAATTTTTTCTTCGTTTCTTACAGTATCAGATTACTGTAATTCTATCGATTCCTCAATAACCTTATGTTGTGAAAATCTGTCGAAATGTTTACAGCGCCACACCATTCTCGGTGAGCAGTTCTCTGGCACTTTCCACAGAGTCCACACCGATCTTGTTCTTGATCGGCGCAAATTCTTTTCTTCTGACTACCTCAAAAGGCAGGCAGCTGTCCATCTGATGGATCATATCCAGCACCAGACTCTCGAATTTATAACCATTGGGAGTATCCGGCTTTACCAACTCTCCTGCAGCATCCAGATAAGGGATCTTCTTCTCTACGATATGCAGCGGCATCTTCTCTGCCATGATCTTTTCCAGATCCTGTACCTTGAACAGATAATTCAGGATCACACCATAATTATACGCGGGTTCTCCCTTCTCATCCTTAGCATTCATCAGTTCATCGGTCAGCTCGTAGTACTCCACGATGGAAGGTCTGCCGTCCTCCAAGCACATAACTCCTACTTTTTCATCCGGTGCATTCTTACGGACCACCTTGGAGCCTACGACACAGCCTCTCTGGATCGTAGCACCAATAAAGCAGGGATCAGCGATCCGCTGCAGTACATTGTCTACCGCAAACACATTCAGCCACTCAATGCCTTCGTTATGTACGATATCCAGCATGCCGTTATTTTTCATGGAAATGAACCAGCCGCCGTTACCGTTGGGAGAGGTGGACAGCTTGCCCTTCTCCTCCAGATAAATCTTGCCTTCATAATCGGTTGCCGCAGCCATCTCCTGTTTGAAGAAGTGGACATAATCCGCGTTGTATCCGAAGAAATCATGCTCTTTTAAAAATGCGATCGTTGCGTCATTGTTCTTATCGCTGGTCATCACAAACAGGTGGATCCAGCTGTCTGCCTGATGCACGACTTCCATCAGGTTATTGATCAGGCATTCAAAGATGTACAGTTCACGGGTCAGACCCACATTGTACATGCCCTTGGGATTATCGGAACCCAGTCTGGTACCCATGCCTCCGGCAAGAAGAACAGCTGCTACCTTGCCCTGTCGGATCGCTTCGATACCGGTTGCGGTAAATTCCTCCCTGTTTGCTTCGATTTCGTCTAACTGCATGGCAGCCAACGGTGTGATCACTCCTTTTTTTGCCAGATCTTCTTTATGCTTGCAAGCTTCCAGAATGCTCATATCCGTAGTTTCGATCTGATTCAGAATCCCCTGCTTCTCTTCCTCGTTGAGCTCCCCGTAATACTTCAGAACATGTTCCTGACCATACTTTGCAAGCTTCTCCTTAGCCTGTTCCAGTGTCATACTCATATTCCTACCTCCGTTTTATTTTCTCCGACTATTCCACCCCGGGTAACAGTCAATTTTCTCTATTATACTTGATATTTCCTGTGATTGCAAACCTTACTCCCGGGATCGTTCCCGCCCGTAAGTCCTGCCGTTAAGATTCTGTAAACGTGTTGCAAAGATTTTGTAAATATCCCGACAAAATGGTGTTAAGGGTCGCTCAAAACTATTCACCCGGGGGTATCTGTTTACTATAATACGGTATGTGAAGTTTTTAAGGACTTCATCGAATGTTGTACAGAATGACAGAAAGTTGAGGAATTCATTATGAATATTGGAATTTTAATCATTGCAATCGTAGGCGGTGTTACCGGACTTTTATCCACAGCATATCTGGCAGTCAGTTTCCCTGCTGTGCTCCTGTGGAAGCTCTATCGCAGAGTAGTTCACAGAATTCCTCTCACCCAATAGTAATCAGTCAGCTACCAACACTTTCCCTCTAAAAAGGACCCGGAAGCTTTTGCCCGGGTCCCTTGTCGTATGTATGTATTCTATTTTATTCCTGCACCGGGTTCCAATTTTCGTCCATCAAGGTCGCAGTTACTGTAATTCCCTCCGGTGCATTTTCTGCGCAGATCACAAGATAGAACATTCCTTCTTCCGAATCCACGGCATATTCTGACGGATCCTCCGGCAAAAAGACAGAAAATCCCTCCGGGTACTGCTGCATCTCCAGAAATCCCTTTTCCAGCAGTGCAGTTTTGTAGGCTTCTTTTACTGCATCCCGGTCCCCACAGGAGTACACCTTTATTGAAGTAAAAGTTCCATCTTCGCTGTCTGTCTCCGTACAATCTGAAATCACAGCATCGGGATAGATAATATCCTGCTGCACCGCTTTCAGATATTCCGTTGACATCCGGACACTCTGTAAGATCTCAAAAGTATCTTTTCCATCCTCGGAATGCGCCATGAGTACCAGACTCAAAAACAAAATGAGCAGATAACTTCCCAGTGCTCCCGCCAGTATTTTCGCAAAAGGATTCTCTGGCTGCCCCAGATTTGTATAAGAAGTGATGATCCAGCCAAAATTTCGGTAGTCCACCGCGGTATTACAGTATTCGCAGACTCCGCCGCCCAAAATGTCCACACTGCCTCCGCAGTTGGGGCATTTGTATTCCCGGAGTGCCCTGCTGTGCTGCGTTACCACATCCTGTCTGCCTTCCAGTTCCAGCCGGATCTCCTCATAACGGTTCCGGATCTTCTTTCCTGTATCCAGTGTCAATCGGGTCCTCACTTCCACGCTGATTCTGTAAGACTCTCCCCGTGTCTCCGCCTCCAGAAAACGCACACCGCAAATGCAACAGTCCACCACATTCTGATACCGTGCCACCACCGTATCCAGATCACAGGATGCGAAAAAGCGTACCTGCTCTGCCGTATCCGCCAGATGGATCATTCGCAGCTGGTATTCCAGATTCTGAAGAAAATTACCCGTGGAGAATTCCGGGATTGCGGCCTTTACTTTCGATTCGTCTTGAATTCTCGGCTTTCTGCGAGTCTCCATCACGATCAACATTACAATAAATATAATGAGCATGTAAAACAACGACCGGAAAAATACCGGAGCCAGACCAATTCCCAGCATCATGGCTGCGGCTGCCTTTACCGCATTGTATCCGTTCCTGCCCAACGCCAACAGCAAAAACATAATGCCGCCCGCACAGATGGCCAGTACCGCAAGAGAAATCGCTGTAATTCCCACCACCGCACCGGCTTTCATAAAGTTGGAAATACTTTTCTGTCTTGCGTCCTCCTCCAGAGAAAATCCGGATACCTTTGTCTCAAAATCACTGACGAGAAACTTTGCCCCGCAGGCATCACAGCCATCGATATAGCTGGTCAGTTTTCCCTCATGTCCACAGTTAGGGCAGATAACCATATCTCCCTGCACATCCGCTTTCAAAAAGCTTGCCGCTGCAATCTCCGGTGTCTTTAGGAACGCAATCTTTTTTCCCTTGCGGTAATAAGTCCGTCTCATTTTTACCGGCTGGGTACGGCGGCAGCTATAATCATAGCCATCCTTCCAGGGACCATCATAGTCCGCCAGTCGTGCCGGCTCCTGCATCTCCATATCCACCGTCAGTTCCCGCTGCCGCAGTCTTTTTCTGCTCAGGCGCAGACTTTGCCAGAAAGGCTGGGTTGTCTGCTCCATCAGGTTCTGTTCCGCTTCCCCGTTGCCCTGATAGAATGCTTTTAATTCCCCACAGAAGTCTTCTGTCCGTCCCTCGATCTCTTTCCGTGCATCATTCAGAAACTCTGTTGCCATTTCGTTTTTTCTCTCCTCATAAGTGATCCTGCTGCGCAAAGGTCCTGATATCTTTTGTATCTTATGTCCCAACTACTTTGTCCCATATAGCTATGTATCCATTATATAAGTTGGTACCCGGTATTTCAAGACACTTTCCCGTATAGAATGATTTGCCTCATCGAATATCTAGTGCTGGTGCAGATACTTCTCTCTGGTAGCCAGTCCGCCGCGGATATGACGCTCGGATTTATTCACATCCAATACCTTCCGCGCCTGCTTTGCCAACGCCGGATTCACCTGGGCCAGCCGCTCCGTCACGTCCTTATGTACCGTGCTTTTGCTGATGCCGAAGGCCTTGGCAGTCTGCCGCACCGTGGCGTTGTGGTCGATGATATAGCCCGCTATCCCTATAGCTCGTTCTTCAATATAGTCTTTCAAAGGAAAACCCCTCAGGATACTTTTTTACAGTGTATGAAAGTATCTGAGGGGTTATGCATCCTGACAATTAAGCCGCTATTTGACAATTATTTTGTTTCAAAATATAATAGTTGTACTTTGCAAGTATCCATTTTGAACATACGGGAGGGTTTTTTTGTGAAAGAGTCAAAGCTCCGGCTGCGTTCCGCCGGTTTACTTTCTGTTGCGGCAGGATTTATGTTGTTTCTTTATGCTCCATTGGAAATTTATTTTAATAACAAATATGAATTCTGGTTTGATTTTTATGATCTGATCCCGCTCTGTCTGTTGATGTTTGCGGTATTTACGGGTGTCAGCTTCCTGCTGGCTTTCATCGTTTCGAAGATAAATACCAGGCTATATCATGGATTTCTCACAGTTTATCTGATTGCGTTCCTCTGCACTTATATTCAGGGCAATTTCATGATAGGCAATCTGCCTCATCTGGATGGAAGTACGGTGGATTGGGCACAGTATTCCGGATTGCGTATCGGCTCCGTTGCTCTCTGGGTGGCAGTCGCGGTTCTGGTGATACTGACGGTGAAAAAGCTGTCGCTTACAAAGGTGGCAGATGCAGCAGGTGCTGTCAGCGGGCTGATCAGTCTGGTTCTGTTGGTGACTCTTGTAACGCTAGGGTTTACAAAACAGGGCCTGGAACACAAATTTTCTATGATCAACACCACCTATGGGGAACTGGAAATGTCTACCGATCAAAACCTTGTACTTCTGGTTCTGGACACAGTAGACGGAGACATCATGTCACAGGTGATCGAACACCATCCCGAATATAAGGAAACTCTTTCTGATTTTACTTATTATAATAATACGATGTCGGCCTATCCATTCACCGTATATTCAATTCCTTACCTCTTCTCCGGCGAATGGTATGAGGATCAGGAAGAATTTATCGAATATGCAAAGAGAGTCTATCGGGAAGCTCCTTTCTTTGATGATCTGGAAGCCAGAGGATACCGCATGGGAATGTATGAGGAGGACGCTTACCGTCTGGAAGAAAGCATGTTCCGATTTGAAAATATGATCGACACGACCCCCACGATCTCTTCCATTGCACAATTTATGAAACTGGAAATCAAGCTGGTCGGATTCAAATACATGCCTTTTGATCTCAAACGCTTCTGCCTCACCATCCCGGCGGAATTCAATTCACTGGAGAAGACCGATGATATCAGTGATTACGAACTCTTTTCTTCCGACAATCAGGTCTTCTATACCTACCTGAAAAAGACACCGGTAACACTGACCGATGACAAATGCTTCAGATTCATCCATCTGGTAGGCGCCCACAGTCCCTGGCATCAGGATGCACAGATGAACGAGATTGAAAACGGCACCTACGAACAAAGCATTGAAGCCAGCATGACAATCGTGGCTACGTATCTGCAAAAACTGAAAGACAGCGGTGTCTATGATAATACGGCCATTATGATCCTGTCGGACCACGGATACAACATTGAGGATGATGACAGTTCCGAGAAACGGCAGCATCCTATTCTGTTCGTAAAGGGTGTCGGTGAGCATTATGATGAGCTACAGATTTCCTCTGCTCCCATTTCCCAATCTGATTATCTGGAAGCCTACACACGACTTCTGGATGGCAAACAGGGGGATGCCATCTTTGATTACAAGGAAGGAGATGCCAGAGAACGACGTTTCCTGTTCTATGATTACGATGAGCCCACTCATTTTTATGAGTATATGCAGACCGGATATGCCGGAGATGTAGACACGATGTACTTCACCGGTGTGGAAATCACACCATAATGGTCTCACTCCGAAATAATCACTTGCATTATCTTCTCTAAAAGGTATAATGTTTATAACAGCCTTGTTTTTAACAAATATTACACGTACATACGAGATGGAGGGTTCTTATGAAATTATCAAAAATCGAACAGGTAAACGAGTTTCTTGCTATTGTTGACAGTTGTAAAGGGGAGGTTACTTTAAGATCCGTAGACGGTGATATTTTTAATCTGAAGAGCAAACTTTCCCAATATATTGCCATTGCTGCTTTGCTTGGTCAGCATGGTGATGAACTTGAGTTATTCTGCTCAGACAGCTCTGATGAGGGAAAATTCATGCATTTCCTGATGGAAAATCCCGGTGTACAATAGATCTACTTATAAATAATATACTATAATAACAAAGCACTCCCATTAACCGGGAGTGCTCAGACTGTAGACAAAACGCTTTTGGTCAGCACTCCAGAAGCGTTTTTCTTGTTTTCGGTTCAAAAAGTGTGTACTTGATCAATAATAAACACTTTTGGGCTCCCCTTTTTCCCTTCCTGGCTATCATCTTTGCCAGTTTTTTCAGATTCATGCAGGCAAACGTAAGCCCGACTTTCATTTCCATCCGGGCTTTTCCTATCATCTGTGTATAGCGGAATCCGTGGTTTTCTTTTGCTGTTCCGAAGAGGCGCTCTACGGTCTCTTTCCGTTGCGCATACACTTCCTTCATCCCAATCGTATGCCGGATATCCTCACACTTTTCCATGTACGGCTCCCAGATATGCCGGGTCACTACCTTCACATGATCCCTGCTTTCTGTGCACTGCTTCAGATATGGACATCCTTCACAGACGATTCCGCAGCTCTTGTATTCCCGGTATCCGGAACGGTTCGTCGTATGATAAGCCAGCACCTGATCATTCGGGCATACATAGCAGTCAAAATATTCATCATACACATACTCGGCTTTTTTGAAAAAACCATCTTTGGTCATGGGGCGTTTATACGGTAGAAGCGGTGTGATACCATCATCCAGAAGTAACTTTGCTATCGCTGGTGTTTTGTATCCTGCATCGGCTACCAGTGTCTGAATGCCAATGTCTTTTATCTTATCATACAGGGATTTAAATGTCCGGCTGTCATGCTGGTTGCCGGGATTTACACTATAACCCAGAATCCATCCGTTTTTGTCACAGGCTGTCTGCACGGAATACGCAAAAACATTTTTATGTTCACCCTTTCGGAACCATCCGCTTTCCGGATCCGTTGTACTTTCCTTGACCGTTTTTTCTTCTTTTCCATCAGAGCTGCCACCACAGGAGGGGGGATCTTTGGGATCTTCCTTCTTTTCTTTCAGAGGCTTTTTCCCATGCGCTTCCCGGTCTTCGTTGATTTCCTTCTTTAACTGCTCTTCGAAGAACAGTGCTTCCTCATCTGCAATCCGTTTCCGCATCTTTTTGCTGTTTGCCCGTGCTTTTACATGGGTGGCATCCACGAAGACCTCGGAAGGATCAATCAGTCTGTATTTATAGCATTCCTGCAGGATACGGGAAAAGATCTGTTCAAAAAGATCAGTATCCTTAAAGCGTCTGGTATAATTCTTTCCAAACGTAGAGAAATGGGGAACCTTGTCCATCATTTCCAGACCGAGGAACCATCGGTATGCGACATTGACTTCGATTTCTTTTACTGTCTGGCGCATACTTCGGATGCCGTACAGATACTGGATGAATGGAATTTTAATGAGCATGACCGGATCCATGCTGGGGCGGCCATTGTCTGCACTGTATTTATCGATCACAAGATCATAGATAAAACTCCAGTCGATTGCCTGGTCAATCAGGCGCAGCAGATGATCCTGCGGAACAAGGTCATCCATGCAGAACATCTGAATCTGCTCTCTTTTCTTATCTGCATTCTGTGTCATCATAGGAAACACCGCCTTTATTTTGATACTTTCATTATACCAAAAAAGTAGTGAAAAGTCCCGTAAATACGGCATTTTCACTACTTCTTATATGCTTGTAAGTACATAATTTTTGCAGTCATGACACAAGAAAAGCTCCCTCACAGGAAGGAGCTTTGTCTACAGTCTGAGCACTCCCATTAACCGGGAGTGCTTTTGTTATTACTTTAAGATGTCGTTTCACAGCAGCTGCAGCAATCTCCGGTTCTTGTGGTAGCAGAAGATCCGGTCAGACAGCATCTCTCCTTCTCCGTAGACGGCATTGATATGCTGTATAGAGGAACGGATCTCCTGTACACCGGTGCAATCTACGGGATGCAGGATTGCTTCATGTACGCTTGGAAAGACTACATAGTAGTCCCCACCCAGTTTCTCCGCCAGGATTGCTTTTACCCCGGGATAGAAAAAGGCCACAGCCCCATGGATTCTGGCAGTAGTGGTGAGAAGATATCCTCTCTGTCCTTCCCTGTGGTTCCAGGGGCTGATCCAGGTCTGACGCCCTTCCTCTTCTGGCAGCAGAATGCCTTCCTCATAGGGAAAAAACTTTCTCCTGTCATCTCCCAGAAACAATCTGGGCGGCATCTTGCGGCAAGAGTTCATCATGGCTTCCGTGATCAACTGGTCTTCCGTAAGCTTCCATGGCAGTACCATACCGCGGGACACCTGTATGGTCAGACTGCTTCCGGTCTTCTCACTGGTCAACAGATGCAGCACCAGCGCCACATCTCCAATCTTACGATAAATGGCATTGCCAAGCTCCTGCCTGCACCGTTCATAATTCACCGGACGCACGATCATATGCCTTCTGCAGACAGCATAGCTCAGATTCTCACCGGAGAGTACGATATCCGCTTCTTCATCGTCCTCCGTCAGGCCCGCCGAGATCTCCGGTAAAATACTCTGCCATCCTTCCTGTCCGTATCGCTCATACAAAGGCCGTACCAGCCAGTGCTGTATATATTCTCTTTTTCCACGCATCCATAATGCGCAGAGCATATCTTCACGTATCATGATCTGTTCTCTTCCATACATACATCGGTTCATAATATTCATGATATGAACCGCCATCGGATCACCGCATACCATGTGCCGTTCCAGCAGGCGTATGGTCTTGCCCCGTGCCGTTTCCATGTTCTGCACATTCCAACGCAATTCCTTCTTAAATTCTTCGTATGTCATTGATCCCCCATTATTTTCTCCCTGCAAAAGCAGAGAACTGATCCGTAAATTTGCGTACAAAAATAAAAGGTACTATTAAAAAAATCGTTGGAAATCCCGGCCGAACGGCCTATTTAGAATTCTTATTTCAGAGATTTACAGTTTCCGAAACCATCCGGATTTCGGATAACTCCACCCTATCATAGATAGATTGCTTTGTCTATATGCGATTTCACCAAGGATATCTTTTGTCAAATTTCACGAAAAAATAATTTCAAAAAGAAAAAAAGTCCCCATTTTCCGCAAAAACAGGGACTTTACAAATGTCAAATATGAAATTACACAACGCGTCGTACTGCCAGGATCGGACGGTAATTGGCATTGCTGATCTTGATACCGGTACGCTGTGTGCTGGCATGCACGATCAGCCCGCCGCCAATATACATAGCCACATGACCGTCATAACAGATCAGATCTCCCGGCTGTGCATTGCTGTAGTCAACACCAGTGCCACAACTTCTCTGCTCATAGGACGTACGGGGAATGCTGTAACCGAAATCACTGTAGACGCGGAAGGTAAATCCGGAACAATCCGCACCATTCGTCAGGCTGGTACCTCCCGCCACATACGGATTGCCTATGTACTGACAGGCATATTTTGCAAGACGCTTTCCCATATCACTGCCGGAGGCACTTTCGATGACTGAGGTATAATTGGTCGTTGCATAAGTGCCGGTGGCTGCGGCAGTATTTCCCTGCTGTGCCCGCGCCTGCAGCTGTTTTAACTGTTTTTGTTCCTGCTGCAGCAGAGCCTTCGCTACGGAAGCCTCCTGCTTTGCCTTCTTAATCTCCGCATCATAGTTGGCGGATTCCTGCTTTTTCTTGGCCAGCATCACATCCAGTTCCGATTTCTGGTTCTCCAGATCCGCCTTATCGGCTTCCAGCTGATCCTTATCGACCTGCAGCTGGGTCTTCTCTTCTTCCAGCTGGTTCCACAGCGCCAGTACCTGTTCCTTGGTCTCCTCGTATTCCTGCAGTTTCTGACGGTCATACTCGTAAACGCTCTCCACGAAGTCCATCCGGTTCAGCATACCACTCAGGCCACCGCCCTGTAACAGAAGGTTCACATAATTCTCCGAAGAATCATTTTCATACATCATGCGCATCCGACTGACCATATCATCATGCTGCTGTTCTTCCTGCGCCTTGGCAATATTGTACTCTTCCTGGGTCTGATTGATCTGGATCTGCTTGTCGGCAAGTTCCATCTCCTTCGATGCGATCTCATCCTCCTTCATGCCGATACTGGTCATGGTGTTGATGATCTCTGCATTCAGGTCATCGATCTTCTCCTGCACCAGATCCTGCTCATCCTGTAGGGAATTGATCTGGCTGTTGATGTTGTTCAGCTGGTTCTGATGATTGTTGATGCTGTTCTGCAGTTCACTCATGGAAGGTGCCGCCTGCACCGTCTCCGCGGGAGATTCCCAGACAGAGCCGGTGGCTGTCAGTGTCACCGCTGCCAGAAGAAAATAACATAAAAACTTTCTTTTTGCTCTATTTACTTTTCTGCCGGCAGTTTTCTTCTTCATAGGTAAAATGACTCCATATAATTACAGGTCGCAGTTATTTACGGTACGAGGGAAGGGGATAACGTCACGGATATTGCCCATTCCGGTGATATACATTACACAGCGCTCGAAGCCCAGTCCGAAGCCTGCATGACGTGCGGAGCCGTAGCGGCGCAGATCCAGATAGAACTGATAATCTTCCTTATTCAGTCCCAACTCTTCCATACGCTTCTCCAGAATCTCCAGATTGTCTTCACGCTGGCTGCCGCCAATGATCTCGCCGATACCGGGTACCAGGCAGTCCATAGCAGCCACAGTCTTGCCATCCTCGTTCAACTTCATGTAGAATGCCTTAATCTCCTTCGGATAATCGGTTACGAATACAGGTCTCTTAAATTCCTTCTCGGTCAGGTATCTCTCATGCTCGGTCTGCAGATCGCATCCCCAGAATACCTTGTAATCGAACTCATCGTTGTGCTTCTCCAGGATCTTGATAGCCTCAGTGTAGGTCACATGACCGAAATCCGAGTTGACCACATGCTGCAATCTTTCGATCAGTCCCTTATCCACGAACTGATTGAAGAATGCCATCTCTTCGGGCGCATTTTCCAGCACATAGCGGATCACATATTTTAACATGCTCTCTGCCAGGATCATATCATCCTTCAGATCTGCAAAACAGATCTCCGGCTCGATCATCCAGAACTCTGCCGCATGACGGGTGGTGTTGGAATTCTCGGCACGGAAAGTCGGTCCGAAAGTATATACGTTCTTGAATGCAAAAGCATAAGTCTCTACATCCAGCTGTCCGCTTACGGTCAGGTTTACAGGCTTACCGAAGAAGTCCTGGGTGTAATCCACTTTGCCGTCTTCTGTCTTAGGTACATTGTTCATATCCAGAGTGGTCACCTGGAACATCTCACCGGCACCCTCACAGTCACTGCTGGTGATCAGAGGAGTATGCACATAGACAAATCCTCTCTCCATGAAGAAGGTATGGATCGCATAAGCGATCAGGGATCTGACACGGAACACTGCCTGGAAAGTATTGGTACGTGCTCTCAGATGAGAGATGGTACGCAGATACTCAAAGGAATGACGCTTTTTCTGTAAGGGATAATCCGCAGTAGAAGGTCCTTCCACGATCACTTCCGCTGCCTGCATTTCAAATGCCTGCTTTGCCTCGGGGGTAGCCACGATGGTGCCGCGGATCACAACTGCTGCACCTACATTGATCTTGCAGATCTCCTGGAAGTTCGCAAGTCCATCGCCATATACTACCTGTAAAGGCTCAAAAAAGGTTCCGTCGTTGATCACCAGGAAACCGAAGTTCTTGGAGTCACGATTGTTCCTCACCCAGCCGCCTACGGTGATCTCCTTGCCGATATAGACGTCCTTTTCCCGGTGAAGTTCTCTGATGTCTGTTAATTCCATAATTTTTCCTATCCGCACGCTGCGACGTGCTCTATCTGAACCGGCCCGCATCCTATTCGCCGGTCACATACTATTTTTAAAATTTAATTGTTGGTGATCTTTGCGTTCTCTACCAGATAATCTGTCACTTTATCATAGAGGAAATACTCTCTGTAGTCTTCCTTGGAAGTCTCACCGATATACTCCTCGATAGTGTCATAGCCTGCTGCTGTAGCACGATCCAGCAGGATCTGATCCAGTTCTTCATCACTGATGTTCAGGTTTTCTCTGTTGGCCACTGCCTGCAAGGCAATATCCTGCTTTGCTGCCTCCTCAGAATAGGTAGCCAGGAAAGATGCCAGATCCTGTCCGTAATAATACTGCGTGAACGTATCTCCGTCCACACCGTAAGCAGATGCCATGGAGGTAATGCTGCTCTCCGCTGCATCAGAATATTTCTGTACCAGAGCCTCCGGCACGGAAGTAAAGGTGTTATTTGCCATAAACGCATCCATCACTGCCTGCTGTACATTGGTTTCATAATTCTGCTGTGCATTCTCATTCAGATAATCATAAGCGTACTGACGGAGTTCTTCCTCGTTCGTCACACCATCGATACCGAAGTTACTGATGACTTCATCACTGAATTCCCCATCCTGTGCGGGCTGAATATAATTTACCGTTACCGTAAATACCACAGCCTGTCCTGCCAGATCGGATTTTCCGTAATTCTCCGGGAATGTAAGATTCAGATCCACTGTCTCTCCGGGCATCACGCCGATCAGTCCATCCTCGAACCCGGCAATAAAGCTTCCGGAACCGATGGTCAGATCGTATCCCTGTGCGGTACCGCCGTCAAATGCCACGTCATCCTTTTTGCCTTCGTAATCGATGTTTACGGTGTCTCCGGTCTCCACGGCACGATCCATAATCCCGCCGTTCTCTGCGGTAATATTTTCATAATATACATTATTGACCAGACTGTCCCACTCATCCTCATCTACTTCCACGGTGTCTACGGATACTTCCAGCCCCTTGTACTCGCCCAGTGTCACATACTTGTCCACATCCATATCCTTCAATGCAGTACTTTCTGCTCCGGCGCCGGTCGCTGCATCCGTGCCGTCTCCTGTATCCTTTGCTCCGCAGCCCGCCAGCATACACATGCTTAAAACCGCTGCCAGAAATCCTAATGTCTTTTTCTTCATTCTAATACTTCCTATACCTTTCATTTTGTGCCTACCATGCGAAATGCATCATAGCACCGCCCATTATAACACATCCACCGGGCTATAACAAGGGTGACAATAACCGGCAGACCTGCTCTTTTATGCGGATCTTCAGGTTCCTTCCCGTGTAATAATCCCGGGTGATCTGACGGCAGACTTCCAGATCCCTGTGAAATATTTCCACCATTTCCCACGCCTTTTTTTCATCATATATCACAGCATTTACCTCAAAATTCAACGCAAAGCTGCGGATGTCCATGTTCGCTGTTCCGTAACACAGTACTCTGTCATCCACGATCATGCCCTTGCTGTGTAGAAAACCGTTGTTATAGGTATAACAGTTGGCCCCGGCCATGACCATATCGCCAAGATAAGAATAGGTGGCCCAATAGACAAACGGGTGATCTGGCATACATGGGATCATAATGTTCACTTCGATCCCGGACTTCACCGCGATCATCAGGGCATTCAGGATCGCCTCATCCGGGATAAAATACGGAGTCTGGATATAAATGCTTTTCTGTGCCTTGTTGATCAGACGCAGGTAATTATCATGGATCTGCTGAGTCGTCTTATCCGGACCACTGCTGATAATCTGCAGATCACAGAAATCTCTCGTACCTGCTTCGATTCCCCGGAACAGTTCCGGTTGTAAAAACAGATTCTCCCTCGCTGCATAATTCCAGTCCAGCACAAAGCGCGCCTGGAGACTGAGTACCGCACTTCCACGGATCCTCAGGTGTGTATCTCTCCAATGCCCGAATCTTTCATCCAGATCAATATATTCCTTCCCTACATTGAATCCGCCCACATAGGCCACCTTATTGTCAATGACTACGATCTTGCGGTGATTACGGTAGTTGATACGCAGCTGGAGTCTTCGCAGGATCGCCGGGAAAAACTCTGCCGTCTGCACGCCCTTTTCATTCAGCTTTCTCCAAAAGCTGTGCCGCACGGAACGACAGCCCATGGCATCGAACAGCACTCTCACTTCCACGCCCTGCGCCGCTTTTTCGATCAGAATATCCCTGATCTGGTTAAATAATACATCGTTTTTAATAATGTAGTATTGGATATGGATAAAATGCTCCGCATTCCGCAGATCTTCCATCAGCGCCCGGAATTTCTCATTGCCGTCGATGAAGATATCCACATCGTTGTCCTTCGTCAGCATGGCTTCTCCGGCCTCCAGATTATACATGACCAGATCCTCATACCCCCGGATATTCTCATCCAGCTCCTGGACATCCCGGGATCTCAGCCGGTACTCCTGCTGTCTTATATCTTTGCTGATGTGATCCTCCACCTCTTTGATCCGGAACATTTTCCGCTTGTGCATATCCTGCCCCAGTAACAGATAGAACACGAATCCCAGTACCGGTATAAAATACAACAAAAGCAGCCATGCCCACACACTCTTTGGATCCCGTCTCTGAAAAAACACGATCACGATGGCAAACAGCATATTAAAAAATACCAGATGGCTGCAGAAAAAATCTATTCCTGTCTTTACGATCTCAAATGCTTCACTCATAATACTGCCCCTTCAGATGAAAAACATCCCTTTTCCTCAATATATCATAATGCAAACCTTCTTTCCAGCAAAAGAGACTGACAAATGCCGAAAAAATCAACATTCTCAGTCTCTTCTTATCTTTTGTATTCAAGCCGGCGGTCTCCGGCCGTGATATTTTATCCCTCTGTGATGAGTGTTCTCTTTCTATCCTGATCGCAGAATTCAATCCCATAGGAACAATCCTGCAGATTTGCCTTCAGCTGTGCAGTACAGCCCTGATGTTCCCATACAAAGCAGATCTGGGATCCTTCACTGCTTACTTTGATCCGGCTTTCTTCCGAGAACGCCGGGCAGGAATTCCGGAATCGCAGCAACTCCAGTTGCTGCTTTACAATCGGCTTACTCAAACCACTGCATATCTGTGCTGTCGTCAGATTTGTCCGATTGATCTCCTTATGTCCTCCGGGACCTGCCTTTTTCACCGCTTCGTAGTCGTTCTTTCCGGCGAACAGATCCAGATACCAGATCTGCGGTTTGCCCGGCATAAATATCTGCAAGGCTCTCGCAAGGAGCATCTTTCTCTCATCTTCGCCCAATGCACTGAAGTAGGTTGCATTCACCTGATAGTAAATGTTTTTCTGACCGTGAAGATCCTTCACATATCCCCCACGGGAGACAATAATGTCGATCAGTTTCTGAATCCGGTCCTCCGCCAGAATTCCTTTGAGATCCAACAGTGGAATCCCATCGTGACAGCCAAGCATATTCACGGTTCTGATATTTTTATCGATCAGCTCCTGTGCCCATCCGGCCAGATGTTCTCCGTTTCCCGATTCCAGGGCATCTATAATGAGTCCCGGCAGAAAGAAGTCATAGGTGACATATCCCTGCTCTGCTATCTTCTCATATATTTTTTCACTATAGCTTTCATGGATCTCCGGCAGAAGTTCCATACCGTACGGTTCCGCAATCTGTTTTATTTTGTTAAGCAGTTCCCAGGTGTCCGGCTGATTCAAAAAATTCCGTTCTCCCGGTTTCTTCGGTGCATAGGCAAATGCATCCAGTCTCACAATTTTGGCACCATACCCTGCCAGTGTCTTTAATACTTCACGGTAGTACTCCCACACCTTTGGCGACTGGATATTCAGATCCATCTGACCAAGATAATACCGGTGCTGCTCCATGTAATTCCAGATCGTTGTAATCTGTTCTTTTGTCAGCCTTCCTGCTTTTCGCTCCAGAACGATTTTCTGTAAAATGTCTGCCGGCTTTTTTCCTTCCGGGCAGCCCATGGATAGTTCCTGTGCAATAATTTCCGCCTGCATATATTGCAGATCGGCAGCTTTCATCAGTTCAGGAGCATTAACCTCAGGGTAGTTCACTTCCTGATAAAAAGTATTCCAGTAAGGGATCTCTCTCCCATCCGGAAAACGTACCATAAGAATGGGGAGCCCAGGCTTCCGGAAAAACATCTTTTTCAGATACTTTTCTTCCGGAAGGATATATCCCTGCTCCGTCATTTCTCCGCAGTCCTTCCAGAATTCATTCCAATTAATGAAGAAGTCCTTGTACTCCGATTCTTCCCCTTTTGCAATGATATCCTGGAATTGCTTCGACAACACCGAAGCATGATTCAAAATAAAATCCAGCTTCAATTCAATCCCAAGCTTTTTTATTGCTTCCAATGTCTCGCCGGAAGCATACATCTTGTTCAGAGAATAATCAATCACGGAAAAACCTCTGTCCAGATCCGTATGGTACAGACTGGGCAGAATATAGCAGGAAGAAAATGCTCCCTCTGCCTCTTCCGTTTTCAAAAAATCTACAACATCATCCAGGGTTCCGCCCAGACTATCCGGGTAGAGATTCAACATCGGTCCTATGTTCATAACATCTTTCCTTTTTATTTCTGAAGCTTCGGAACAAATTGCGCATATTCCTTCCGGTCTAACACTGTTCCGTCCCGGGTAACAATAAGTTTTGCTTTCTCAGCCTGCTTTTTCAGCATTTTCTGCTCAATATCCAGTACCATCATCGTAAATGGGTTGTCTATCCATTGATCACGGTTTCTTTCCAGACGGCTCTGCAATGTCTCCTGGGGGGTACTGTCAAGGTAGATGGAAATATCCACACCGCTGTAGTATTGACTGTTGCTGTGTGTCCACTCCACCAACAGCACTTTTATTCCGGTGAAATCCTTCTCTTCATACCACAGTTCTGTCTCTTCGCGTCCCATATGTCTGACCCATAGCTTCTCTCCGCCGGCTTTAAACGCATGAACCAGTCTGTTTATTTCTTCAAAATTAATTTCCTTTTCCGTGCCAAGATAATTTTCCAGAGCTTTTCTGCCGTTTCTGAGATAGGACTCATACCATGGATATTTTTCGACATGTTTTTCATCCGCATCATTTCCGGCTTTTTGAAATTCCTGAATGATTGTACATCGTTCTTCTGTATAAGTCTGCTCTTTCAGCATTCCCACAATTGCATTTTCTCTGAAAATCTGTAACCGCTCCGCATCATTGTACTTGGGAATTCTATGCGGATAAGCATCTCCGGACAGAATGTAGTTTTCAATCCCTTTTTCCTTCAGGAAGCAGGAAAGCAACAATGCCGTCACTGTTTTTCCGGATCCGGAGCCTCCGCTTACTGCAACGACTACTTTTTCGGAACGTGTCTGCTTCGCACAGTTTTCAATCATGGGGAGCAGCTTTTGCATCAGTTTTTCTGCCAACGTAGTATCATATATTTTCAGTAGCTCCTTTGATGACGGTTCTGCTTCACTTTCCATTATGGTTCCTTTTTCTATCATATCTGTTCCTTTATCGTCATTATTTTACTTTGTGGACTCCCGGTCGATCAGTTCTACCGGAAATACAACCTGGGATGGAACCTTTTCACTCTTTACTTTTTTCACAATCGCTTCTATGGCATATTCACACATTTCCTGCACCGGCTGATGAATGGTCGTAATGGAAGGATACGTCAGTGTGGAAATCCAGGTATCATCGAATCCCACAATAGAGATATCCTCCGGAACACGTTTTCCCATTTTTTTGCATGCACGGATAATATTTGCAGCCATTACATCACTTGTTGCAAAAATTCCATCCAGATCCGAATTTTTTTTCAATAATTCCAAAATATTGTTGCCGAATTCTTCTGATAAGGGAGCCAACCTGTCTGTATAAACCACACGTCCACTGATTTTTTTATCCTCGCAGCACTTCATAAATGCCTTTTCTCTGCTATATGCAGGGATATTTTCCTTGGTAGGCGGGTTAAAAATTGCGATATTTCTGCATCCGGCATCAAACAGCCGGTTAGCCGCCAGAATACCACCCTGATAGTTATCGCAAAGAACTGCCGGAATGTTTTCCGCAATTTCTCTCTCAAAAGAGATCAGTGGACAGTTAGAATCCAGATGTTCCATCGTCTCTCCGATATGGCTGCACACAACAATTCCAAGAACTCTGTGTGAATAGAGCAGATCAATATACTGTAATTCTTTTTCCCTGCTGTTCTCGGAAATACAGACCATTATCTTGTAGTTGTGTTTTGTCACATAATGCTCCAGCCAGTGAAGGACCTTGCTAAAGTAAGGATGCTCTACAGATGGGAGAATCACCCCGATATAATCACTCTTCTGCCGGGATAAATTTCTCGCCATTTCGTTTGGCATATAGTTCAGCTTTTCCATGGCAGAATATACTTTTTCTCTCGTCTCTTCACTGATGTATCCACGATTATTCAATACTCTGGATACTGTTGTGGAGGTCACTCCTGCTTCTGCAGCTACATCTTTGATTGTTGGCATATTCCCTTCCCCTTATCTTACTTTTTTGCATCAGACAGTAACGGAAAGTCCGTCGTAAGTCAAAAGGAACCCCTCATGACCTACCAGTCTTTCATATTCCTGCGGAATCATACCGCACATATGAGAATAATGATTCAGATAATATTCCGTATTCGGTGTCACTGCATGCATTCTGCGGAGTTTCTCCCGCAGCTCTACATTTTCCCGAATTCCCATATGCGTGTCACCATCCAGTATACCTCTGCAGGTATCCATACTGACGACGTCAAATTTTATGTTCTGTTGTTCTATAAAATCCAGTGTTTCCTCCGGAAAGACCCCTGTATCATTTGCATACAACAGGGTCGATCTTCCATCCTCGATCACAAAGATCAAAGCTTCCTCGTCCAGCTTGTGATATGCCTTTAAAGGTGTAAACTTTAAATGACCTATACGGAATGGTTCAAACTTTTGAATCCGGTGAAATCTCATCCTTGTCAGATCTACATGTGGATCCTTAGCTATTATCTCCATAATACCATCCCGAACCGCATCATTGCCATAAATTTCCATTACTTTTTTATCTTTTTTTTGAATCACGGATGCCATTTCCCGCAGTCGGAAGCATATTTCTGTGGTATTCAGGTGATCGGAATGGGAATGGGTAAATACTAGGTGATTCACCTCCGATAAATCCACATGGCTGTTAATGCATTGTGAAAAGATATCCGGGGACAGGTCGATCATCACCTCATCCACCAGAGTACAGCTACGTGTCTTTACATTTTTTCCTAACAACATTCTTACCTTACGACATGCTTCACACTGGCAGAAAATACTGGGGAATCCTTCTGCTCCGCCTGTTCCGAGATATCTGATTTCCACTTTATCACCCCTTAATTCCGCTGGATGTCACAGATGCCACAAACTGCTTCTGGAATACCAGGAATAATATCATCGTAGGAATAACCATTAATGTAGAGAACGCAAAGACCTGTCCCCAATCAGTATAGGTGTCGGAAAACAATGATTTTAAAGCCAGCGGCAGTGTTCTGTAAGTACCGTCTCTGGTAACCAGTGTGGGCCACAGCAGATCGCTCCAGGAACGGATGAATGCCATGATCGCAACAGTGGTAATGATCGGCTTAGACAAAGGCATCATGATTTTGGTAAATATTTTCCAGTAGCTGGCTCCATCAATAATTGCAGCCTCCTGCAATTCCTTCGGCATTCCCTTAAAATGATTATAGTATAGATACATGTACATGGGATATGCGACACTGGGAATGGCCAGTCCTATATATGTATTTAACATTCCCAGTGAATTCACTGTCATAAAACGGTTAATGATAATGGACTCTGTAGGAATAATGCTCAATGCCACAATGGTGGATATAATGATTGCCTTTCCACGGAAATTAAGCATTCCCAGTGCATATCCGATCATTGCATTGATTGTGGTTGCCAGCAGGACAAAGATGATCGTTACTACAACGGAATTCTTGAAGAACTTGAAGAAATCCGCTTTCACAATAACATTGATATAGTTATCCAGTGACAGGTCTCCGTAAGGAATGAATGCTCTGATATTTGACATATCCGATTCGATCTGCGCATATGGTTTCAAAGAAGATACGAACAAAAATACGATCGGTCCGATGAAAATAGCTGCTATGAGCAAATATCCAAGATACATGCACAATTTCATAATGATTTTTTTCCTTTTTGACATTGCAGTTCTCATTCCCTAGTCCTCCTTTGCAAACTTATTCTGCAGAATTGAAATAACCATTACCAGCATAAAGAATGTAACTGCGATTGCGGAAGAGTATCCTACCTGTCCATTTACGAATCCGGCTTTGTACAACTGGAATACTACGGTCGTCGTTGCATTGGACGGTCCGCCGTTTGTCAGTACATACACCTGGGTGAATACTTTCAGGGAATTGATAATCACAGATACCAAAACGTATACCAGTGTATTCTTCAATCCGGGTACCGTAATATAAATAAATTTCTCAAAGGTGGTACATCCATCAATTTCGGCAGCCTCATATAGTTCTTCGGAAATGTACTGCAGACCACTTAAAATGATCAACATCTGCATACCAAGATTCTGCCAGATATACATAATTGCCAGACACGGAAGTGCCAGATGCTGATCCTGAAGCCATTTCTGAGGTGCAATGTGCAGCAGACCCAGAAACGAATTTAATAATCCGCTGGATTTGGAGGAAAAAATGAATGCCCAGATAACTGCCACTACAGTCATCGTTACAACCTGCGGACTGAAATAGATCAGTCGGAACACCTGTACGCCTTTGATCTTCTGGTTTACAAAAACCGCAAGCACGGTTCCGATCACCAATACCGAAGGCACTACGATCAGTGCATACAAAAATGTATTTTTAAAAGAAAGTACTGTCACTTTGCTTGTGAAAATCTCAATATAATTCTTCAACCCTACAAAGGCTGTTTCCATTCCCACTTTGGGAATCAGTTGTTTATTGGTAAATGAATACACAACAGACATTGCAAACGGTAAAATGATAAATACCAGTGCCAGCACCACTGCCGGTGTGCAGAACAGGAATGCGGCTTTTGACTCGCCACGTTGCAATCCGCTTTTTTTCTTAGAACTGTTTGCCATAGGTACTCCTTTTTCTTATGAATAAGGCTGCCCTCACAGACAGCCTTATCCGATCCTTCTTATTTCAGATTATTGAAAGTTCCATCCGTTCTCTGTAATAATTTCATCGATATTTGCAGCGGCATCGTGCAACTCTGTTGCAGGATCTGCGCCGGCATAGATATTACCGATAACGCTGGCCATTGCATCATAAATGGTCATATGTGCAGGAGTGTACGGACGCAGGAAGGAAATACCGCTCTCCAGCTGCTGTCTGTACAGATACAGGGTACCTCCCTCACAATAGTCGGGGATTGCATCCATAACACTGGATCTTGCGGGAACCGCACCGTTGACATCTACTACCATCTTGATGTAATCGGGGTTGGTTGCTTCCTGCAGCATTGCCCATACAGCATCATCATTTCCGGATTCCTGTGCTCCTGTGGTCATGATCATAACAGTAGAACCGGAGCAGGTGTAAACCCCGTGTCCCATATCAGGCAGGGGAACCAGGATCAGATCATCGCCAAGTGCAGCCTTATAATCCTGATACTTGGAATGTCCATACAGAGCCAGGGCATTCTCACCCTTCTGGAAAGAATCTTCATAATCACAGGTTGCATCTGCATATCCATCTGTGAACAGCTTTGCCAGGAAATCGAAAGAAGCAATTGTATTATCGCCGTCCAGAGTTCCTGTGCAAAGTCCGGTCTCACGATTCATGTAGTCTCCGCCAAAGCTTGCTACAAACGGCATCCAGGTGTAATACTCGGTGGAAGGTTTGTTCTGTCTTACATAGATGGGCCATTCTACACCGCTGTCTTTTAATTTCTTCAGCGCATCTTCAAACTCTGCTTTATCCCATGCATCCTTGTAATCGGCAGGAATTCTGACACCGGCATTCTCCAGCATGGATTTGTTAGCCCAGAAAGCCAGGCCACTATCGAACTGTGCAACGGAAATGATGTGATCATTATAAGTGCACTCAGATACTACGCTGGGAAGATAATCATCCATCAGTTCATCGGTTACATAATCGTCCAGATTTGCTACCAAACCCGCTTCATAATATTTGGGGATCAGCAGATAGTCGGCAACTACGGCATCCGGCATATCTCCGGCGATAGAAGATGTCTGCATCTTGTTATCCAGCTCGTCCTTGGAATAATACTCATCTGTAATGGTAATATTCAGATCTCCTTCGATCTTGTCAAACATTTCACGGTATATATCATCTTCTGCGCCGGAGCTGATCCAGACTTTCACTTCTTTCCCTTCATAACCGCCCTGTGCATCTGTTGCAGCGGCTGCTGTTCCATCCGCAGTATTTGCCGTTGTTTCATTCTTGGAGTCTGTAGTTGTGGCACCTGTCTCTGAGCTTCCACAAGCTGCTAATGATACGACCATCATTGCACTCAACAATCCTGCTAAAATTTTCTTTTTCATGTATTGTTCTCCTCTCTGAATCTATACATTTTGTAGATATGTAATTGTATGTCAACCGGTTACATATTTTGTAATTAAGAATATATACTAATTTTTATCGTGTGTCAACCGGTTACATATATAAATTTTCAACAAACTTGGATTTGATTTTTTGTATAGTTTCACTTTGTACTCCAATTTGACGCAGATATTCTGGAACTCCACCCCATTCCTGGTCAATCCAGTTCAGAATCCATTTCATGTTGTAGATATTGGAACCGGAAATATCGGTCGTAAATTTTGTAATATAGGTACTGCTGCATTGGTAATCCACCAGAATATCTTCCCTCTCCACTCCCACGGATGATAAGATCAGCATTGCCAGAATGCCGGTGCGGTCTTTGCCGGCTGCGCAATGGAACAATACCGCTCCCTCGGAATCAGCGACTACCTCTAGAGCTTTCTTGATCTCTTTTCCTCCGTTGCGGAGCATCAGGCGATACATGCGATGCAGCGTTTTGGTCTCCACCACACTACTGTTTACAATATCCAGTTGTTCCAGCTTTGTGGTACCCATAAGCGAACAGTTGATATAGTCCATATCCTGTCCCAGTCTGTCCGGCAGTTCTTTTGTTTCACTGGGAAATCTTAAGTCAATGACCGTCCTGACGCCAAGATGCTCAATCTTCGCAATATCTTCTTCCGTCGCCTTATTTAAGGCTGTACTCCGGAAAATCACACCATATCTGGTTACACCACCGTCACACGCATAGCCTCCCAGATCTCTGAAATTTGCCACCTGATCCAGACGATATCTCCTACAATTCATCTCTTTCCATCCCTTTTTATCTCTGTTATTGTTATTTTATTCCTTATTCCAACGGTTCTCTTGAGGTCTTTGCATCCCCGAAAAAGAACATAAAATCCTGAATTTCTGTTCTCATCATTTTATCAGTACTTATAAATTCCTTTGCCTTTTCAAACTGTGGTTTCCTGTCGTAGGGAATTTGTTTCAATCGGATCTCGCCGTCTGTAATCGTCGCATAATGTGCCGTCTTATCCGGGTCATCGGGTCTTCGATACGAGGCACTTCCCGGGTTCAGCCATTCCATTCCATCACCCAGAATATGAATACATTGTCTGTGTGTATGCCCGAAAATCAGTCTTCTGTTCCCTGTATTATCTGTTCCGTAATGCTCCGCCCAATATTTATCAAACGCGTACCTGCTTTCTATCGTCCCATAGCCACTATCATACTGATGGGCAATTCCGTATTTCCATCCGTCTGCCTCAAAATACGCAGTTTCCGGTAACTGCTTCAGCCACCTAATACCCTGGTCGTTTAGTTGTTCACAATTATAGTGAACCCACTTGTATTTTCCATCTTCTACATTTTTCCATTCCTTACTTTCATAAGTATTTATAACGTGAAGATCATGGTTGCCATACACAAGATGCGTGTTTTTCAGATTGCGGAACCGTTCTATCACTTCCGCCGGATAGATTCCATAGTCTGTATAATCCCCGGCACAGCACAGAATATCGTAATCAGCCTCTTTTTCCAAAATGGTGTTCAATGCGGCTATGTTCGCATGTACATCTGATACTACCAGTACTTTCATTTTCCGCACCTCCTTCTTTTTTCACATTATATAATTTTACCGCTCGTATGTCAACCGGTTGACATACGTGTTTCATAATTTTTTATAATACAAAAAGACTGCCACATGGTGACAGTCTTCCTTACAAGAACCGGAAACAAGATAGAAATCATAAATGTATGGTTGCGTATTTCATCACATCTATGTTACAATGTTTTTTAGGAATTTGTTCCGATTAACTGAAGGAGGGACTGTAAAATGAGTCCGGTGGCAATCACATTATTAGTTATTGTAATAGTACTTGCGATTATCATTGCAGTATTATATTTCTTAGGTAAGAAAGCACAGAAGAAACAGGCAGAACAGCAGGAACTGCTGGATGCCAACAAACAGACCGTATCCATGCTGATCATCGATAAGAAACGCATGAAGCTAAAAGATGCCGGTCTTCCACAGATGGTCATTGACCAGACCCCGAAGATGATGCGCGGTTCCAAACTCCCCATCATCAAGGCAAAGGTTGGTCCTCAGATCGTATCCCTGATCTGTGACGAGAAGATCTTCGACAGCGTTCCTGTGAAAAAGGAAGTAAAAGCCGTTGTCAGCGGTATCTATGTACTGGATGTCAAGGGACTGCACGGCAAGACCGAAGCTGCTCCCGAGAAGAAAAAAGGCTTCTTCAAGCGTCTTGTAGCTACGGCACAGGAAAAGGCCGGAGCAAAGCCTGTAAAGTAAATAACGATTCAGACCCCATTGTGTGTCGTCTGACGCACATAAAAATAGCAGATGTTCGTTGAATGCTTGCATTCATAAGAGCATCTGCTATTTTTTATGTTTATCTTTCTTCTATTTTTCCCGAATATGGATCTTCAGGCAGCTTTCGCTCAGGGGTTCTCCCTCATGATCCAGCGTGTATTCCACCGTCACGTGAATCTGATCCTCCTGTTCCTCTACCAGTACCCTGCCGGTTTCGATCCCCAGCATCAGTTGCCCGTAGGGTGTGTTGTAGGGGATCATATGTCTCTTATTTTCCTCGAAGATCATATGCATCTCAGCCGTCCCCTGTCTGGTCAGTTCCAACAGATGATCCCGGAATTTGATCCGGCTCCTGCAGGGAGCTTGGTCTTCATCCATTTTCTCCTCATAGAGCAGATAATGACTGTCGTTTCTCTTAAAATATTGTGCCGGCTGCACGGTCTCCACCGCTTCGCTTTCCTGCTCCTGTCCGGAAGCATGCAGACCGGACAGTACAAGTTCTACCTCTCGATTCATTTTCTCTTCATCCTCTAATACTCATCGATCTTAATGGTCTTGGCCGACAGGATTCCGTATTTAATAATGGAATTGGCAAAGTGCTTGAACTTCTCCGCCCCATCGCTGACATAGAACTGGTACTTGTTCTCTCCCAGATGCGGCTCCTCATCATTGAGAATATGATAATGCTGTAACAGTCCCTTCAGTTCTCTGGCTGTCTCGTATGCCGGATTCACCAGCGTCACCTGATCTCCCATGACACGTCCCACCGTGGAACGGATCAGCGGATAATGGGTACACCCCAGAATCAGGGTATCGATGTCAATATCAATCAACTCTGACAGATAACGCTTTGCGATCTCATCAGTCACGGGATCTTCCCACAGGCCTTCTTCCACTAAAGGTACGAACAGCGGGCAGGCCTTGCCGTAGATCGTAACATCTTTATTCAGTTCCTGTATGTATTTGTTGTACATCTGGCTGCCAATGGTAGCTTCGGTGGCAATCACGCCGATGCGGCCGTTGCGTGTCACCTCCGCCGCGGTTCTGGCTCCCGGCTTGATTACACCGATGATCGGAACATCGATCTCTTTTTCCAGTTCATCCAGTGCATAGGCACTCGCCGTATTACAGGCCACCACAATAGTCTTCACCTGAAAAGTCTCCAGAAACCGCACGATCTGCTTTGAAAAGCGGGTCACCGTCTCCTTGGACTTACTGCCGTAGGGCATTCTTGCCGTATCTCCGAAATATATGATCTTCTCATTGGGAATCTGCCGCATGATCTCCCGGGCAACGGTCAGTCCGCCGATACCGGAATCGAATACCCCGATGGGGGCATCCTTTTTCAGCGCAGTAACATTCTCCTGATACATGGGATTTCTCCTTTTATTTTTTTAACATCGTAAGCAGTCTGCTCTTGAACCGGATCTGCTCCGGATCCGCCTCCAGAATCTTCCAATAGATCTGGCTGTCGGAATTCCATTCTACCACTTCCGGACCGGTCTGTACAGTCTCTGCCTCCGTGGCTTCCGTCTCCTCGTATACGATCTCATAGGTGGACGGCAGCATCGTAAGCTCCGGGTAGATCACGCCCCACCAGCCGTAACAGGCCAGTGCCACAGTCAGTATCCGGACTCCCTGCACCAGCCGGTGTAATATTTTCTTTTCTGCAATCATCCTGCGATATTTTTCATAAGAAACATATAATCTATCCATCAGCATTCCTCTTTCCATAAATTACCGTTTCGGTTCTATGGAAATCATTACCGCTTTCCGGACAGATTATACTTTTGAAATCTATTTATTTTTCTCCCGTTCCAGACGGATCTGGCGGATGATCGCCTTTTTCTGATTATCTATATGCACCTTGGCCATATTGGATGCCGTTTCCTTATCCTTTTTCACGATGCTCTCATAGATGACCTTGTGTTCCTCCACCAGGCGCTCATGCTGGCTGAAATCCTTGATATACTCAAAACGATAACGGTACATCTGCTCGGACAGGTTGTTGACCAGCTGGATCAGGCGCTGGTTCCCCGTGGCCTGTACAATGATGTCATGCAATGCCACATCCGCCTGTGCGATCTGTTTAATGTCATCGGTCTTCACCGCCGCTTCAAAGGTATCGCAGGCCTTTTTCAGATCCTGTAATTCCTCCGGAGTGATCCGGTCACACGCCAGCTCCACGCAGAGCGCATCCATGGCCCTGCGGACCTCCAGGACATCGTTCATGCTCTTCTCCGTGATCTGAGCCACTTCTGCTCCTCTTCTGGGGATCATGGTCACCAGTCCCTCCAGTTCCAGCTTACGGATGGCTTCCCGGATCGGCGTACGACTGACTCCCAGCTTGTTGGCAAGATGGATTTCCATCAGTCGTTCTCCCGGCTTCAGTTCCCCCGTCAGAATGGCCTGACGCAAAGTATTGAACACCACATCTCTGAGTGGCAGAAATTCATCCATTGTCACCTGTAAATTATCCTGCATACCTCTACTCTGGCATTACTCACAAAATTCCGTCAGGAAAATCTGCTTTGCCAGCTGTTCCTCCTCTAATTTATCATATGCCCTGCGGGCCATGTCCTTCTCTACAAAAATACCGAATACCGTGGGACCGCTTCCGCTCATCAGACTGTTGATGGCTCCCAGTTCCTTCATACGGTCCTTGATCGTCTGGATTATAGGATATGCACTGACGGTTACCGTCTCCAGCACATTTTCCATCCGGTCCAGGATTCCCTGTAAGCTTTCCTCAGCGATGGCTTCCACCATACCGTCAATATCAGGATGTTTCACGATCTCCTGAGCATCCAGATGTTCATACACGTATTTGGTGGAAACATTGATATCGGGCTTTGCCACCAGTACATAGCAGTCCGGTGCCGGAGCAAGCGGTGTCAGTTTCTCGCCGATTCCCTCAGCCAGCGCCGTTCCGCCCATGACGCAATAGGGAACATCCGCACCGATCTTCACCCCCAGTTCCATCAGGTCCTTCAGTGTGCACCCAAGATCAAACAGACGGTTCATTCCTTTTAAGGTAGCTGCTGCATCCGTACTGCCGCCGGCCATGCCCGCTGCTATGGGAATATGCTTCTCCAGATGGATCTTCACGCCTCCACTGATAGGATAAGTCTCCATCATCAGTTTTGCCGCTTTGTAGATCAGATTATTCTCATCCGTAGGCAGTTCACCGGAATCTGTGGTTATCACGATCCCACCGTCTGTTCTCTCAAAGTCCAGCACATCATAGATTCCTACAGTCTGCATGACCATCTTCACTTCATGGTAACCATTCTCCAGTCTTCTGACCACATCCAGCCCCAGATTGATCTTGGCATACGCTTTTATCCGATATTCGTTCATTTTTGTCTCCAATACGTTAGGGCGCTATTCCAAAACTACATGCCTCTGAATAGCGTGTATACAATAATTGTACTTAATTTTATACAATCCTGCGTATTTTGTCAATGGAGTGCGGTTCTTTCCATAGATTTTTCCACTGTTTTTCTCTAAATCCTCTAAAGTATCCACTGTCCGGGGACGATATAACAGGTGAAACCAAAAACCCTCAGAAGGTTAAAACATGTATAGTCAAGGATGACAACAGGTACGGACAGCAGAACCGTACCGGAAAAGAGGAAACTATGAGCGTAAACGGAGTTACATCAACCCAGGCCGCTGCAGCCTACAGCTATCACAGCACAAGTGCAGCAAAAGAGAAAACTTCCGCAGAGGAAGCAAAAACTACAACTACCGCGGAAGATACCGGTGTCATCTATGAGCACAGCACCGCTGCCAAGACTTCTTCCACGAAGAAAACCTATACACCGGATACCAATCTGGTCAATAAATTAAAGGCAGATGCGGAAAACCGTGCCAGTCAGCTTCGTTCTCTGGTAGAACAGATGATGGGCAAGCAGGCTAACACCTACGGCAATGCCAATGACATCTGGTCCTTTTTACGTTCCGGTAATTTCACCGTAGATCCTGCTACCAAGGCACAGGCGCAGGCAGATATCGCCGAGGACGGTTACTGGGGTGTGAACCAGACTTCCGACCGTATCATTCAGTTTGCCAATGCTCTGACCGGCGGTGACCCGGACAAGATCGAGTCCATGCGCGAGGCATTCAAGAAGGGCTACGCACAGGCTGAGAAGACCTGGGGCGGTTCTCTTCCCGAGATCTCCCAGAAGACTTATGATGCTGTTATGGAGAAATTCGACAAGCTGGCAGCAGATGCCGGACTGACCACAGAAGAATAATGTCGTATTCTCGACAGACTTTCCTATAGAAAAACCATGTTGTACCGATGCCACAGAACGCATCCATGTACAACATGGTTTTTCTTTTCCGAACTGTATCAGGCCAGACCTTTTACCAGCAGCACCTTCTGCCCCGGGCGTAATTCATCACTTTCCAGCGCGTTTAATTCTCTTACAGTCTTCACCGGCATATGATATTTCCTGCCGATGCTCCACAGGTCATCCCCCGGTGCCGCAATATAGATCACCGCACTGGGCAGTCCGGCCAGCACATTACTGTCGATTTCCTGCTCTTCCACCCCTTCGATGGCTTCCAGCGGAATATTCTTCATCACGGTCGTGGAAAAGGAAAGAACAGCCTTTACATCCAGTTCCTCTCCCTCCAGCAGATTCACCTGCAGCTGCTCCAGTTCACTGTGTACCTCTGCCTGATCCGTTCCCTTCACTCCCTGCACATTCAGGGTATATTCATACGGAATCTGCTCTCTGGTACTCACATAAGGAGTCTCATCATTTTCCGTAATGCACAACACTGTAAGATCAATGCTGCCCTGCAGGCGGATTCCTTCCTCTGTGGTCTCCTGATGATCGATCGTCACGATTCCCTCACTGTGCAACACCTGCAGTACCGGTGAGCCGATATCGGTCTTTCTGTGATCCGTCACTTTTGTCTTGCCTGTGATTCTGGCCAGCAACTGACGCAGGCTGGCATCTCTGGTGTCCGGGATCACTTCTTTTGTCACGCCGTAAATATCTCTTAAAATATCGATCTGCTCTTCCTCATAGAGACGGATATTCAGTTCCAGAGCACATTCCAGCCCAAGGATTCTCTCTTCCCCGTCCAGATCCGGCTGGATCGTCAGCTCTGGCTGTCCGTGTTCCTGTCTTACCAGTGAATACCGGATATCCGGCAGCAGTTCCTCCCGACATCCCTGACATTCCAGAGTGCCATTCAGCGGAATTGTCGTCTCATAGGAACGAATAGACCGCTCCTCCCCCTCTGCCTCATAGAGAACGAAGACCTGAATATCTCCCTGCACTGCCAGTTTCTCTTCCTGTGGCTTGAATTCCACATCCCGCAGTGACACATTACTCCAGAGGATCTGGTAAATATTCGGATAGCTGGAGGGCAGCGGAATCTCCTCTTTTTTGCGAAAAATATCGTTCTTGCAGATGGAAAGCTCCGTCACCTCCATGGGCGAGATCCGGTATTCCACACCTTCTCCGGCGCTGCCTCCCTGGATTCCCACGGGCAGTTCTTCATCGTAAATCTCTTCGATCCGGGCCGTGAGAAGCAGCAATGCCTGCAGATTCAGCTTCCGGGAATTGATCATATTTACCGTGAAATCTTCTACGGTTCCATTCACCGCTACAGTATCTGACGGCAACGTTCCCTCCATATGAATTTTTTCTTCAAAGGGCAGTGCACCGCTTAAAAGCACCAGATTGCTCCCTGTCTCCTGCGTATGATACAGAATGGCATAACCCAGTTTTCCCCGTACCGTCACCTCATCCGTACCGGGCCGGATCTCCTCGATGACAACTTCTCCCTTTTCCAGGTTCAGGGTACTGATGTCCGGTTTATCCTCTGGAAGATTCAGATCCTCCTCCATGGTAAACTGTATGACAGTGGATCGTTTTACCCGGTCCATATGTATATTTCTCTTGATCAGCTCCACAATAAAAGACCTCCATATATACAGATATATCTATATATATGAAGGTCTCTGTGTACTTATACCGTATTCTGTTCTCTGTATCTTACTGCACTGCACCGATCAGATCGGTCAGATTCTCCACATGGTAGGTACGCATGTAATCCTCGATGCCCTCCACTACTTTCACGGTAGTATAGGGATCCACAAAATTCATGGCTCCGACGCTGACAGCGCTGGCACCTGCCAGGATAAATTCGATGGCATCCTCCGCCGTGGCAATACCTCCCATACCGATAATGGGGATCTGTACCGCCTGTGCCACCTGATAGACCATACGGACAGCGATGGGTTTGATGGCAGGGCCGCTCATGCCGCCGGTCTTGTTGGCAATGGCGAATTTTCTGCGGTGAATGTCGATCTTCATACCGGTGATGGTATTGATCAGGGACAGGGCATCTGCGCCTGCTGCCTCCGCTGCCTTTGCCATCTCCGTAATATCCGTTACGTTAGGGCTCAGCTTCATGATAATGGGCTGTTTTGCATGATTTTTCAGTTCGGAAGTAATATTGTACAGAGCATCTGCTTTCTGTCCGAACGCAATGGCTCCTTCCTTGACATTGGGACAGGATATATTGATCTCCAGCATGCTGACTGCCGGTTCGTCTCCCAGTCGCTCTACCACATCCACGTAATCCTCTACGGTCTTACCGCAGACGTTCACAATGATCTTCGTATCATATTTTTTCAGGAAAGGAATATCTCTCTCCATGAATACGTCAATGCCGGGGTTCTGCAAACCGATGGCATTGAGCATACCGCCATATACTTCTGCCACACGAGGGGTCGGGTTGCCGGGCCAGGGCACATTGGCTACACCCTTGGTCACCACCGCACCCAGGCGGTTCAGATCTACGAATTCTTCATATTCCATGCCGGAGCCAAAGGTTCCGGATGCTGTCATTACGGGGTTTTTGAAAGTTACTCCTGCAATCGTTGTCTGTGTATTCATCAGATCTCTACCTCCTCAGCATCAAATACGGGGCCATCGGTGCAGATTCTCGCATTATGCACATGAGAATGATGATCCACTTCTTTGGTCTTTACCACGCAGCCCAGGCAGGCACCCACGCCACAGGCCATATGCTCTTCCAGAGAGATATAGGCCTTGATTTCGTTTTCTTCCGCATATTTTTTGATCGCACGGAGCATGGGCATCGGTCCGCACGCGAAGATCACATCTGCCTGCAATGCATTTTCTTCGATGGCATTCATGACATTGCCCTTCGTGCCAACACTGCCATCCTCGGTGGCAATATATACGGTTCCGTTCTCTTCCAGATCCTCTTTTAAGAACAGCTCGTTATCACGGTAGCCCACGATGATCTGCTTTTCTGCGGAAGCCGGAAGCTCTCTTGCCAGCTCCAGCATGGGAGGGATACCGATACCTCCGCCCATAAGGAATACTTTTTTACCTTCCGCTGCCTCTGTGGGGAAGCCGTTGCCTAAAGTTCCCAGAATCTCCACACTGTCTCCTTCTGTATAAGAAGAAAATTCCGCGGTGCCCTGTCCGGCAATCCGGTACACAATGCGCAGGGCATCCTTTTTGTCGCTTACCTGACAGATGCTGATAGGACGGGGCAGCAAGGTGCTCCGGTCCTTGGGGTATACGCCGATGAACTGACCGGCTTTTGCCTGTTCAGCCAGATCTGTAGCGATCCACATGTCAAAAATTCTGGGTGCGATCTCCTTCTGGGAAAGCACAGTTGCTGTGATTTTCTTTTTCATGTTATTGTCCTTTTCTCTTCTATTTATAACGCTATAGCGCTCTTATAAGTGCTCTCTACCATGGGCTCTACGCTTCGTATACGATTCTGCCTCCGCAGATGGTCTTCCTCACTTCACCCTTCAGATTCCATCCGGTAAACGGTGTATTCGTGGCCTTGGACGCATATTTCTCCGGAGTGAACTCCGCTGCGGTATCGATCAGAATCACATCCGCCGGGCCGTCCTCGGCCAGATATCCGGCATCCAGATGGTACATAGCCGCCGGATTGGTACTCATCAGACGCAACAGCTGCTTCATGGTCAGATATCCTCTGTCCACCAGTTCCGTAATGCCCAGCGCCAGAGACGTCTCCAACCCGGTAATGCCGCTGGGTGCCTCTGTGATCGGCTTTGCTTTTTCCTCCGCAGTATGGGGGGCATGATCCGTAGCGATCATATCGATGGTGCCGTCCACCAGTCCCCGGATCACCGCCTGACGGTCCGCTTCCTCCCGCAGGGGCGGATTCATCTTCGCCAGTGTACCGTACTTGATCACGGCATCCTCAGTCAGGGTAAAATGATGAGGAGTGGCTTCCGCGTGGATATTGGAGCAGCGCTTTTTGGCCTGACGCACCAGCTCCACCGCTTCCTTGCTGCTGATATGCTGAATGTCGATGCAGGCTCCGGTCTCTTCTGCCAGCTTCAGGTCCCGCTCCACCAGCGCGATCTCCGCCTCTCTGGAAGAACCGCCGATACCGTAATACTCGCTGGCCTTTCCCCGGTTCACACCGTTGTTCTCGATATATTTCGGATCTTCTTCATGGAAGCTGATGGGCATGTCCAGCTCTGCGGAGATCTCCATGGCACGGCGCACCAGTTCCGCATCCAGCAGGGGCACTCCGTCATCCGTGAATCCTACGGCACCTGCCACTGCCAGCTTCTTCATATCCGTCAGCTGTTTTCCCTGCATCCCCATGGTCACATTGGCGCAGGTGGTCACATGAATGCCTGTCTTCGCTCCCTTATCCAGGATATAATGCAGCGTCTCCTCACTGTCCACCGCAGGCTTCGTGTTCGCCATCAGTACCACTGTGGTCACGCCGCCTTTTGCTGCTGCCGCAGCACCGGTGTTGATATCTTCCTTTGCCGTAAAGCCGGGATCCCGGAAATGCACATGCACATCCACCAGCCCGGGAGCCACCAATAAACCTTCCGCATTGATCCGGGTCACTTTGCCCCTCGGTTCTATCTTTTCCGCAATCTTTACAATCTTGTCACCGTCGATCAGGATATCATAATTGCCCTCTCTGCCCGACTTGGGATCGATCATGTAGCCATCATGTATCAGTATCATATTGTCTCCATTCCCGGGCTTTTACCACCCGCCTTCGTGACCTGTTTCTCGGAAAAGTTTATCATGTTTTCATAGAAAAGAAAAGAGTGTTATAATAGAAAAAAGGAGGTCTGACGACATGAAAACAAGAGAGGAAGCGCTGAACTACGGATTGTCTTTTCCAAATACTTATATGGAAATGCCCTTCCACGATCCCAACTGGCAGCTGGTACGTGTGAAGGGCAGTAAAAAAGCTTTTCTATGGACTTATGAAAAGGATGGCTGTCTGCATCTGAATGTGAAGACCGATCCTGCCTGGCGGGACTTCTGGCGCAGTACCTTTTCTTCCGTCATTCCCGCATATCATCAGAATAAAGATCACTGGAACACCATTATTTTAGATGGTTCGATCCCCGATGAGGACATCCGGCGCATGATCGCAGAAAGCTATGATCTCGTCACCGACAGTCCTACGAAGCGGATCTATGAAGCCGTCAAAAAGATTCCGAAAGGCTGCGTCGCCACCTACGGTCAGGTTGCCGCCATGGCCGGAGAACCGAAGATGGCCCGGGCCGTGGGCAATGCCCTGCACAAGAACCCGGATCCCGACCATATCCCCTGCTACCGCGTGGTCAATTCCAAAGGGGAACTCTCCGGTGCCTTTGCCTTCGGCGGTTCCAACGAACAGTTGCCGCCATGGCCGGAGAACCGAAGATGGCCCGGGCCGTGGGCAATGCCCTGCACAAGAACCCGGATCCCGACCATATCCCCTGCTACCGCGTGGTCAATTCCAAAGGGGAACTCTCCGGTGCCTTTGCCTTCGGCGGTTCCAACGAACAGGCCAACCGCCTCCGGGCCGACGGCATCGAGGTCACCGGCAATAAAGTAGACCTGCAGAAATTCGGTATATCGCTGTGAAACTTTTTTCATCGCAGCCTTTCGTCCATGATACCGGAAGCCGGCAAATTTCATCGGTTCTGGCCGATTTTTTACCATGTCAGCAAGGCCATACTGCGGTGTGAAAAACCAATCTTCTGTCCCTGAATGCTTCCATCGAGACGACCCGTGCCTGAGAACATAGCCGCGGATTCGCCGTCGTAGCGGAAGAGATCTCCTCCCAGACTACTTTTGTCCAGGAGATGACCGGTGCTTTACGGGACGATGTAAAAGCACTGTAATATTTTTCGTTGCAGTTTTTTTTACTTTTACTTCTCAATCTGGGAACGGATATCATCCTCCAGAATATGTTCCACATCTTTTGCTTCTTTGCGGATGTTTTGCAGATTTTCACGAATCTCCCGTTCCTCCTGTACGATCTCGGGATGTTCCTTCTTTTCTTCTTTAATGAACATACACAGGAAGCTGATCAGTAATATGATGCAGGAGATCCAGATGGTCCTCGCCCCTATGTAGCCGATCATATGTCCGCCCAGCGCCGCACCAACGGCAAACAGGAAAATGATTCCAAAATAATTGCCGGATTTCCGTAAGATTTTTTTGTCCTTCGTCTTCCCATAGGCACACAGGGATTCCATGCCGCTGCGCAGATTACCGATACACATGGTACTGGCAAAAGCATAACCGTTCACCTTGCGGAAAGCCTGTACCTGCATGGCGCAGGCGAAAGATACCATGGCATTGGCCAGCAGATCCATCTCATTCGGGAAAAATCCCACGGCAAACAGCAACAGAATCTCTATAGCAAGCACCAGCTGCCGCCAGTGGATCCTCTGAGCCTTCTGATATCGCATATGGATGCACTCCGCTGCCGCTACTCCCAACGCGAAGAACAAAAGCGGGGAAAAATACCGAAGCGCCACGGACCAGTTCCGGTCTATCAGATTCTGGGCCAGCAACACGATATTACCGGTCTGGGCATTGGCGAATACCTTGCCACGGTACATATAAGTATAAGCATCCTGTAATCCGCCGGAAATTGACAAAATTCCAGCAATCAGAAACGACTCTGACATTTGTCCGTGTAATTTACGTTGCATAGTAATTCTCATTCCTTTCAGTAACCTGCAGATTCTGTCTCCGATACATACAATTACCTTCCTACAGGCATCTCCTGATTACAGTACAGGCAACGATATCTTCCGGAAGGCGACAGTTCAAATATGTGGTCACAATTCGTCTCTATACTGGTAATACAACGGGGATTTTTACATTTTATCACATTAACCAGTCTTTGTGGAGGAACCGGATGATACTTTTTTGCAACTTTTCCGTCCCGGATCACGATCAGTGTGATCTGACTGTCCAGATATCCCAGAATATCCAACCGCTCCGGCAACGTCTCGCCCTCAATCTTGATCAGATCCTTGCAGCCGTATTTCTGGCTTTTCACCGATTGCAGCAATGCTACAGACTGCGTCTTGGATTCCAATTCCAGCAATCTGTAGATGTCCATTCCCTTTCCCGCGGGAATATGATCGATCACAACACCATTCTGAATGGATTCTACGTTTAACATAAAAACACCTTCTTTCCCGTCACAGGATCCGTAAGGTCTAACAGACTTAAGATCAATGCCATACGGATAAATTTACCATTCAATACCTGCTGAAAATACGCTGCTCTCGGATCTGCATCCACTTCCGGTGCGATCTCGTCCACTCTTGGGAGCGGATGAAGAACCGGCATGTCCGCTTTCGCCAGATTCAGTTTCTCCTGATCCAAAATGTAGATATCTTTTAACCGGATATAATCTTCCTCATTGAAAAAACGTTCCTTCTGAACTCTGGTCATGTAAAGCACATCCAGCTCTGGCAGTGTCTCCTCCAGGCTGGATACCTCATGGTAGGGGGCTTTGGCCGGTTTCAGAGTATCCTCGATCAGATATTCCGGAACCTTCAGTTCCTCCGGAGAAATGAAATAAAATTCATTGCCCGGATAGCGCACCAGACTGTTCACCAGAGAGTGTACGGTTCTGCCGAATTTCAAGTCACCGCAAAAGCCAATCTTCAGATGATCCAAGTGTCCTTTGCGCTGTCTTATGGTCAGCAGATCGATCATGGTCTGGGTCGGGTGGTTATGTCCTCCGTCCCCGGCATTGATCACCGGAATCCGGGAATACATGGAAGCTCGGAGCGGTGCTCCCTCTTTCGGATGCCGCATGGCAATGATATCTGCATAGCAGCTGACCACCCGTGCGGTATCTGCCACCGTCTCACCTTTCGTGGCACTGCACTGTTCCGCACCGGCAAATCCCAATGTTCTGCCGCCAAGGTTCAGCATAGCCGTCTCAAAAGATAATCTGGTACGTGTGCTGGGCTCGTAAAATAAGGTTGCCAGTATTTTTCCATCTGCACAATGAGCATATGCAGCGGAATCGGCAGCAATCCGGTCTGCCAGGTCTAAGATTTCCTGCGTCTCCGCTACCGACAGGTCCAGTGAATCAATCAAATGTCGCATATCCTTTTCTCCTCTGTTTACTTTTTTTCAACCGCGTATTATACTATATCCACACGGATACTAAAAATATATAGTTTATATGCGAGGTATATCATTTTTATATGGATATTAGTTTTGAATATTACAAGATTTTCTATTATGTCGCAAAATACGAAAATATCACCAAGGCTGCCATGGTCTTAAAAAGCAGCCAGCCTAATGTGACCCGGATTATTCATATTCTGGAGGATCAGCTGGACTGCCGTTTATTTCTCCGGGAACCCCGGGGACTGAAGCTGACCGAAGAGGGAAAACGGCTCTATGCCCATGTTGCCATCGCCTGTCAACATCTGTTGGATGCGGAAGCCGAACTGTGCCGGGACAAAAACGTGTGCAGCGGCACCATTGAACTGGGTGTCACCGAGACCGCCCTGCATTTATTTCTGTTACAGAATCTCCATGATTTCCAGACTGGCTATCCGGAGATCAAAATACGTATCCAGAACAATACCACTCCGGAGATTCTGAAATCTCTGCAGAACGGCCGGCTGGATCTGGCTGTTGTGACAACCCCTTTTGAACTTCATGATGCTCTGGCCTGCGAAGATCTGCTGACTTTCCGGGAGGTTCCCGCCGGCGGCCCCGACTATGCCGCCTTGTCTGATCGTCCCATGACGCTGAAAGAATTCCGGCTCCATTCCATCATTGGTCTGGGATACGGCACCGCCAGCTATGAATATTACCGGAAGGTATTTATTGAACAGCATCTGGACTACGAACCCGCCATGGAAGTAGCTACCGCCGATCTGGTCATCCCTCTGCTCCAGAACAATCTGGGAGTGGGCTTCGTGCCGGAGCCTCTGGCAGCTCCCTTTTTTGAAAACGACAGTCTCGTTCCGCTGACCTTAAATGTGCCTCTACCGTCCCGCGAAGTAAAAATGCTGTGGGACAAAAGCCGCAGTCAGAGCCGGGCTACCGCTACTTTCTGCAGTTATCTGCGGGAACGCTGTCAGCGTAATCTGCCAATCCTGGATCCTGAAAATGAGTCTGTTGCTGGCAACTAAATCATATTTCAGGAGGAAAAAATTTTGACCCGTTAACTTTGCTGGCTGCGCTGGTGTGCGTCACTTCCCTGATCTTTGCCACCAATGATATGTATGGTTTTATCAGCTGGCGGCGCCGGGAGATTTTGATGGATCTGTAAGAACCATTCGTTTAATCATAAAGCACGGTTTTATCCAGAAGTTCTGTTTTTAACACAATGTAAGGCGTGGAGGGTTTCCCTGCGCCTTCCTTTTGTCCGGTGATATCCGGGCCTAAGAGGCTGGTGCTGACATGAATGGCATCGTCCGTCAGATACAGGGCATCCACAGCAATGCTGTACCCTCCGGTCTTCTGCTCACCGTAACCAATACTGATATAGAGGTTCTGATTATCACTGTAGGTCAGCTGAAATGGCTCCGTTCCTTTTTCAGCGATTACAGTCTTTAATTCCTCGGGAATTTTTTCTTCACTGAGTACCGTAAAATCCAGATCTCTGAGTTTCACATTCTCTTTCGAAAGCAGACCGCAGCCTGTGAGCAGCAATGCCCCCAGTACTGCGGTCATTATGATTTTCCACTGTCTCCATTTGATTTTCATCCGTCATCCACCGTTAAAACTTCCTTATTGCATATTTATGTGAAAAAAGCAGAAATATACTCCTGTTCTGTACCTATCTCATTAATTTTCATCCTTTTCTCCTTTGAAGATGTGCGTTATAATAGGTGAAGTGCGTCAAAAGACGCCTTACAGAAAGATGAGGGAATCATAATTATGAATGATAAATTCAGCAGGAAAGTCTTCTGCGACGGTATCCGCGACGGCTTTCCCATTGCTCTGGGATATTTCGCAGTATCATTTTCTTTGGGAATTGCCGCAAGACATGCAGGCTTTACCCCCATGCAGGGTTTTCTGGCAAGCCTGTTAAATAACGCTTCCGCCGGAGAATATGCAGCCTTTACCCTGATTGCGGCACAGGCCACATATCTGGAAGTGGCGATCATCACGCTGATTGCCAATGCCAGATATCTACTCATGAGTTGTGCGCTGGCCCAGAAATTTTCTCCCAGCACGCCCTTTTTCCACCGTCTGATCATTGCTTACGATGTCACCGATGAGTTGTTCGGCATTACCATTGCCCGGCCGGGTATCCTGAATCCGTACTATACCTACGGTGCGATCCTGTTGGCAGCGCCCGCCTGGGCCGGAGGAACCGCCTGCGGTATCATCGCCGGAAATGCGCTGCCTCTTCGTGCTGTCAGCGCCCTGAGTGTTGCGTTATACGGAATGTTTCTGGCCATTATCATTCCGCCTGCCAGAAAAAGTAAGATCGTGGCTGCTCTGGTAGCAATCAGCTTCGCACTGAGCTTTGCCTGCAACTATCTGCCCGGGATTTCTTCCCTGTCAGAAGGTACGAGAACCATCCTGTTGACCGTGATCATCTCCGGTGCTGCAGCAATCCTGTTCCCGGTGAAGCAGGATGCAAAGGAAGCCGTTCCTGCGGAAAACGGAGAATCTGTACAGAAAGGAGACCACGTAAATGAATAATTATATTTATATTGCTGTTATGGCGGCTGTCTCCTATACGATCCGTGTCTTACCCCTGACACTGATCCGTAAACCCATCAAGAATCAGTTTATTCAGTCCTTTTTGTACTATGTACCTTACGTGACGCTGGCCGTCATGACCTTCCCGGCCATCATCCATGCTACCCAGACCCCCATTTCCGGACTGGTGGCACTCATTGCCGGTATCATCGCCGCATGGCTCGGTGCCGGACTGTTTCCGGTATCCGTGATCTGCTGTGTGCTGGTGTTTGTGATCGAATTGTTTGTATAATGCCTTGTAATAAAACACGCCATTGAGAAGGATTCCTTCCCCATGGCGTATTTTTATGGTCCGGCTTCTTCACAGAAGCTTTTACAAATCATATTTTTTTAACATTTCCTGTATGAATTCCGGATCCTGCAAACGGGCGACCTGATCTCCCTCCCCTGCAGCATCCATGCGGGCAATCAAGGTGGACAGTCTGGCGCGTTCCTGCTCTGCACCGCTGCCCGGTCAATGCTTTGTTCAATTCCAATAATACATCTACGATTCCCTGCTTCTGGTATTTAAAACAAATGTTTTGCGCAATAATCTTCGAAATTATTGCGCACTTTTTGTTACATTTTATCTTTGATGGATGATAATATGCTATAATATATATGCACAAGCGGTTGTGCAATTATGTTTTGTGGGAGGATTACTTATGCAACATTTTAGCAAGCAATTACGTACACGGCTGTTGACTCTGTATCTCAGTGCGGGACTGGTCATGGGCGGGCTGCCCGGATGCGGCAGTCAGGATCTGGAAATCGCAGATACAGTGGCAGAATCCGCAGTTACCGCTACTGCAGATGCCACGGATGTCACCACTTTTTCCCAGCCGGAGGGGCCGGAGGAGTCTACCATTTATGTGGAGCCGGTGGACGGCATTTCCGATGATTTTTACCGTGGTATGGACGTATCCGCAGTATTGGCTCTGGAAAACAGTGGCGTGAAATATTATAACTTTGACGGAGAAGAGCAGGATGTGTTCATGACGCTGGCACAGGCTGGTGTGAACTATATCCGTCTCCGGGTCTGGAACGATCCCTATGATGAGAACGGCAACGGTTACGGTGGCGGCAACAATGACGTGGCGACTGCCATCACTCTGGGACAACGTGCCACGCAGTATGGCATGAAGGTCTGCATTGATTTCCATTATTCCGATTTCTGGGCAGATCCCAAGAAGCAGTTCGTTCCAAAGGCCTGGGAAGGTATGGATATCGAAGAAAAATCCGACGCTCTCTATAACTTCACTCTGGAAAACCTGACGCAGATTCTGGATGCCGGTGTGGACGTCGGTATGGTACAGGTGGGCAACGAGATCAACAACGGCATGTGTGGAGAGACAGATGCATCAAACGTTCGAAAACTGTTGGCCTCCGGCAGTAAGGCTGTCAGGGATGCTGCCACTGCTTCCGGAAAAGATATTCTGGTGGCTGTACATTACACCAACATCGATGATATGAAAAAACTGGACACACTACTGACCGGCCTACAGGTAAAGGAGATCGACTATGATATTGTGGGACTTTCCTTCTATCCTTACTGGCACAGCACGATGGACGATCTTAAAAATGCCATTATCCATGTCCGTGATACTTATGGCAAAAAGGTATATGTAGCGGAAAACGCTTACTGTTATACTTCGGAAGACGGCGATGGCTCTGCCAACAGCATTAAAGGAACCGATGATCTGGCCGAAGGATATTCAGCCAGCGTACAGGGGCAGGCCAACGAAGTGCGGGATGTCTGTGCGGCTGCCAGCGAGGCCGGTGCCGAAGGCATCTTCTACTGGGAAGGTACCTGGATCCCGGTCGGTCCCGCCGATGCTGATAATTCTGCCATCTGGGAAAAATACGGCAGCGGTTGGGCCAGCAGTTATGCAGGCGGTTATGATCCAAAGGATGCCGGACAGTATTACGGCGGAAGCTCCTGGGACAATCAGGCCATGTTCGACTTCACCGGACATCCTCTGGCCTCCCTAAATATATTTAAATATCTGAAGTACGGAGCCACTGCTCCTCTGGCGATAGACACCATCCCCGAAATAGTGGTGTCCTGCAATATCGGTGCGGAAGTCAAGCTTCCGGATACCGTAAGTATCATCTATAACGATCGTTCCGAAGAACAGGTTCCTGTCACCTGGGATGCTGAAGATATTGCCGCCATCGACACGGAAAACGGCGGAGAGTTCACAGTTGCCGGATCTCTGGATGAAGGTACGGAAGTTACTGCCATTGTCACGGTAGAACGGGTCAATTATGTACAGAATCCCAGCTTCGAGGATGACGATACTTCCATGTGGACCGTAACCTATTCCGGTGAAACGAATCCCACCGACTATCAGGTCAAAGCTGCCGATGCCCACAGCGGTGAGGTAGCTTTCCACTTCTGGTCCGGTACCTCCGATATGGACTTTTCCATTGAGCAGAGCTTCACAGATCTGGAACCCGGTACTTATGAATTGTCCGCTTTCTCACAGGGCGGTGACCTGGCAGCGGATGCTTCCATGGAGCTGTATGCTGTCGTAGACGGCAAGGAACTGACAGTGCCTTTTATGCTCACCACCTATGCCGACTGGCAGAATCCCACCGTCTCCGGTATCAAAGTCACCGACGGCACCCTGACCATTGGCGTGAGATATCAATGTAATAAGAACAGCTGGGGAACTCTGGATGATGTGACATTGCATCGGGTCGGGAATTAAATAGAAAGTTAGCATAGCTACGAGCCATGCAAAAATAGAGTGGAACACCTCGATGGGCGCTTGCGCACAAGCGAGGCTGGTTCACTCTATTTTTATACGGCGACAGCCGTCTATGAAATAAGATTGACAGCGTTC
>NZ_JBKVQF010000016.1:0-28490 GCF_046969025.1 Waltera sp. | reverse complement strand
TTGCTGACAATCTTATGAATAGGCATGGTTCGTAGCGGAGGGAGCCTTAAACCAGACGAACTCCCGGAGCATGCGATACACATGTCTCGATGTAAGGTCTCCGGATGTGAATTTTCTACGAAAAGTGATGAGTAGTTCTCGTCATGACGGGGCCGCCTACAGTCGACATCCATGTCGACAATCGGCTGACGCGGACATCGTGTCCGCTTTCCCCCTGCCTTTCAGCACTTTTCTAGAAAATATCAACATCCTCCGACAAACATCTTCGACATGGCACCGCATACGCCGGGAGTTCTGCGTTTTGGAAAGCTTTCAAAAAAACCAGTAGCCCCGGCTGGGTATAAGAATAAGCAGTGCCGTAAGCAGACGTCGGTACTTAGCGGTCGTATTGTGACCGCTTATGTACCGCTACGCTCTGCGACAGAGCGCGAGCGTGCCGCGTTTCTTATACCTTGCCAAGGGCTACGGGGATTTGATAGCATTTCTTTACTAACTTTCCATTTACTTCAGTACCACTTTATCCAGATGCCAGATCTCATCCACATACTGCTGGATGGTTCTGTCGGAGGTGAACTTGCCAGAGCATGCCACATTGAGGATCGCGCTCTTAGCCCAGTTGTCTTCGTCGCGGTAAGCGGCTTCTACTCTCTTCTGTGCCTCTGCGTAGGACTTGAAGTCCTTGAGGATGAAGTAGGTGTCTGCCTTGGCCGTACACTGGGTGTTCAGCAGAGAATTGTACAGCGGGCGGAACAGCTCGAGATCTCCCGGTGCGAAGGTTCCGTTGATCAGCTGCATCAGTACCTTGCGGACATCCTGATCATTGTTGAAGATCTCCATGGGATCATATCCGCCATGGTTCTCATAGTTGATAACTTCCTGTGCGGACAGACCGAAGATAAAGGCATTCTCTTCGCCCACTTCTTCTACGATCTCCACGTTGGCACCGTCCATGGTTCCCAGAGTCAGGGCACCGTTCAGCATGAACTTCATGTTACCGGTACCGGACGCTTCCTTACTTGCGGTAGAAATCTGCTCGGAGACATCTGCTGCCGCAAAGATGATCTCTGCGTTGGATACATTGTAGTTCTCAATAAATACGACCTTGATCTTGCCGTTAATAGCGGGATCGTTATTTACTACATCCGCTACGGAGTTGATCAGCTTGATGGTCAGTTTTGCGTTGCGGTAGCCGGCTGCTGCCTTCGCGCCGAAGATAAAGGTTCTGGGATAGAAATCCAGTTCCGGATGCTCCTTCAGTTCGTTATACAGGTGCATTACATGCAGAATATTGAGCAGCTGTCTCTTGTACTCATGCAGACGCTTTACCTGTACATCGAAGATGGATCTGGGATCTACTTCGATACCGTTGTGCTCCAGAATATATTTTGCCAGACGTACTTTGTTCTGGTACTTGATGTTCATGAATTCCTGCTGTGCCTTCTTGTCATCCGCATATACCTTCAGGCGGGAGATCTGAGGCAGATCGGTGATCCAGTCGTCACCTACATGAGCCGTTACCCAGTCAGCCAGCAGAGGATTCGCATGCAGCAGGAAACGTCTCTGGGTAATACCGTTGGTCTTGTTGTTGAAGCGCTCCGGGAACATCTCGTAGAAGTCCTTCAGTTCCTGCTTCTCCAGAATCTCGGTATGCAGTCTTGCCACGCCGTTGACTGAGTAACCGGAAACGATAGCCATATTTGCCATCTTCACCTGTCCATCATAGATGATGGCCATCTTGCGGATCTTCTCCTGTACATCCACGCCGGGTACATTGCTGTACTTCTGCTGGATATCCAGAACGAATCTGCGGTTGATCTCCTCTACGATCTGATAGATTCTCGGAAGCAGTCTGGAGAACAGTTCGATGGGCCATTTCTCCAATGCTTCCGCCATGATGGTGTGGTTGGTGTAAGCACAGGTCTTGGTGGTGATCTCCCACGCTTCCTCCCAGGTCAGATAATAATCATCCATCAGCACACGCATCAGCTCTGCGATAGCTACGGTAGGATGGGTATCGTTCAGCTGGAAGGTAACCTTCTCATAGAACTTATGGATATCATCATGCTTTCTCATGTACTTCTCTACAGCTTCCTGTACGGATGCGGAGATGAAGAAGTACTGCTGCTTCAGACGCAGCTCCTTACCTGCATAGTGATTGTCGTTGGGGTACAGAACCTCTACGATGTTACGTGCCAGGTTCTCCTGCTCTACCGCCTTCTGGTAATCCCCCTTATCAAAGGAATCCAGCTGGAAGCACTCTACGGGCTCCGCATCCCAGATACGCAGGGTGTTTACAATACCGTTGCCATAGCCCACGATGGGAAAATCAAAAGGAATGGCCTTAACAGACTGATAACCCTCCTGGGTAAATACATTTCTGCCATTCTCATCGGTATGCACACTGACATAGCCGCCGAATTTCACAATTTTCGCATACTCAGGTCTGCGCAGTTCGAAAGGATTACCATTCATCAGCCAGTTATCGGGAACCTCTACCTGATAACCGTCGCGGATCTCCTGCTTGAACATACCATAACGATAACGGATACCGCAGCCATATGCAGGATATCCCAGCGTTGCCAGAGAATCCAGGAAACATGCTGCCAGACGTCCCAGTCCACCGTTACCCAGTGCTGCATCCGGCTCCTGGTCCTCGATCAGGTTCAGATCCAGTCCCAGTTCTTCCAGAGCTTCCGCTACGGGCTTATATGCCTTTAAATTGATGAGGTTATTGCCCAGTGCTCTTCCCATCAAAAACTCCATGGACATGTAGTAGACCATCTTGGGGTCTTCCTTCTCATATGCCTTCTGGGTCTCCATCCAGTTCTCTACGATACGGTCCTTGATCGCATAAGATACTGCCTGGAAGATCTGCTGTGCATCTGCCTCTTCCAGATTCTTACGATACAGGGTGCGCACATTATATTCCACACTTCTCTTGAAGAGCTCCTTGTCGAACTCTTTTGCCTTTACCGGCTTCTCGCTGGCTGCTACTGATTTTTTCACCTATGTTCTCCTCTCCATTACCTCTCCGGTACTGTACTCTTCTCAAGATATTCCGCACCGGATAGCGTTATGATTTCATCCATATTCTTAACCAAATACAGGTAATATTATAACAAATATATACACTCATTCCAACTGTTTTCGCCGGTTTTCGTAAGTTTCGTAAATGTTTTTCCGAAACAGAAAAGATTCTGCGGTCCCCCTTCCGGAAAACCACAGAATCTTTATCTTTATACTCTCTCCACAGCGATCACTGCGTTCTCGCCGTTGATATTCCATTCCTTCGATACGCCGTATTCCATACCGCTTGTCAGTTCATCAGCCAGAACCTTGCCGCTGATGGCTTCTTTGTTCTTCTGTGCGATCTCGGACAGCTTATCGTTGCCATTGATGGATACGCGGATGTGATCGGTCACTTCGAAGCCGCTCTCCTTACGCATGGTCTGGATCTTGCTGATGATCTCGTATACGAAGCCTTCCTCTACCAGTTCCGGTGTCAGGTTGGTATCCAGGACAACGGTCATCCGATTGTCCTCCTGAGATACATAGCCTTCCTTCTGTGCCATGTCGATCAGCAGATCGTCCTTGGTCAGTTCCACAGCCACACCGTCTACATCGAACTTTAATGCGCCGTCTGCATTCAGCTCATCCATTGCTGCATTGCCATCGAGTGCTGCAAGGTGCTTCTGGATGCCGCCCAACTGTTTGCCATACTTGGGTCCTACGGTACGCAGCTGGGGTTTGAAGGTGTAAGAGGTAAAGTCACGTACGTCATCGGTAAATACAACTTCCTTGACGTTCAACTCATCCTCGATGATCTCCTGGTAGAACTCACTTAAGGTGAAGTCTGACTTGATATACATTCTGCTGATCGGCTGACGATTCTTGATGGCAGCCTCGTTACGGCATGCACGACCCATAACTACAGCATCCAGTACATCTTCCATATCCTCTTCCAACTTCTTGTCGATGTGATCCTTGTTCACTACCGGGAAGTCACACAGATGGATACTCTCGGGTGCATTTGCATCGTTGCTTCTTACCAGGTTCTGGTAAATATCCTCTGTCATGAAGGGGATCATGGGTGCGGCTGCCTTACAGATGGTCACCAGTGCGGTGTACAGCGTCATGTAGGCATTGATCTTATCCTGCTCCATACCCTTTGCCCAGAAACGCTCACGGCTGCGTCTTACATACCAGTTACTCATCTCATCGACGAAGTCCTGCAGCGCCTTGGCAGCCTCGGGGATACGGTACTGGTCCAGATTGCTGTCTACTTCTGCAACGGTAGAGTTCAGTTTGGACAGCAGCCACTTATCCATTACGGGCAGTTTGTCGTATTCCAGTGTATATTTGGAAGCGTCAAAATTATCAATATTTGCATACAGTACGAAGAATGCGTAGGTGTTCCACAGGGTACCCATGAATTTACGCTGTCCTTCCTGTACGGCTTTGCCGGAGAATCTCTTCGGCAGCCAGGGTGCGGAACTGGTGTAGAAATACCAACGGATGGCATCTGCACCGTAGGTCTCCAGTGCGTTGAAAGGATCTACCGCATTGCCCTTACTCTTACTCATCTTCTGACCGTTCTCATCCTGTACATGGCCCATAACGATAACGTTCTTGTAAGGAGCCTTATTGAAGAGCAGAGTAGATTCTGCCAGCAGAGAGTAGAACCATCCACGGGTCTGGTCCACTGCCTCGGAGATAAAGTCAGCGGGGAACTGCTGCTCGAACAGATCCTTGTTTTCAAACGGATAATGATGCTGTGCAAAAGGCATTGCTCCGGAGTCGAACCAGCAGTCGATTACCTCGGGAACACGCTTCATCTGCTTGCCGCACTCGGGGCAGGTGATGGTGATCTCGTCGATATAAGGACGATGGAATTCTACGGTCTTCGCCTTCTCATTGCCGCTCATCTTGTACAGCTCTTCACGGCTGCCGATGGAATGCTGGTGTCCGCATTCGCACTCCCAGATATTTAACGGAGTACCCCAGTAACGGTTACGGGATACACCCCAGTCCTGAATATTCTCCAGCCAGTTGCCGAAACGTCCCTCACCGATGGAAGCGGGGATCCAGTTGATGGTCTTATTATTACGTACCAGATCATCCTTCACAGCGGTCATCTTGATGAACCAGGACTCTCTTGCATAATAGATCAGCGGAGTGTCACATCTCCAGCAGAAAGGATAATCATGCTCGAACTTCGGTGCATCGAACAGCTTGCCCTCTGCATCCAGATCCTTAAGTACCAGAGGATCTGCATCTTTTACGAATTTTCCGGCATAAGGGGTCTCTGCGGTCAGATCACCCTTGCCGTCTACGAACTGTACGAAGGGCAGCTCGTAATTACGTCCGATACGGCTGTCGTCTTCACCGAAAGCCGGTGCGATATGAACGATACCGGTACCGTCGGTCATGGTTACATAACCGTCGCAGGTTACGAAATGTGCCTTTTTCTTCTGCTTCTTGGCGGCATCTCCCGCACACTTGTACAGAGGCTCATACTCCTTGTACTCCAGATCCTTACCAACATAAGTCTCCAGTACTTCGTAAGCATCCTTGCCCTCTTCTGCCAGGCGGCCCAGAACCTTGTCTGCCAGTGCCTTTGCAATATAATAGGTATAACCGTCGGCGGCCTTCACCTTCAGGTAAGTCTCCTCCGGGTTCACACACAGTGCCACGTTGGAAGGAAGAGTCCAGGGGGTGGTGGTCCATGCCAGGAAATATGCATCCTCACCCTTTACCTTGAAACGTACGATAGCGGAACGCTCTTTGACTGCCTTATAGCCCTGTGCCACTTCGTGGCTGGACAGCGGGGTTCCGCAGCGAGGGCAATAGGGAACGATCTTGAAGCCCTTGTACAGAAGTCCCTTATCCCAAATGGTCTTCAGTGCCCACCATTCGGACTCGATGAAGTTGTCATCGTAGGTAACATAAGGGTTATCCATGTCAGCCCAGAAACCAACGGTACGGGAGAAATCTTCCCACATTCCCTTGTATTTCCAGACGCTCTCTTTACATTTGTCGATAAAAGGTGCCAGACCGTATTCCTCGATCTGCTCCTTACCATCCAGACCCAGCAGCTTCTCAACTTCCAGCTCTACGGGAAGTCCGTGGGTATCCCAGCCTGCCTTACGGGGAACCATATATCCCTTCATGGTACGGTATCTGGGGATCATATCCTTGATGGTACGGGTCTCTACATGACCGATGTGGGGCTTACCGTTGGCGGTAGGCGGTCCGTCGTAGAAGGTATAGGTCTCGCCTTCCTTACGGTGTTCCATACTTTTTTTGAAAATGTTGTTGTCTTCCCAGAATTTCTCGACAGCTTTCTCACGGTCTACGAAATTCAGGCTTGTGGGTACCTGCTTGTACATAGTGCGCTTCCTTTCTTAAAAAAAATGGCTCCGTCCCGTAACAGGACGAAGCTCATGCATTCGTTAACCACCTCTTACAACATACTTCCCATACGATTCCACATGTGTCATCTCACAGGAGTGATATGCTTCCCGGTAACGGCGGGATTCCGTTCAGAACTACTGACCTGGGCTTTTGTTCTGACAGCTCAGAAGTGATTTTCACTTTTTCCCTACTCGCACCGGTCTCTCACCATCACCGGCTCGCTTTGCCTTTCTGCGGAAAAGTTACTCTCTTCGTCAATGCATTTTTGATATACCGCTATTATATATCTCATTTTTTTGCGTTGTCAAGCCGGATGTTATGATTTGCTTAGAAAGCTTTTCTTTCTTGCTTTTCCGACATTTATTTCATATAATTATTTTAAGACTGATATGTGTACCGATCTTACCGGAAAGGGCAGGGAATTCTATGGAAAATACGCAAAATACGCCGAAAAGAAGCGGCGGTAAAATATCATATACTCTGCAGGCGATCGGCCTGATTCCCCTGCTGGCGCTGGGGATCGTCATGTTATTTTTCACTTCCCAATGGTTCACAAAAACTATGTATCAGGAAGTGGAACGTGAATTGTATGATGCCACAAAAAGTGCCACTACACTTCTGAACGCTGCCTATCCCGGCGATTACCGGCTGGAAGGTGATGTTGCCTACCTTCTGTATAAGGGCGATGTAGATATCACCCGTGAATATTCTCTATTTGATCAATTCAAAGAGGATACCGGACTGGACATCACCCTGTTCTACCAGGATACCCGCATTCTGACGACTCTGTATAACGCCCAGGGTGACCGCATTGTCGGCTCCGGTGCTCCGGATGTGGTGATCCGTGATGTCCTGAATACCGGTGAAGATCATTTTTATATCAACACTCTGATCAATGGAAAGACTTATTTTTCCTATTATAGTCCTGTCCGCAATCAGGACGGCAGCATAGTTGGCATGCTTTTTATAGGAAAATCCAGTGCCGCCGTATCTCAAGCCATTCAACGTTATGTCTATCCGCTGACATGGCTGATCATCGGTTTTGTGGCTCTCGTGGCTGTCTGCATCTATTTTTACACCAGAAGATTCGTGGCTGTATTACTCCATATTCACAGCTTCCTGTCAGAGGTAGCCTCCGGGAATCTGAACGCCACACTGGATCATTCCGTAACAAAACGCAGTGATGAATTAGGTGATATCGGTCGCTGTGCCCTGTCCATGCAGCGCTCTCTTCGTACCATGATCGAGCAGGATGCCCTGACCGAGCTGTACAACCGACGCAGCGGGGAAAAAAAGCTGCGCCAGATCTTCGAGGAAGCCCAATCCTTCCGCCATTCTTTTGCGCTCGCCATCGGAGATATTGACTTTTTCAAAAAGGTTAATGATACCTACGGTCACGAATGTGGGGATGCCGTACTGAAAAATGTCTCTGCCCTGCTGAAGCAGCATATGTGGCGCCGTGGCTTTGCCGCGCGTTGGGGTGGTGAGGAATTTCTACTGGTATTTGAAAATGTAGATCTTGCAGAAGCACGGAAACAGCTGGATCTTCTCATGGACAAAATTCACGAACTGGATACACTCTACGAAGGGCAACACGTGAAGATAAATATGACCTTCGGACTGGTCTGTGAGTCTGACAAAGATGTTCATACATTATTAAAAGAAGCTGATGAGAAATTATATATCGGTAAGACAAACGGTCGTAACCAGGTGATATCTTAACCCGGTTACGACCGTTTTTTATTTGTTTCTGATCTTGTTATCTTTAACCTTGCAGGCATTCCGGATTCAACAGGAAATCATAAATATTGATTGTCAGAATACCATATTCATCATAATATGGCTGCACAATATCTTTTGTAATGACAATTTTTTTAAAAGAGTCATCAATCTTCCGGAACGGTCGGATTTCCTGCGTCCGCTTTGTTTCATCCGGAAGAGAATATGCCGATTGAATGTAATATCTGGCAGAACCAAGATTGCAGACAAAATCCACTTCCAGCTGCCTGCGGTTTACCTTTCCTTCCAAATCTTTTTCTGCGATAGGGACAACACCTACATCCACACTATATCCCCGCATCCGGAGTTCGTTATAGATTACATTTTCCATGGAATGTGTCTGCTCCAACTGCCGGAAATTAATTCTGGCATTCCGAAGCCCCAAATCAGAAAAATAATATTTCTTAGGAGTCTCTATATATGACTTTCCCTTAATATCATAACGCTGTGCTGACTCTATCAAAAAAGAATCTTCAAAGTAATCCAAATATTTCTTTATGGTTGCAGAAGTAATTTTAGATTTCTTCACGGTTTTAAAAGTGTTCTTTAGTTTTTCCGGATTGGTCAACGAACCGATCGCAGAGGAAAGAATATTTAGCAGATCTTCCAATTCCCCAATATTCTTTATACGATTCCGTTTCGTAATATCACGGATATAAATTTCGTTAAATAAATTCTGCAGCGCTGTTGCCTTATCCCCGGCACCATCCCGCAGAACCACTAATGGAATTCCACCGTAAAGCATATATTCAGATAACCCGGTATATTTATCTCCGTTATAAACAGACATAAATTCAGCAAAGCTGAGAGGGTACATATGAATTTCATCACCCCTGCCTGCAAATTCCGTAGCAATATCCTTTGACAACAGTTTTGCGTTACTTCCCGTCACAAACACATCAATATTCTCTTTGCGAAGATATCCATTCAAAACAGCCTCAAAACAATCCAGCATCTGAATTTCATCCAACAGCAGATAATATATTCCCTCTCCTGTAGTTTTCGACCGAATATATGCCATAAATTTCTCCGGATCCACACCCCGCTTTTCCTTTTCGATCTGAATAAGACTTTCACCGATCAGGTAAAGATCATCCGCAGAATCAAAGGCAAACCGTATGATATGGTCTGCTTTCACACCGGAATCTAACAAATGATGATAGAAAATGTTATTCAGCAGATAAGACTTACCACATCTTCGAATACCGGTAATCACCTTGATTAATCCATTGCTCTTTCTTTTTATTAACTTTTCCAAATAGAAATCTCTGCGAATATCCATATATTTTCTCCCTGGAATAGATTTTTGCAACTGGTTGCACTTTTCTATTCTATTATATGGATAATTTAACTGAAAATCAATATACTTGCTTCATTTTTGGAAAAGATTTTTGCAACTGGTTGCACTTTTCTATTTCAAATTGTAAATAAACAAAGTAATTATTTATTGTTCCATCTGTCTGCCCAGGAAGCCCGCCGCAGACAGAGCCAGTTTCTGCTCCACTTCCCCCATTTTGCTCTTCCCGTCATTTTCCAACAGGATCACACTTCCGATGATGTCCCCTTCGCAGATGATCGGCGTGATCAGCTGCCAGGCATAGTCCACGGCAATGTCTTCCGCAATGTTGACATAGTTGCGGTCTCCTTTTGCGGCAATCACAGTCTCTCTATTATTGACCTTCTCTTCCAGTTGACGGCTCACGGATTTATTTAACAGTTGCTTACAGCCTCCTGAGACGGCGATGAACTGGTCTCTGTCCGCGATCAGTGTGGCATGTCCCGACACCTGTGCCAGGCTCTCCGCATACTGTTTGGCAAATGTGGTCATCTCTCCGATAGGGGAATATTTTTTCAGGATGACCTGCCCCTCTCTGTCGGTGAAGATCTCCAGCGGATCACTCTCTCTGATGTGTAACGTGCGGCGGATCTCCTTCGGGATCACGATGCGTCCCAGGTCATCTATTCTTCTTACAATTCCAGTTGCTTTCATCATTTTTTCCTCCATGACATATTGCGTAAGATAAATCATCATCTCGCATTACTAATCATTAACGTTGCAGTTAGTATGCGAAATGCAGGAAAAAATATACTTTAAATTGCCAGATACACCGTCATTCAGCAGTGCCATTACTGGCTTATATTTATAGCAGTTCTGTATTTTTCCTCAGAATTATTGTTTTATATTAAAATTAAAATGCATCCATTCAATTTTCACTCTTGCATTATCGAATTTTTCAATTCTCAATCAGACTATTTCGTACTGTATTTTCCTTATTTCTATGTTACACTTATTCTGTTTACGACAATTTTTTATGGGAGAGTTTAAACTATGAATCACAAAAATAATAACAGAAGTTCATTTTCCGGCAAGATCGGCTTCGTTCTGTCGGCTGCCGGAGCATCCGTAGGCTTAGGCAATATCTGGCGTTTCCCGTATCTGGCAGCCAAATACGGCGGCGGTATCTTCCTGTTGATCTATATTATCCTGGCGCTTACCTTCGGTTATAGCATGATCGTGGCAGAGACTTCACTGGGACGCATGACAGGTAAAAGCCCCGTGGGTGCCTTTCATACCTTTGGGAAGTCCAAATGGCTGTCCTTCGGTGGATGGATCAACGCTATTATTCCTATTCTGATCGTTCCTTATTATTCCGTCATTGGTGGATGGGTGATCAAGTATCTGGTGGAATATGCCAAGGGTCACGGACATGATCTGGCAGCGGACGGTTATTTTTCCACGTTTATTTCCAATGGTGTCTCTACAGAGCTGTGCTTTATCGTATTCACTCTGTGTACTCTGGGCATCATCTACGCCGGTGTCCGCAACGGTATCGAGCGTGTATCCCGCATTATGATGCCGATCCTGGTAGTGCTCTCTGTGGTCATCACAGTCTATTCCGTTACCAGACCGGGAGCCCTGAGCGGTGTGAAGTATTTCCTGATCCCGAATCCCGCGAATTTCTCCTGGATGACAGTCGTAGCTGCCATGGGACAGATGTTCTACTCTCTGTCCATTGCCATGGGTATCCTCATCACCTTCGGCTCTTATATGAAAAAAGATGTCTCCATTGAAGGTTCCACGAAAAATGTGGAGATCTTTGATACCGCCATCGCCATCATGGCAGGTCTGATGATCATTCCCGCCGTGTTCGCATTTTCCGGTGGGGATCCCGATACCTTACAGGCTGGTCCTTCCCTGATGTTCATCACACTTCCCAAGGTCTTCGACAGCATGGGAATGGGCACCTTCGTAGGTATTATGTTCTTCGTACTGGTACTGTTCGCAGCCATGACCAGCTCCATTGCACTTACCGAAAGTGCTGTGTCTACTTTCGAGGACGAGCTTGGCTGGGGTCGTAAAAAATCTACCGTGATCATGGGTGTGATCATGCTGGCACTGGGAACGTTATCCTCACTGGGTTACGGACCGCTCGGTGCTGTGAAGATCATCGGCATGCAGTTCCTTGATTTCTTCGATTTCCTGACCAACTCCGTGATGATGCCTATCGCTGCCATCACCATCTGTCTGCTGGTATCCCGCGTCATCGGAGTAAAGGCTGTGGAAGAAGAAGTCATGCACGGAGAAGCCGCTTTCCGCCGCAAAAAGATATTCAATTTCATGATCAAGTATCTCTGCCCGGTATTTGCTGCGATTATTTTATTAAGCTCCGTGGCAAATGCATTTGGACTTATTTCTATGTAAGATGCCAGGGTCATAAACAAGAACCCCACGCTGTGCTCGCACAAACGTGGGGTTCTTGTTTCATGACCCGCTCCGATATTCGCATAAAAGGGAAGCGTCAGCTTCACGATATGCGAATACCGGGCAGGATTGTGAGAGTGCGCAGCACAGAGCAATCCGTCAGGCATCTTACATCTTACTATATGTTAATGATCCGTCCTGTCTCCGCATTTACTCTATGTGAAATTGAGATTACCGTTCTTCCTTCCGAGGCACGCTTCAGTGCCTGCAACACCTCTTCCTCGGTCTGGGCATCCAGATTTGCCGTAATCTCATCCAACAGAAGGAGCTTCGGCTTCGCCACCGCAGCTCTGGCAATAGATAACAGCTGCCACTGTCCCTGGGAGAAGATCTCCTGGGTACAGGGAGTGTCATAGCCTTTTTCCAATTGTTCTATCGTCGCATCCAGTCCCGCAATTCTTGCAGCCCCCCGTACCTCTTCCATGGTAAAAGAATCGTCATACAGCGTGATCTGATCCTTCACGGTACCGGGTACTCTATGAAAAGTCTGCTCCACATAGCCGTACAGGCTGCGCTTTTCATGTTCCGGAATCTGAAAAGCATCTCTTCCCTGAATCAGCACTTTACCCTCTCCCGGCTGATAGAGTCCCAACAACAGTTTGAAGACCGTACTCTTCCCTGCTCCGGTTCTTCCGGACAGTGTCACCTGTTCTCCGGGATACACTTGAAAATTTAAAGCCTGCAAAATATTACGGTCATCATCCTCATAGCTAAAGGTCACATTTTGCAGTTCCACAAAAGGTTTTTCCGGTCTATTCTGTGGTTCTGCCGGTTTTTCCCCGGAATTTCTCTCCGGCAATTCCTCCAGCGCATAGAATTCATTGATCCGGTGCACGCCCGCAATGGCAGACTGTATGGTCTGGATCTCCATTCCCAGACTCTCCACAGGGGTAAAAATCTGTGAGATATAGTTAATTACCGCTACCGCTGTACCTGCAGACATACCGAACAATGTCAGCACCTTTGCATTACCGGAGGCAGAAAATAGCATCACAACCGCCACCACGATAGCATTCAGGATCAGGATCACCGGGGAATAAATGGCATCATAAAAATTCGTGCGATCTACCGTGCGGTAGCTCTCCGCAATATATTCATCATAGCGCTGCTCCATGTAGCGCTCTTTTCCCAGCGTATGAATGGTGCGGATATTGTGCAGCGTCTCAGGCACATGTCCGGAGGCTCTGCCCACAGCACGACGGTTCTCGATCTGGGCTTTCAGCATGTTTTTCTGCACCGTCCGGGTGAACCAATACAGAAATGGTAACAGAACCAAAAGTACGATCGCCAGTCCTCTGTTTTTTAACCAGATCACCACCAGGATACTTATAATCTTACAGGCATCGGCGAACATGCTGATGATTCCGGAGGTAAACAGGTTCTCCACCGTATCCACATCTCCTACGAACCGGGATACAATAGTACCGGGTTCCTGCTTCGTCAGTTCCCCTGCCGTCAGGTTCGTGTATTTCTCCATCATGCTGCTCCGCAGTGCGTGGGTAATCTTCTGACCGAAGACCGTCAGCAGACCTTCCCGAAGGCTTTCGGTCAGCCCGGTGAGTACCGTAAAAGCAAAATACAGTATCACCAATGCAACCGGAACTGCGTTTCCTGCGGTGATCGTATCCACGATACTTCCCAGAATCCAGGGCGGCAAAAGTGCGGTTACAATGGCACCTGCGACTGCCAACAGGATTCCCAGCGACAGTCCTGTATAGCCTGTCAAAGTCTGACGGATCACGCTGCGGACATTTTTCACATTCTGTCTCTTATTTTTCTGCATCTGTTTATTTTTCTGCATGATCCGGACCTCCCTCCTGCGTACTGTGTGCATCAGCGCCATCCGCCTGTGCTTCATACAGTCTCGCATACTCCGGGAACGTTTCAAGGATCTGTTCGTGGGTTCCTGCGGTCACTTTTCCATCCTCCATCCACAGCACCTGATCCATTTTGGGGAACAGATACAGCCTATGGGACAACAGGATCACGATACTGTCCGCTGCCATCTTCCGCAGATTGGCAAAGACCTCTTCCTCCGTCTTGCGATCCAGTGCGGAAAAAGGATCGTCCAGGATCAGGACCGGACGCTTATGGCACAGGGTTCTCGCCAATGCCAACCGCTGTGCCTGTCCACCGGAGAGTCGGACGCCACCATTTCCCACAATGGTGTCCATACCCTCTTCCATCTCTGCCACCTCACCGTCGAAACAGACTGCCTTCAGATACTTCTCCGGATCGTCATCATCGCCCAGCAGTATATTGTTACGGACACTATCATTGAACAGCTCCGGATCGTGTCCTAAATATCCCACCATGCCGTTTTGCTCTGCCTTGGTCATCCCGGATAATTCTTTGCCGTGGAAACAGATCCTTCCTTCGTAAGGGTATTCACAGAGGAAGGTCTTTCCCAATGTGGATTTACCACACGCCACTGCGCCGGTGACACCAATGATCTGTCCCGGAGTGGCTGACAGATTGAAGTCCTCATAGATCTTCTCTCCGCCGGGATAAGCGAAGCTTACATCCGATACTTCCAGCGTTCCCGGCTCCTGTACCAGGCTATCGTCCTCATAAGTGGTTTCCTTCATCAGTGGCTTGATGCGCTTCCAGGAGACCTGGGCTTTATGTACTGCATTGAATAGCTTCGCGGCATGAGAAGATTTCACGGCTAACTTCAAAAAACAGGATAAAAACGTGGTAAAGGCTGCCACATCCCATATTTTCCAGCCTGTTCCCAGCACATTTCTGCTGCCGAAATACAGGATAAACAATACTCCTGTCATGGAGATGATCCGGTACAGCGGGGGGAACGCAGTACTCCAGATATTGGCCTTCACAGCAGATGTCTCATAATCGGTAAGGTTCGCTTCATAGGCCCGCCTGCGCTCTTTTTCTCTGCCATAGACACGGTAAGTGATAGCGTTAGTGGCTCTGTCCAGTGTTGCGGCACTTAAATCTCCAGACTTTTCCTTATAAGCAGCTCCGGTGCGTTGCACGTTACGCTTCATCTTCTCCGCCAGCACATAAGATACCGGTAAAAACAGCATACCTAAGATTGCCAGCCGCCAGTCATAGAATAACAACATTCCCACATATGCCGCCAGTGCCACACCGGTATCGAAGATCTCTGTGGTAAATTTCCGCATACCCTCCGCGCAGTCGTCCACATCCAGGATTGCCTTGGTCATCACATTTCCGACACCCTCTTCTTCCAGTTCGGCACGGCTTCTGTGCACCAGGCTGCGGTACAGGATCTCTTTCATGTCACGATTTACATTATTGGCAAAACGTCTGACATAAAAACGTTTGATATAACGGGAGATCTGCACGATGGCAATAGACATCACATATGCTGTCACCAGCACCAGCATATCCCGGTATCCTGCTTTCCCGCCCAGAATGTCCACCAGGCATCCCGTCATACGACCCTCGAACCACGGTCCTGCCAGAAGTCCGAGGTTATAGATCAGACCGGAAAACGTGACTGCCAGCAGCACCGGCCACTGGGTTTTGAAATAATACAGGATTTGATCCTTTTTCGCTGCCTCATATATCTGTTTCATCCTCTCCGGCTCCTTCTTCCACACATTTTTCCGCATTGACAACCCCTGTCCTTCCCACGTCACCCATCAATTCTGCTTCTTTCCTCAGCACTACATAAAAAGATGTACTATCTCTGATTTAGATAATAGTACATCTTTTTCGTCTGTCAATGTATTTGATTACCATCTCAGGCCTTCAAAATCTCCGAAATGTTCCGCTGAATCCCTGCCGCCACATCCGGTTTATTCATGGAATAGACATGGATATGTTTTACACCGTTCGCCAGCAGATCGATGATCTGATCGGTGGCATAGGCGATACCTGCCTGTTTCATGGCTTCCGGGTTATCGCCGAAACGGTCTACGATATTTTTGAAGCGCTCCGGCACATTACAGCCGGACAGTTTTACGGCATTCTTCACCTGTACCCCGCGGGTGATGGGCATGATGCCGGGAACGATGGGCACGGTAATCCCAGCTTCCCGCACACGGTACATAAAGTTGAAGAAGATATTGTTGTCGAAGAACATCTGGGTCGTCAGGTATTCGCAACCGGCATCCACCTTCGCCTTCAGCCCCTGAATATCCGCATTTTTGTTAGCAGAATCGGGATGCACCTCCGGGTAGCAGGCACCTCCTACGCAGAAATCTCCGTTTTCCTTAATAAAACGCACCAGATCGGAGGCGTGCGTAAAATCTGTAAATACTTCTCCGTCGAAATCCTTTGGAATATCTCCTCTCAGAGCTAAAATATTCTCGATCCCTGCTGCCTGCATTTCTGTAAGAGCTGCACCGATACTGCTCCTGTCAGCGCAGACACAGGTCAGATGCGCCACAGTAGGCACATTGTACTGCTTCTGAATCTCTCTTGCCAAAGCAATGGTATGTCCCTTGGTACTGCCGCCGGCGCCATAAGTCACGCTCATATAAGCAGGCTGCAATGCCGCGATCCCCAGTGCTGCTGCCTCCACATTTCCGAAATCCGTACTCTTCTTCGGAGGAAATACCTCAAAAGAGATCGTTGCTGTATCTTTATTCAAAATATCTCTGATCTTCATACAATTCTTCTCGCCTTTCCATCATCTACATACCTTCAGGCTACGTAATTACCCTTTGTTTTCCCGCAAAAAGATCGGCAGGAAATCCTGTTTCTCCTCTTCTGCGGTCTCACTCGCCGCAATGACATTCCGGATATTCTGCATCCGCTTATCCAGCGCTGCGCTCTGCTGCGCACAGTCATACAGCTCATCCTTTAAAAACTTCGACTGACTTTCCGGAATGTTTTTCTTATACTGCAGCTTGTGCTCCAGGCTTGCCCAGAAATCCATGGCTATGGTGCGGAACTGCACCTCCACATAGACCAGTTTCTTCGTATTCTGTAAAAAGATCGGCACCTGCACGATCAGATGCAGGCTCCGGTAGCCGCTCTCCTTGGGATTCTTTATATAATCCTTGCGCTCGATCAGGGTGATATCATCCTGTCGTAAAAAGCTCTCCGCCAGTTCATAAATATCATCCGGAAACGAACAGATGACCCGGACACCGGCGATATCACGGATATTCTCCTCAATGCCTTCCAGCGTCATGGGAATATTTTTCCGGCGGATCTTCCTAAGGATGCTGTCGTAGGACTTCACTCGGGTCTTGATGCCCTCGATGGGATTGCGGTCATATTCCAGGGAATACTCCTGATTCAGCACCTTGAATTTCGTCTCCACCTCCATGATGGCACACTGATAATAAGACATCAGCTCGTCCATGGGGCGCTTATTCTTCTCGATCAGATCCAAAAACTCGTCTGAGAGTAAATGTTGCTTCAAAAATTTACCTCTGATGGTATCCATTGTGATTTATTCCTTCTCTAAAGTACTGCATTACATAACGATTCTATTATATACACTCAATCGCATCACTGCAATAAAGTTAAAAGAAAGAATTTGAGAAAAAAACAGGAACAGCAGCGATCTGCCATTCCTGTATCACTTTTGCTTTATCCATTCTCACAATCAGCTATGATTTTCCTTACTTCCTCAATGCTTTTCTCTGTGACTGCCGCAATCTGCTCCGGTTGCATTCCGTTTTTATGCATCCTGGCTATCATTGTTGCTTCTGCTCTCGCTTCACCGATTGCAATTCCCTTTTCTTCGATTCCTTCACTCAAATTACACATTGTACTCACATCCCTTCGCAAATTTTCTTCCAACTCAATATCGTACTCTGTTTCCATGATCGACATTTTCTCATCTACTGTCAGTTTCTGCGACAGTAGTGCTCCCAGAAGACGGTGCAATTCATATCTCTCATCCTGTTCCGGAAGTTCTTTTGCAATCCCAATCATTATAATATTGATCAGATCGATTTTTCCCTTCCATTCATGGTTCCCGATTACAGCATCATTTACAAAATGAATATGGTTCATACTGTTCTGTTCCATATTCATACATATCCAAATGGAATAAACTCGTTTAATATCATCATAACCGGATTTAACAAAATCCCGCTCCTTTTGGGATGATACCAGGCGACTCGCATAAAATATCGCACGATTTAAAATCTCATAACTCGTCGGTTCATCTTTCTGTGCTTCCACATTTATGATGATTTGTGTCAATCCGGCATCCTTGCTATCTTCAGATGGTAACCGGACATAAAAAATAATGTCAAATCTTATCAGTCCCTCGTTTATTTCCACGTTTTCCGTATTCAGACCGATAATCTGCTGTCCCTGTTGTTCGTGATTGGTCATCCCCGGTTCTATCGGCACCTTGCTGATATAAGGTGTTCCTTCTATATAGGGGATCACCTCCCTGGGATTCATCCCCTTGAATTCATCTACTGTTCTGGTCAGTATATGAGCCAGTATAATTTTATGCCCTAGCAGATTTTTGACTTTCGCATCATATTGTGCCTTTTGATTTGTCGCTATTACAGCTCTTTTCAGTGTATTATGCATAAGGTCTTATCCTTTCTACAAGACCTTCTCCGAAATTCTCTCCCAAAATATATTATATCTTACGAAAACTATTGCCACAACTACTATTTTCACTTCCGCAATCTCTTCCGATACCCTGCCGGTGTCTCCCCGTAGGCCCTCTGGAAGGCATCGTTAAATGCTCTGGCATCGCCAAAGCCTACATTCATGGCAATCTCGTAGACTTTTTTGTCAGTGTCCAGAAGCAGTGTGACTGCATGTTTCAGGCGGATCTGATTGACATAGTCCTTGAAATTTTTGCCGGTGCTTTTATGTGCATTTATCCGCAGAGCATAACTTTAGCGGAGAAAACACCATTCTGACAGGCAAACGTACTTGCACCACCGCTTTTTTCTGCAATATGTTGGATTGACTGGATGCCGACGCCGTTTCCCTTTCGTTTGGAGGATTGAAATACACCGTTCTTCTCCCTGATTTCGCCGTCATAGGCATTCTCAACTTCGATCAGAAGCAGCCGCCCGGCATGCAGGTATGCAGTGATTTTAATCTGCCGTCTGTCTGGTGCAGTGCGGATACTGGCTTCGAGCGCATTTTCCAACAAGTTGGACAAGACCAGACACATGTTGATCTCATCGATCGGAAGAGTCTGCGGCAGATCGAGCTTTGCACAAAAGGGAATGTCTTCGCGCTTTGCCAGGGCACAATAATAGCCGATGACGCTATCTGCTGCGCGGTTTTCGCAGAAGTGTATACCGAGATCCGGGATGCGGGAAATGGTTTTTTCAAGGTAGCTTTTCAATCCCTCCATATCGCCGGTCTCAGCCAGTGCGGAAATTTGATTCAGTTGATGGCGCATATCATGCCGCGCCTGCCGCACTTCTTCGATTGCGGTTTTGAGATTCTCATAGCGTTGCTGCTGCAGGAAAAGAAGCTGGTTTTCCTGCTGTAATCTCGCGTTGCGGTTGAGACTGGTGGCCATTAGCAGGAAAATTGCGTTGAACCAGAGCAAAAGCAAAAGAAGTGCAATACTTATCACAATATAGCCCTGTAATACACGACCGGTCCGAAGCGTCGTCTGATAGCGCGGGATCATAAAAAGGTTCAAAAAAATGAACACCAGCGGCAAAACCCAGAACACATACCACGTTTGCGCAAAATTATCGTCCTCAACCATCACACGCACTGCATGGGTTGACGGATAGAACGCAGCCAGCACCAAAATCCAGCAAACAACATTATAAAATACACAGGCTGCAAGGCAGAACCACGGTTCGTCCTGTGGCAGCTGCATATGCAGAGCAATCATAACACTGATAGCTCGAGACAAGCTGTTGATGCATGCAAACACTGCGCAGACAGTCAGTGCAATTGTTCCGGATTTCCAGAGGGAGATTTGGAGTGTTCCGGTATATAGCCCAATTGCAAGCAATGTGATCCCTGCCAGGGCAGACGCAGTGGAAGCATGCAGCTGATAGCAGATGATCCCAGCACCGATACACAATCCTGCCATCAGTGGGAGAATCCGGGCGGCAAGTTTTCCGGGGGACTGCTTCAGATAGGATTTTACAGGGAAATATGCAAGTAAAAGACCGGGGAGTACGACGGACAACTCCAGGATCGGACGCAGAATATCTTTCATCTCATACACCCCCTTGCAGCAGAAATTCCATAAATGCCTGCCTGGCAGGCTTCAAAAGTTCCTGGTTGACATATATGCGGCTGCCGTCGGTCATGCAGAAAGCGGCGGCCTGAAAATCAGCGACATGTTCTAAATTGACAATCGTACCGCGGCCGCAGACAAAAAAGCGTGGATCTTTTTTCAGCGGCTCGGTAAATGCCTTAAAGCTTTGCCGCGTGGCAAGCGTTTTTCCGGCAGTTGTGCGAATGTTGATCATATGAGCAAAATGCTCGGCAAAGATAATGTCCCTATAGCGAAGGCGAACGTCGCTGCCACTGACTTTCACCGTCAGAATCGGCTCCGGACGCGGAAGTTTAGTGAGCATTTCAGCAAGCAGAGCGGCAAGTTCTCCCTCGGAAAAGGGCTTCACGAGGTAGTGAAATGCCCGCACCTGAAATCCCTCCAGTGCATGGTCGGTAGATGTTGTGGTGAAGATCAGAAAGCAGTCTGCATCCGTCTTCCGAAGTTCCTTTGCGGCATCCATGCCGCTTAATCCTTTCATGTAAATGTCCAGAAATGCCACAGTAAAGTGCCGTTCTTTTTCTGCTGCGAGAAAGCTCTCGCTGCTATCAAATTCTAAGATCTCCGTCTCTACACCGTACAAGCTCAGCTGTCGCTCAAGCCGCATTTTCAACAGCGCACGTTCGGTCTCGATATCATCCACTATTGCTATTCTCATACCGGACTGACTCCTTTGTAAAAAATTCCAGTAACTATTCCAAACTAAATTATATCATACCTGTCCAACACCGACACAATGAAAAACTCAGATTTCGTGACGGAATTGAGGGTTTCGTGCCAAACGGCTTGAAAAGCGTTTGCATATCCGTATACTGACAAGCAGAAAGCATCAATGACGGCAGAAGGGAGGGAGTGCTGTGTACCGCATTGCCGTGCTGACAAGTAGCGAAACACAGGAAGCCTTTTATATAGAGCAGCTTTCACGGTTCTGCTTTGAACGCGGTCTGTTTCCCAAAATGGACTGTTACCGTGGGCAGGAGTTGTTCTTTGATGTGGCGCGTGTAAATGCGCCAACCTGCACTGTGATCGCACTTCCGGGAGTAGAAGGGTTGAATGCGGTGGAGCATCTGCGGACGCTTTTTCCCGAAACACGCATCATCTGGTGCAGCGATCTGGATTTTTCCCTGCATGCATTTCGGCTGCGTGTAGACTATTTTCTGTTAGAGCCAATAACAGAAGAAGCGTTTCAGCAAGGACTTTCTACATGGTCAGATGGGAAAAAAACGTCTGCCTTATTCCGGGCGGATCACAACAAACATAACAATGAGGAGGATTATTGATGAAAAAAAGAAAAAAGATTTATTCTGTATTTAGCTTTCTTCTGGCGGGAACACTGTGCCTGTCTATGGCGGCCTGTGGTGGAACGCCCACACCGGCAGAGGACGAAACAACATCTTCTGCACCGTTATCCGGTGCACTGCCCGTGAAGGCTTTACAACCCAAACACGTGGATGAAAACCCTTATATGGCAAAAAGTGATGCAAACATCCATCACGACGGCTACAACACCGACTCAACGGATGAAATTCTGCCGCTCGGCATCTATCCGGAAATCAATGTTTCCTTTGAGACAACGAACCCGAACGCCTCACCCGCGATTTACTTTGACAACTACGGTCACGCGGTCGTGCCACTGCTCGGCGGCATCGCCATCCGTGATCTGAATGCAACAGAGACGAAGACGCTCGGCTATTTTTCACCGATGCAACATGATGGCGGCGGTTACGTCATCCAGAGTTCCTACACCTTCCTTGACTCTAAAAACCGTGTCGTCTGCCCGACGAGCAACAACCATGTACTGATACTGCGTACGACAGAGGAAGATGGCAGCGTCATTCCGGAATTTGAAAAGGTTCTGGATATCGATATCAAGGCAGCTGCTGAGACCGCGCTCGGCAAAGAGCTGACACAGAATCTTCTGTCCGTGGTCTTTGACTACGACGGAAACCTTTGGTTCGCCACCGGCGGCTTCCGAATCTATCCCGAGCGGCAGCAGCAGGGTGTTCTCGGCTACATTGCCCACACAGCGATAGAATCGATTCTGAATGGCGAACAAACCGATCTTTCAAAGGCTGTCTTTGTTTACGGGCTGCCCCTTGGCGAGGGCGCAGAAAACGGCATTGCTGCCTCCAAAGACGGTGCGGTCATTCTGACGAACCAGAACTGCTATCTGTTGCGCGCGGAAGAAGGTGTGAACGTTGTGTGGTGCACGCCATATGAGAGTGTCGGTGCGAAGGTCAGTCATGATGGCGATAAGACTACCGGCGGCGGCCTTGCCTGGGGTGGCGGCTGCTCGCCCACACTGACACCAAACCTTGTACTGTTCACCGACAACGCAGACCCCGTTAAGCTTCTTGCGCTCGACATGAAGACCGGAGAGGTCGTAGCCAGCATGCCTGTTTTGGATGATCTGCCCGATGGGTATCAGGTGGCGGTTGAGAACTCTGCAATCGTTTATGACGACGGTGAAGGCACCGTCAGCACGATCGTCTGCAACTGGTTCGGCGCTGGTAACGCAGGTCTTGCCGACCCTGACAATGACTCTTCGATTCAGAGCTACGCCAACATTTATGACCAGAACTGGCTGATGAAGGGTAATGTTATGATCGCCCCGGGCGTTGAGCGGGTGGACACCCTAAAAACCGCCGATGGCTATGAAATGAAGAGCGTCTGGAGCCGGAACGATTTGCGCGACACGGCGATCATGAAGCTCTCCACTGCAACAGGCTATATCTACGGTTATGTACAGGATTTGGATACCGGCATGTGGCAGTACATTATTTTGGACTTTGCAACGGGCGAAACCGTCTTCACGATGGATGTGTCCAACAAATACGGCTACAATAATATGGCTATCGGCATGTACACCGGCAGCAACGGAAATACGCTCTACTGCCCGACAGGCTATCTGGAACTGCTGCGTTTGCAGGATCGCTTTGTGTATCTGCCCGAGCTTCCGTACCGTGAGGTTGATCTTGATCAGGCTGCAAGAAATGTTCTTTCGCAGGATCAGTTTGAGCAGGATGGCGGTGAAGGTACGGTTGCAAGCTGGCACAACACCGCGACCATCTGCAACGTGCATCCCAACACCATAGTAGCCTTCCGTATGAACAACCTGTCCGGCAGTGCCTCCGATCTGACGCTCTACGCCTATGGTGCAGACGGCAAGCTGGAAAAGGTTGGCTCTGAACTGTGGTCGCTCACAGACGAGACCGGAGCAAATGTGACGGAGCTGACAGACGGCGTGCTCTATGAACTGCGCGTGACCGTCTCCGACGGCGGTGATTTCGACCTGAGCGAAACAGAAAAAGAAATCAAGCTATCCGTTGTACTTGGGAAATAAATCAAGTGACCGGGGTTTGATCTGTCGTGAACTCAGATCGTAGATGCGATGATCTGCATCCTGCCCTGTAACTCTACCTTACCGTAGCCGTCGGGCAGGATCAGGTGATCGCCCTTCTTTAAAGGAGTACCGTTCAGGGTGCCTTCGCCCTCTACCACGCTCATGAGAACAAAGGGCTTATCCTGCCAGGTCTCCACACGATGCTCCACATCAATACGGTATACGGTGTAGTAAGGGCAGCAGATCAACTGCTGGATCGCATCGTCCTTTTTCTCCGTGTGTACCACACTGTTCTCTGCGGATTTGGCAGGGACGGTAATGACATCAATACTCTGGGTGATGTGCAACTGTCTGGGCTTACCGTTACTCAGTCGGTCATAATCATACACCCGGTAGGTAATATCGCTGCTCTGCTGGGTCTCAAGAAGCAGTGTACCGCCCTTAATGGCATGTACGGTACCGGGATCGATCTGGATGAAGTCCCCGGGCTTAATAGGAATCTCACGGATGAACTCTTTCCACTTTCCTTCCTGGATCATCTGCTCCAGTTCTTCCCTGCTCTTCGCGTTGTGTCCAACCACCAGCGTAGCATTTTCCTTACAGTCTAAGATGAACCAGCACTCGGTTTTGCCCAGGGATCCGTTCTCATGTACCTTCGCATAAGCGTCATCCGGATGCACCTGGATGCTTAAGTCGTCCTTTGCATCAATGATCTTGATCAGCAGCGGGAAACGATCCATTCCCGTGTCTCCGAACAACTCGGGGTGCTTCTCCCACAGCTCGGACAGCTTCATTCCCTTATAAGCGCCGCTTGCCACGGTGCCGTCTCCGTTGGGATGGGCGCTGATACCCCAGCACTCACCGATGTCGTCGCCCTCGATGGGGTACCCAAATTCTCTGTTTAACCGGGTACCGCCCCAGATATTGTGGGTACACACCGGTGTTAAAAAAATAATATCTTTGTTCATGATCATCTATCCTTTCCCATGATACTTACTATGTATTGCACGGCATCTTTCCCGTTATTCCGCTACTTAGCTTTGCAACGTCCGTTTCTGGAAAAATATTCTATCTGATATGTAACACATTTCTTCCGATCTGTCTACCTGACTTCCGTACTATGCCTATTCCGCTTCTGTTTCTGTTCTTACCCCGGATACAATCAATGACACCAGATAAAATCCAGCCTTATCGTTCTCGTGTGTCTCCGTGATCTCGATTCTCACCCGGTGTTCCCCATAGGGCAGATGCTCCGCAATCGTTGCCAGTTCCATCTTATCTCCCCAGGTCTCATCAAAGGTTCCGTCCAACACGCACGCCGTCTCAGGGTTCTCATCCACCACTGCTGTGGCAATGGGTGCAGGTCCGTCCTTCACTCGGCGGTATTGCACGGCGGCACCGGTTCCCCGGAAAGTGAACTCCAGATAAGCTCCTTTTTCTCCGGCGCTCCATCCGTTACGGAAAATATCCGTGATGTCTCTCTGCGGTGTCATATCTTCTTCAAAACCGCTCTTCTCCGGTGTGGAATTAAAATATTGTAGTCTCACGCAATGCTCATAGGCATTCTCTGTCAGCGGGGCCGGGAAAATTTCCTGCGGCTCTTGCGTTTTATCATGGATTACCTTTTCCAGGAAATTCGTGATCACAGATGCCATGAATTCATGACCAAGATCATTGGGATGAAGGAAATCTGCCGTAATCTTCTCTGCCGGCAGTCTTCCGGCTGCCACAGCGGGATAGATACTGTTCTGCATACTGATGCAGGGCAGATCATAATGTCGTCCTACCTGCGCATGATAATATGCCGCACTTTTACCGGTATCATAATAGACATTATGGATCAGCACCATTGCCGGTGCGCTCGCACTGCCATAAATCTGCCTCACCAGACCTTCGTAGGTCTCACAGAAATGCGGCGTACTGTGATCGTTCACGGAAAATTCTACAAATACCAGATCCGGTAGCCGCTGAAGCAGGTCTTCCTGTACTCTCGCCGCGCCGAACTGGGAATCGGTAGCTCCGATTCCGGCGTTCACATAATCAAATTCCGTATTGGGAAATACCTTTTTCAGCCAGCCAAATGTCCTTGCCGCATAACATTTGTCCGGTTCCGTAGCGGAAAATCCCTGGGTAATGGAACCGCCGATAAATCCTACCGTAAGCCGCTCTCCTTTGGCTGCACGGTTCATAAAACCTTTCAGTCTGGTCAGGTTGCCCCGGTTCAGGATTCCGGCTTCTTTATCAATGATGTTCCCCGCACTCTTGCGGTTCTCATAGATGCTGTTTTCCAGCGTGCAATAACGTTTCGCCTTGTTTTTCAGAGTCTTGCCGATGCGGAAAATTTCCTCCGGGCGGTATCCTCTGGACTCCAGATAATAAATGCCGCTGTACAGGTTGATCGATACATCGGGGTATTTATCTCCGATCATAGCTTCGAACATGATCATAATATGACCGATTTTCTCCCAAGCAGCTTCCACATGATTGTCCAACAGCAATAGGAACTCATCCTTTTTCACATGGCACACCATTTCCTGTCCCTTCAGGTGCTTTTGAATGTGCGTCCCCAGATGGTACAGAAGGCTGTTTTTCACTTCCTCACTCATCTTCGCGGAAATCTCATCGTAATCCCGGATGCCCAGAAATACCTCTGCATACTGACCGTCCTGCCAGGGCAGGATCTGTTCCAGTTTTATCGAAAAGCTTTCCGTTGTCTCCATTCCGGCAATGTCCGGTTCCGGCTTTTCTGTATCCTTTTCCCGCTCCCTGACATTCCCTGCATATTCTTCACGGTTCAGATAGCTTTCCATCATCCGCGTCATAGTAGACAGAATTTCACTTTCCGTTTCTGTCCACTGACGTCCTTTATAATATTTCTCCAGCTCCTGCCAGATGCCGGTCTCCCGGTCTGTTTCCTTCCTGTCTGAGGTATAATCAACATAATTATAGTTCTTGTCGTACACGCTGAATGCATTTTTACCGCTGCGTTTCACCCGGTACAGTGCCTGATCCGCTTTTTGATACAACTCCTCATAAGAGGAAGCATCCTCCGGATAACAGGAGATTCCCATACTTAAGGTCACGCGTCTGCCGGACATGTGGATCCGGTCTGCCATACGGGATATCCTCTCCGCCGTCTCCATGGCATGCTGACCCGCATTTTCCCCACGGCAGAATACACAGAATTCGTCACCACCGATACGACCTGCATAATCCTCCATGCCGGCGCTGATCAAAATCGCATTGGCAATTTTGATCAATACTTCATCACCGTATAAATGTCCGCAAGTGTCATTGATCGTTTTAAAGTCATCAATATCAACGATGATAAAAGCTCCTTCTGTGTCATCGGCCTGCCGGATATGCTTTTCCACCAGCTTACGCATTTTCGCTTTATTGTACAGATCTGTCAGGGAGTCCCTCTCTGCCTTCTGTTCCAACAGCTCCTGGTTCTTTTTTTCTCCTGTAATATCAAGCGTCTTCCCCATGATCTTATATGGCTTATGATCCTTATCATAGACCGGAATCCCTACATAACGGAACCAGACAAATACCGATTCATCACTGACTTGTCTGACTTCATAGGAAATATGCTCATCGCCCCGGTCCATTGCGGCGCAGAATTCATCAAAAGTCGCCCAATCATCCGGATGCACAAATCCCCAGTTATGCATCTGTTCCTGATAGTTTTCGATGACCATGTTGGTGGTATTCCACTTTCCTCCAAGCTTTCTGGAAAGCACATATTTTTTTGAAGCAATTTCATACTCCCACAGCGCACAGTCGGAATTGTCCTCGGTAATCTTCCTCCTGATACGTTCTTCTGCCAGTTCTCTTTCCAGTTCTTCGATTCTGGCATATAATTCCTCTTTTTCCATCATACGCTGTCTCCATCACTTAAAAAGGACCCGCTCATCGCGGGTCCCTCGATTCTATCTTCTGCCTTCTTCTGTATCGCTTGTTGTGACCACGCTGTGTTCTTTGATATAGTCAACCACTTCATCGATGGTCGTAAATGCCAGCCCTACGTAGCTGTCTGCTGCGCCATAGTAAATGGCGATCCTGCCGCTCTCGGAATCATGGATGGTAGCGCAGGGGAAGCATACATTCGGTACAAACCCTCTCTCCTCATACCACTCTTCCGGTGTCAGCAGGAAGTTCTCACAACGATATTTTACGATGGACGGGTTGTCAATATCCAGGATCGCTCCACCGATGGAATAGACATAACCGTTACAGGTTCCGCTCACACCATGATAGAACAATAGCCACCCTTCGGAAGTCTCAATGGGAGCTGCACCGCCACCGATCTTTAAGGACTCCCACCATTCGGAAGACTTGCCCATCACATATCTGTGTTTGCCCCAGAATACCATATCGGGGCTCTCACTGACGAAAATATCACCGAAGGGCGTATGTCCGCTGTCGGAAGGGCGGGACAGCATCATGAAATTGCCGTGTACTTTTCTGGGGAACAGTACGGCGTTACGGTTAAAAGGAAGGAACGGATTCTCGATTCTGGTAAACGTCTTGAAATCCTTGGTTTTCGCAATACCGATGGCTGCGCCGTAGAAATCCTGACACCAGATGATATAGTAGGTATCTTCTACCTTTACCAGTCTGGGATCATATGCATAAATCGGCATGAAAGGCTTGCCTTCTTCATCTACGAACTGGATCTTATTCTTATCAAAATCCCAGTGAATAGCATCCTTGCTGCGTCCTAAATAAATATAGGGAATACCGTTGACCTGTTCACCGCGGAACACGCCGATGAATTCATCACCGTAAGGCATTACCGCACTGTTGAAGATTCTGGCTACTCCTTCTACAGGATTTCTGCCAATAATAGGGTTCTCACTGTATCTCCATACCGGTGCACCGGTATGTCCTTCCGGTTTATCCTGCCAGGGTACATTAGGTACTGCAGGGCTGATCATCTTAACTTTGCTCATTCGAGTTACCTCATTTCTACTACAATATATTTATGGTTAATATCCCTTACAGCCAGTAAGGAA
>NZ_JBKVQF010000015.1:0-92536 GCF_046969025.1 Waltera sp. | reverse complement strand
CACTCGGCTGTTAACCGAGTTGTTGTAGGTTCGAGCCCTACTCGGGGAGTTTTTTCATAAGAAAATAAATATTATCCGGCTCCATGGTCAAGCGGTTAAGACATCGCCCTTTCACGGCGGTAACACGGGTTCGATTCCCGTTGGAGTCATCTGATCTCAGATCAGTCCCGAAAGGGTTGCGGACCTTTAGCTCAGTTGGTTAGAGCAACCGGCTCATAACCGGTCGGTCCTGGGTTCGAGTCCCCGAAGGTCCACTGAAAGCAGTTCCATTTCATAAGATAAATAATAAATATGGCCCAGTGGCTCAGTTGGTTAGAGCGTCGCCCTGTCACGGCGAAGGTCGTCGGTTCGAGTCCGATCTGGGTCGCTAAAGATTTTCATTAATCTTTATGGGGTCTTAGCTCAGCTGGGAGAGCATCTGCCTTACAAGCAGAGGGTCATAGGTTCGAGCCCTATAGGCCCCATTTTTATGTTTGAAATGAAGAAAAACGTCTTTATGCGTATGCATAGAGGCGTTTTTTTAGTTCCCTGGTCGCATTGACGAACAGCCAAAAGATAGGTATGATGTAGTAATACAGGAAGCGGAAAGGTGAGGTACACCATGGAGCAGCGCATTTTGCAATATCGAAAACAAATAGATGAGTGGCTTCAGAAAATGGAGCAGAGAGCGCAGACATTATCACAGGACGGCGAATACTCAACGCAAGCGATACAGAGACAGTCGGATACACAGAAAACTGATACAGAGAAAACGGATACTGAGGAACAGACTATGCAGGAAATGGTTCAGGACAAGCTTCAGGAGCATCTGGTGCAGGTGGGATTTTTTCAGCATGAGCGCCTGATCCATCTGATCGTTACGGTGACTTTTGCGTTGTTAGAGATGCTGGCGATTGTCTTAAGTGTGATCTCTGACAGCCTTTTTACCTTATTACTCCCGGTAGTGATCCTGATCCTGCTGATCCCGTACATCCGTCACTACTACATTCTGGAGAATGAAGTGCAGAAGATGTATGGACAGTATGACCGGATGCGCAGACTGCAACAGAAGGCAGCTGAGAGAAATAACTGTACATCGGAAAATTCGTAAGGACAGTACAACGGGAACAAGAGTCAAAAAAGGTAAGAGTAAAATTATGGGGACTTATAGTAAAAAATATAAAAGAAAGCTATCTGTTCTGTCTGTTCTGACAGCAGCAATTTTTCTACTTACCGGCTGCGGTCAGTCGGAGGAAACAGTCTATCAGATTCCGGAGGATAAAAAACTGATCGTATATACTGCTCATAAAGAGGAAGTATATGAACCGATCATCAAAGAATTCGAGGAGCGTACTGGTATTTTTGTGGAATTAAAAGCAGGGGATACGATTGCATTATTCGAAGAATTGCAACAGGATCCTCCGGGAACTTTTGACGTTATGTTCGGTGGAGGTATTGAGAACTTCGAAGAATGCCGGGAGTATTTACAGCCCTACCGGGTAGCGGAAACAGATCAGATCGAAGAAGCTTATCGGGTAGAGGGGGATGCGTATACACCATTTTCTGTATTACCTATCGTTTTTATATACAACAGCAAGCTGGTATACCCGGTGGCTGCGCCAAAGACCTGGGATGAGCTGCAGACTGATCGCTGGAAAGGGAAAATAGCATTTGCGGATCCGAATAAATCAGGAAGCAGCTTTACCGCATTGTGCACCATGTTACAGGTGGTGGATGCGGAGGAACAGGTAATTCTGCGCAACTTTAACGATGCGCTGGATGGTAATATTTCACCGTCCTCCGGGGCAGTGTTGGATGAGGTGAACACTGGCACGAGACTGGTAGGAATCACCAATGAAGGTATGGCCAGACAGCGGATTCTGGAGGGAGAGGATCTGGTCATGACCTATCCTACGGACGGCACCAGCGCCATTCCGGATGCCACCGCCATTGTAAAAGGAACGAAACATTTAGAGAATGCACAGTTGTTTTTGGATTTTACGGTCAGTCAGGATGCACAGCGGCTGGTGGAGGAAGCCTTCCTGCGCAGAACCGTCCGTAATGATATGCCGGAGAAAACAACAGCGGAGGATAACCGTTTAAAGGCGATAGACTATGATGTGACCTGGGCAGCCAGCGAAAAAGAGTCCATCCTGGCAGCCTGGGACGCACTGCAAAGGAGCAAGGATGAGAAAGTGGATTAAAAAATCATTTCACAGACAATTACTGGTCTGCTTTGCAGTGGTAGCGTTGCTTCCCCTGTTGTTCTTCGGAGTGTCTCTGATCCAGACCATGGAGACCAAGATCAACAGTGATTATGAAAAGAATGTAACGGAACAGGCGCAGCAGATCGACACCGGTGTACTGGAGGTATTTGGTAATTTTGAGACGGTGGTGGAAAATATCAATGCCAACCGCAAAATTGTAGACAATATCAATGAAGAAGATTCCTGGTCCCGGAGCAAAATATATCTGCAGTTTTACCGGGAAGTGTCCGATTACCGGGAATATGCCCAGTTTGATCTCTATGACAGAAACGGAAAGTGTATCTATACCACAAGACAGGGAGATGCCAGAATGGAATTGCCGGTTTACTGGGGAATTCTGAAAGCGGTGGAAGACAGTCAGGATACATTGATATTGAGACGGGCAGAAGAGAATGATTCCGGAGTTCTGTTGTATGCAGCAGGAAAGCTGTTGGGAAGGGGCGGAACTCTGGAGGGTTATATCGTGATCAGTATGCGGACCGAGAATTTCGAGAAGATCATTCTTGACAGTGGAAACGGGAAGAACGATGTTGCATTTCTGGATCCGTACTGGAGAACTATTTATGACAGTGGCAGCTTACAGACAGATCAGATCCGTCATGAACTGATGAGTGGTCATAAATTGTTGGGGGTCTATCGGGCAGGAGAATTGTTGATCCAGCCCTTGGGAGAGAGTGGTCTGTATACTGTGATGGCGTGTCCCAGTGTATTTTCCAGGGAAGTTCTAAGTTCCATGTACCGCGTACTGACGGTGATGCTGACCATCAGTGTATTGCTGTGTGTGATCGTAGCATCCCGTGTGGGGCGGAATATGACGAAACCCATTGAACGGATGAATACTGCCATGCGTACTCTGCAGGAGGGAGATCTGAGTGTAAGAATTGCCTCCGACAGGGAGGATGAATTGGGACAAATGTCCCGTAACTTTAATATCATGGCCAATGAGCTGGAACAGAGTGTGCAGGATAAGGTGGAGAAGCAGAAGGAACTGAATGCCTCCCATATTGCCATGATGCAGGCACAGTTAAATCCCCATTTCCTGTACAATACACTGGATACCATGAAATGGGTGGCGAAGGCCAATCACATTCCGGAGATCGCCACCATGGCAGCGGGTCTGGCGAAGATCCTGCGGACCAGTATTTCCAAGAGACAGTTCATTTACCTGAAGGAAGAACTGGAGCTGGTGAACTGTTACGTGGATATCCAGAAGATCCGTTTTAACGATAAGTTTACCTATTCCGTGGAAATGGAGGAGGGACTGGAGGAATGTGTGATCCCGAAACTGATCATACAGCCCATCGTAGAAAATTCGGTTCTGCACGGACTAAAAGAGAGCGAAGAGGGAAATATCCGGGTGCAGATTACGGGGAAGAATGGCGTACTTTGCATTGAGGTGACGGATGACGGCTGTGGTGCTCCCGAAGAGCAGATGGAGGCCATCAATCATAGAAGGCAGGAGCAACTGGTGGGACATATCGGAGTATCCAATGTGGATACGATCATCCGGCTGACCTACGGCGAAGAATACGGTATTCATATGGAGAGTCTTGCTGAAAATAGCGAAAATGCCGCAGATAGCGAAAGCACTGCAGACAGTGAAAGCATTGCAGACAGAAAAGGCACAGAAACGGAAAGTGCAATTCATGGTACAAAGGTGACACTGCGGCTGCCGGTAAAATACGGTGAGGTGTGATACACAGGAGAATGACTTTTGCCGGATATGGGACAGGGGAAAATATATCAGACGGGAGCAACAGATAATGGAGGAAACAGGGGTATGTACAAAGTAATCGTAATTGATGATGAGACACTGGTACGCAGAGGAATCGTAATGGAAACGGACTGGCAGGCGCTGGACTGTATGGTCGTAGCGGAAGCGGACAATGGTATCGAAGGACTGGAAGCAATACGAAAATACCATCCGGATCTTCTGATCTGCGATATCCGTATGCCCCAAATGGATGGTATTGAGATGTTGAAGCAGCTCCGGGCAGAAGGAAATGACGTCAGTGTAATCTTTTTGACTGCCTATAGTGAGTTCTCCTATGCACAAAGTGCATTGAAGCTGTTGGCAAGCGACTATTTGCTGAAACCTTTCGGTGATGGAGAACTGGAGCAGGCAGTAAATGCGGCTTTAGGTAAACGTAAAAAAACCCAGGAACGGGAAGAAACTCGAAGTGAGGAGCAGCTTCCGGAGTTGGTTCTGAATAAAGGTGATAAGAGCAAATACGTCATGGCGGCGGTGGATTACATTTCCTCACACTATGGGGAACCGGAGCTGAGTGTGGCCCAGATTGCAGAACATCTGGGAATCAGTGAAGGACATTTGAGTCATACATTCAAAAGGGAGACGGATTATACGGTGGCGGCATACATTACCAGAGTGCGTATGCGTACTGCCATGAAACTGTTGAATGACTGCCGGAATAAGGTGTATGAAGTCGCAGAACAGGTAGGCTATCGTGATGTTGCACATTTTTCCAGCAGCTTTAAGAGGATTGTTGGTGTCACTCCCTCCGAATACCAGGATAGAAGCATGTAAAACCACAAAGATGTACAAAAGAAACGACGAAATAACAGAAAAATTATACATGGTATCAGAAATATTAAAATAATAACAGTTTTACCTTATACAAATTGCTGAATTCCCAACGTATAATAGAATCATCAGAACGGAAGTGGGAAACATCCCATTCCAAGTAAGTGGACCATAAAGGGTTATACAAACTATATGTTTCAAGGGAGGACAGCATATGAAGAAAAGAGTAGTATCGTTACTTATGATCTGTGCACTGAGTGTTGGTATGTTAGCCGGATGCGGCAGCAGTCAGACACAGAACCAGGCAACTGGAAGCGCAGACAACACACAGACAGCCGGAACCGAGACGGTGGCAGAGACCAAGACCCCGGAGGCAGCCGACGACGCAAATCTTACTGCAACTCAGCAGATCATCAAACAGGCAGAAGGAATGACCATGGAGGAACTGGCACAGAAGGCCATCGAAGAATCCAACGGCAAGACCTTTTACGGCGTAGGTAATTCCAGCCGTGGTAAAGCAGCACTTCCTCTGTTCATCGAGTATCTGCAGTCTATCGATCCTTCTTACAGCATGGAATTCGACTGGCAGCAGCCCAAGAACAACAAGATCTTCGAGCAGCTGACCGCAGATTCCCTGAAACCCGAAGGAACTTTCGCAATGACTCTGATCCAGGATGGTAATCAGATCGAATCCAAAATGGTACAGACCGGAATATTGGATACCTATATTCCAAAGGAATGGGCAGAGGCTAACGGAACCACACCGGATGCCGTAGACGGATATCTCGCCTTACAATTACAGAACAAGGTATTTGAGTACAACTGCACCGGTGACAAAGTATACGACAACTGTTGGGACTTCGTGGGTGAAGGCGTACATGCCCTCTTCATGGATATTGATTCCGAAGTTGTAGGAAAGAACTTCCTGTACATGCTGACCGAAGACAAATACGCAGCTATGTTAAAGGATGCTTTCAATGCATTACCCGCTGACGAGCAGGCTTACTTCCAGCCCACCATCGACGAAATGGAATCCGAAGCAAGCGATTTGGGATTAGGTGCCGATGGCAAATATGCACTGGCATGGATCAAGCTCTGGGTAGGCAGCTACAATGCCCAGACCGATGACGGTCCTATCTGTAATACACTGGTAACAGATTCCGCAACTGATCAGTGTGGACTGTTAGTATACAACAAGTTCCGTTCCGTAGAGGAGTCCGCAGGTGTATCTGTAAATAATGTTAAGGTTGCAGCTTACCAGGATGGCTATCAGGGAATCGGCGGTTATGGATATTGCCATTACCTCTTTGTCACTGACAACAGCCCTCTGCCCTGGACCGCATGTGCCTTTATCGCATACATGACCTGTACCGAAGACGGTTACAGTGCATGGGGCAAGGATATGGGAAGCTATTCCTACAATCCCGAAGTGGCTAAGGCTATCGAAGCTACCTACCAGCACAGCACCGGTGGTATGGACGCCAACGGCAATGTAGAGTTCGAGAACAAGAACGACAGAGGATTTGATTGGTGGTCCACCGACGGAAAGCTGGTAATGGAAGATCCCGAGTACTGTGCATCCGTTTCCTTCACCGTAGGAAGCTGGATCGAACTGTTACCGAAGTACACCGCTGAATAATATAAAAGAGTAACTATTCGTCCCGTCAGAATAAGAAAATCTGCTACATCATGCTTGCATGTAAGTAGCAGTTTTCTTATTCGCAAGGAGACACGGGGCGAATGATTCTACAGGACATAAGCTTGTATTGGGAAGAGAGGTAAACCATGAATCAGAGTGCCGCAAAAAAAACAAGCAAGATGGTGATTGTTCTGAACAAGATCAAGACGTACTTCTCAAAGCCACAAAATATCATTCTGCTTCTGTTTGGTATCGTACTTACTTTTACCACAGTGGCACCGATCGTGGCAATCGTCGAAGATACCTTCAAGATCCATCCGGGCACCATCGATGCGCATCTTACCGGAAAGGCAACCGGTTATTCCGTTGTCAATTATGTGGATCTGTTCACCAGTAAACTGGCGAGAACGAATCTGTGGACACCGCTGTTAAATACTGTGCTGCTGGCAGTTTTCACCTGCCTGATCTCCATTGTGTTCGGCGGAGTGTTCGCTTTCCTGATTACGAGAACCAATTTAAAATGTAAAAAATATTTAAGTTCCATATTTATTTTCCCCTATATCATGCCACAGTGGACACTGGCAGTGGTATGGCAGAATGTTTTCAACAGTAATGCAGTCACCGGAACCTCCAACGGTCTGCTGGCTTCGCTTTTTAATATTACGATGCCCAAATGGTGGTGCCTGGGGCTGTTCCCCAGTGCAGTAGTATTGGGACTGCATTATGCCCCCTTTGCCTACATCCTGATCGGCGGCATCTTCCGCAACATGGATGCCAATCTGGAGGAAGCAGCGACGATTTTGGATACACCGAAGTGGAAGACCATGTTCCGTATTACTTTACCCATGGTAAAACCGGCGATTCTTTCCACAATCCTGCTGGTATTTGGAAGCGCCATGGGAAGTTATCCCGTACCTCACTACCTGGGACTGACCACTCTGTCCACCAAGTACATCTCCATGAACTCCAAGTATACCGGGGAAGCCAGTATTCTTGCCATCATCATGATGATCTTCGGTGTGGCGATCCTGTTAATGAACCAGATGAGCTTAAAGAGCCGTAAGAATTATACGACGGTTACCGGTAAATCCGGACAGATCTCCAAGATCAACTTAGGAAAAGTCGGGAAATATCTGATCGCGATCATCCTGATCGTCATCACTTTCTTCACCAGTATTTTCCCGATCCTGTCCTTCGCACTGGAGACTTTCCTTCCGAATCCGGGAGATTACAGTTTCCTGTATACCATGGATCCCAGTGCTCTGACCACCAAGTGGTGGCTGACGGATAACAACGGAGCCGGTGCTCTGTACGGACAGCCCGGTATCCTCCACAATCCGCTGATCTGGAGAGCATTCAAGGGAACGATGTTAGTCGCTGTATGTTGTGCTCTGATCGCAGGTACGATCGGCACCCTGATCGGTTATGCAGTATCCAAGAACCGGAGAAGCAAGTGGGCGAATTACGTCAACGGTGTGGCATTCCTGCCGTACCTGATGCCGTCCCTGGCAGTGGGCGCAGCTTTCTTCATCCTGTTCTCCAATGACAAGATCAACCTGTTCAACACTTACACATTGTTGATCATCGCAGGCGTGATCAAGTACATTCCTTTCGCCAGCAGAAGTGCACTGAACTCCATGCTGCAGCTGTCGGGAGAGATCGAGGAAGCGGCCATCATCCAGGATATTCCCTGGTACAAGCGGATGCTGCGGATTATCATTCCGATCCAGAAGTCTTCCATTATCAACGGATATATGCTTCCGTTCATGACCTGTCTGCGAGAGCTGTCCCTGTTCTTACTGTTATGTACGCAGGGCTTTATCCTCTCCACGACACTGGATTATTTCGATGAGATGGGACTGTATGCATTTTCCAGCGCCATTAACCTGATCCTGATCGTAACGATCCTGATCTTTAACACTTTGGTAAATAAACTGACCGGGGCCAGCCTGGATGAAGGTATCGGAGGTAAATAACTATGCCGGAAATCAAATTAACACATGTTACAAAACGTTGGGGAAAATTCTATGCGGTAGATGATCTGAGTCTGGATATGGAGGATAATTCCTTTATCACTCTGCTTGGTCCCTCCGGTTGCGGTAAGACCACTACCTTACGTATGATCGCCGGTCTGGAGACCCCTACCAGCGGGCAGATCAAGATCGGAGACCGGGTGGTATTCGATAGTGAAGCGGGGATCAATGTTCCCGCAAATAAGAGAAAAGTCGGATTTCTGTTCCAAAACTACGCACTATGGCCGAATATGACGGTATACCAGAACATCTCCTTCGGACTGGGAAATATCAAGGAAGAACTTCCCGTGATCGATGAGGAAGCCAAAGCTTTAAAAAGCATGATCAAGGCACTGGAGAATCCGGGAGAGCTGGTAAAACTCATTGAGGAATGCAGAGATAAAAAGGGAAAGTTAGACCTGGATATGGTCTATCTGAAGCTGATCGATAATTACACCATTTCTATCTATACTGCAAAGGAACTGTATAATTACAAGCTCCATGAGGCAGCAGACAAAGAAAGTGCATCAAAACAAAAGAAGCAGGAACTGACTGCAAAATTGGACAGCATCCTGGCAGGTCATAAGGAAAAAGGGGAAGAACTTAACGAGAAATTCGAAGTCGTATCCGGTGGCAAGGTAGTAACCAGGGTCAGAAAATATTCCAAGGAAGAGATTGACCTGGCAGTACGCAGAGTATCCCGTATCGTTAAGATCGGAATGTTCATGAATCGTTATCCTGCAGAACTGTCCGGTGGACAGCAGCAAAGAGTTGCCATTGCCAGAACACTGGCGCCGGAACCCCAGGTATTGTTCATGGATGAGCCGCTGTCTAACCTGGACGCGAAACTCCGTCTGGAAATGAGATATGAGTTACAGCGTCTGCATGTGGAGACCGGAAGCACCTTCGTATATGTAACCCATGACCAGATGGAAGCTATGACACTGGCAACGAAGATCTGCCTGATCAACAACGGTGTGTTGCAGCAGTATGAAGCACCGTTGACTGTGTACAGCAGACCCAACAACCTGTTTGTGGCTGATTTCGTAGGAAATCCTTCCATTAATTTTATCGAAGCCAAGGGTGTGCAGAATGAAAACGGCAGCCTGGATGTGACAATCTTAGACGGTAGAAAGGCAAAGTTTGTTCCGAAAGAACACCTGGATCTGCAGAGATGGTTCGCTGAGAGAGATAAGAACGAAGCCGATGAGGCAGCCCGTCACAAAGAGAAAATGCAGGATAAGAAAGCCGTGGAGAAATCCAACAAGGATGAAGTCTTCAAGTATCATATTGCCAGAGTGAACGAAGATGATTATGCACTGCAGGAAGCTCCCGTGATCACCAACGAGGATTTTGTCATCGGTGTACGTCCCGAAGCCCTGCAATTACACGATGGTGCAGGTCTGGACGGCGTGATCTACGGTGCTATGCCCACCGGTATGGAATCCACGATTAAGCTTCGTATCGGTGATTTCCTGTTGACCGGCGTAGTCTTTGGCAATACCGCTTACAAGATCGGTCAGGAAGTGAAGTTCGAGATCGGTGGAGAAGATATTCTGTTATTTGACAGAAAAAGCGGCAAACTTATTACAGCCGGCAGACTGCAGGTATAGTCATAAACATAGGTGATTCAACATCTGAAAAAAACGTATCGGAAAATGAGACCAAATGTCTCACTACCGATACGTTTTTGTTGTAATCGAACAAAGATTCGTATATAATGAATATGTCTGCAAAACGAGAGCATCACAGATGCGGTTTTGCGAATGAGATTCTGCATAGTTCCAATCTTTTGAAACAGGTGCTACAGGGTTAATGCGGGAGGCAGCAATATGAAAATCATCCATTGTGCGGATATCCATCTGGATTCCAAAATGAGTGCAAATCTGACCAAAGAAAAAGCGAGAGAACGCAAGACGGAATTGCTGACTACTTTTCAGAATATGGTTACCTACGGGGCAGAGCAGGGCGTGGCGGCGATCATAATCGCAGGAGATCTGTTCGATACGAAAAACGTATCCGCTACCGCCCGGAATGTGGTAAAAGACTTAATTCAGGGACATCCCAAAATAGCTTTTTATTACTTACAGGGGAATCATGACGAAGGAAGCTTTACGTCCGGTCTTTCGGAACTTCCGGAGAATCTTCATCTATTTGGGAACAACTGGACAAGCTATGAACTTTCAGGGACGGAGAATACTTCCGGTAAGGGAGTTGCGGTTACTGGGGTGGAACTGACACCGGAAAACAGTGGAAGCATATATAATACGCTGTCACTGGATGTGGATCAATGCAACATTGTAGTCCTGCATGGGCAGGAATCGGAATACAGTGCGAGAGATAAGGCGGAGATCATTCATCTGACGGCATTGAAAAATAAGGGAATTGATTATCTTGCCCTGGGACACATCCACAGCTATAAAAAAGAGCGTCTGGATGCGAGAGGCGTCTATTGTTATCCCGGCTGTCTGGAGGGCAGAGGGTTTGACGAATGCGGAGAGCATGGATTTGTGATGCTTGATATTGATGAGCTGACAGGTACAATTGACAGTACGTTTATTCCTTTCGCATCCCGGAAGCTCTATACCATCCCGGTGGATATTACCGGTTGTGAATCCACGACGGAAATCATGGAACGGATGAGAGCCGAGACAGCCGGGAAAGGTTACCCGGAGAAAAGTCTGATCAAGTATGAACTGGTCGGGAAAATAGATGTGGAAAGTGAAAAGGATATTGACTTTCTGTTACATCAGTTCAGCCACCTTTTTTATTTTGTGAAGATTAAGGACAGCTCTGCGTATCTGGTGGATTATGCTGCTTTTGCAAAGGATAAGTCCTTAAAGGGAGAGTTTATCCGTACTGTCATGGGCAGAGAAGATCTGTCGGAAGAGGACAAGGCGACAGTGATACATTACGGATTGCAGGCACTGGCCGGAGAGGAGATCCTAGACGCATGAAACTGATCAAATGTCACATTGAGAATTTCGGAAAACTAAGTGACTTTACATATGATTTTACAGATGGCTGCAACACCGTCTGTGAGGAAAACGGCTGGGGAAAAAGCACACTGGCTGCATTCTTACGCGTTATGCTGTTTGGATTCCGGAATGAAGGGAAGAGGGACCCACTGGAAAATGAGAGGAAGAGATACAGTCCTTGGCAAAAGGGGGTCTACGGCGGAGAACTGCAATTTGAAAGTGAAGGAAAGCAATATTCTGTCCGCAGAACCTTCGGAAGTAAAAGCGCAGAAGATGAATTTCAGCTGACAGATACGAAAACAAATCTTCCACGCAGTGATTTTACACAAAATCTGGGAGAAGAGTTGTTCCGGATCGACGCAGGATCCTTTGAACGAACGATTTTTATCTCACAGAATGACTGCGAGACCTTTGTTACGGACGGCATCAATGCCAAAATCGGGAATCTGGCGGAGAATACGGACGATATCAATAATTTTGAGACAGCGGACAAGCGGTTGAACGATCTGTTAAACAGCATGTCACCCTCTCGTAAGACCGGATCGCTCCGTCAGAGCAAGGACCGCATTACGGAACTGAAGACGCAGATCCGTAACGGGCAGGAGATACAGAATACGATGGAAAGTATTGATACCCGGAAAAAGGCGGCGATCGAGGAGAGAGAAAAGCTTTCTGCGGAACTGACAGAACTGCAGGAGAGACAAAAGGAACTGGGAATTTATAAGGATCAACAGGCGAAAAAAGAGAAGTACCTGGATCTGCGTGCAAAAATGGCACAGAGACAGCAGACTTTAAAAGAAGCGGAAAGCTATTTTAACGGCGTGATACCAAAAGGGGAAGAATTACGCGAAAAAGCAGCCGTCTGCAATCAGGGGATTTCTGTCCGCAAGGCAATGGAAATCTATTGCCTGACAGAGGAAGAACAGGCGCAGTGTAAAGATAATTTTCCCATGGCGGACAATGCGCAGTTGGAAGAAAAATATGCTGAGGCACAAGAACTTGAGAGCCTGGAAAGCGCAACAAGAAAAAATGCCCTGTCAGGGGAAGAGAGCAGGCGGTTAGAGGAGCTTTCCGGATATTTTGCGGAAGGAATGCCGCAGGAGGCGGAGATCGACAGTGTAAAAAATGCCTGGACGAACCGCAATGAAGGAAAAAGTCTTCTGCAGGCGAAAGAAATACAGAGGAAAACCCTGCAATCCATACAGGCACAGGAAGATGCCAGATGCTTACGGGAGCAGGAAGAAGCAGGTAAAAGGAAAAAAATGCTGTTGCTTTTTGGCATTCTTTTATCGCTTGGTGGTTTTGCTGTGATCCTGTTGGGACAGGGAGTGATCGGAGGAGTCCTGGTCGTACTGGGAATTGCAGCTGTGGCAGCGGCACTGTTGTTTACAGCAGGCAGATCTAAAGACCAAACGGGAGAAAATACCGAGCTTTCCCGTTTGGAACAGGAAATGGAAGAACTTGAGGCACAGGTCTGCATAGAGGAAGGACAGATTGAGGATTTCTGCACTCGTTGGGGACTTCGGGAAGGACTGGAACTGACCTCCTGGCTTGTGGAACTGCAGAATAAGAGAAGAGATTACGAGGCACTTTTGGAGCGGCAGAAGCAGGCTGGATCAGATGAAAAGACTGCGAGAATTGCCGCACTGCAGAAAGATTTACAGCAGTTTTTTGCAGAATACGGAGAAGTACCGGAAACACAAAACTATCTTGCAGCATTGCATGAACTGGCGGGAAAGTGCAGACAGAGACAGCTTTTATTGGAAAAACAAAAGAAATATTTACAGCAAAAGCAGAAATACGAAGCGTTGGCAGAACAGGTAAAAAATTATCTGATGTCGTTGCAGCTGATTCCGGAGGAGCACCCGGAAGAACAGCTGGCCGAACTGGAAAGTCATAGAAAGGATTATGAGAAGGAGTTACAGGAATATCGGAGAATCGAGCAGGAGATAAAAGCGTTTGAAGAGAAAGAGGACATTCCGGCACTTCTGGCACTGAAGATCCCGGAGGGAGAGGAATCCCTGGAAAGTCTGGCAGATGAAATGCAGGTCCTTTCGGAGCGTATGGAAGAACGTTTTCAGACCATTGACAGCTATCAGAAACAACTTTCCGACTTACAGGAATCCTGGGATACTGTGGAAAATATGCAGGAAGAGCTGGAAGCGTTGCAGGAGAAGACAGAGGAAGGACTCAAACAATATGAATTGCTTGGAATGACGAAAAATCTGTTGGAACAGGCAAAGAGTTCGTTCACTGCGAAATATACAGAACCTGTCATGCAGGGGTTCCGGAAATATTACAGGATGCTCACGGGAACGGAATGCGAAAATTATCAGATGGATGCCAATACCAGATTACAGGTGATTGAAGGAAATATGCCCAGAGACATCGGATACCTGAGTCTGGGCAACCGTGACCTGATCGGTATCTGTATGAGACTTGCTTTGGTGGAAGCCATGTATGAGGAACAGAAGCCGTTTTTGATTCTGGATGACCCTTTTGTGAATCTGGATGAGAACCGGACCAAGGGAGCAATGCGGTTCCTTACAGAGATCGCGAAAGAGTATCAGGTGATTTATTTTACCTGCCATGGCAGCAGGGAATAAGGGAAGGCTGTAGTTTATATTTGTAGAATCAACCGATTCTGAGAAATCAGACGGTAGAGATAAGAGATATACATAGACTACAAAAGAGAAAGGGGTACTTGTATATGGGAAGAGGTAAAACAGGAAACTTTTGGAAGGCAGCGGCAATTCTTCTGGGGTGTGCATTACTGACAGGCTGCGGAAATACCGGAGAAGTGGACGATTATGCTACAAACATCGGATATGAGGCAAGGGGTAGCAATGGGACTACGCAGGTGGTGCAGTCGGAAAGCGGCAGCAGCGCAACAACACAGACTGCAGGGATTCCAAAGGAGGAGATCAAGGTAGGAGTACTGCATCTGTCGGATCCGGCGGAGGGCAGCGGTTATACATATACGCATGATCTGGGAATTCAGGGAATGCAGCAGAATCTGGGATTATCAGATGATCAGATCATCCGCAAGATTAATGTCAATGACAGTGATACGCAGGAGACCAGACAGGCAATTCAGGAATGTATTGATGAAGGCTGTAATATCATCTTCACTACCAGCTGGGGATATATGGAAACTACAGCGGAAATGGCGGAAGAATATCCGGACGTGTACTTCTCCCATGGCACCGGCTACCTGAGCAACGGTAAAAATTTCAACAACTATTTCGGCAGAATTTATCAGGCGAGATATTTGAGCGGTATCGTGGCGGGAATGAATACTTCTTCCAATAAAATCGGGTATGTGGCAGCTATGGATTCTTCCAATTCGGAGGTCACCGGCGGTATTGATGCCTTTGCACTCGGCATCTATTCGGTGAATCCGGACGCAAAGGTATACGTAAAGGTGACAAACAGCTGGTACGATCCCGAGGGAGAAAAAGCTGCGGCACAGACGTTACTGGATATGGGCTGTGATGTGATTGCACAGCATTGTGATACCGTATATCCCCAGACGCTGGCACAGGAAAAAGGTGTGTACAGTATCGGATATAATTCGGATATGAGTAAGGATGCTCCGCAGTCCTGCCTGTGCAGTGTGGTATGGAACTGGAGTGCTTACTATACGGCAGCAGTGCAGAGCGTCATTGACGGCAGTTGGGACGGCAGCAACTATTACGGCGGTATGAATGAAAATCTGGTGGGCATCACGGATCTGGCGGATTTCTGTGCGGAAGGAACGAAAGAGAAAGTAGAAGAAGCCAAGAAGCAGATTTTATCCGGAGAAAACGGGGTATTTGACGGTGTGATCGAGACTAATACGGGAGAGACTGTGGGCAAAGAAGGAACAACGCTGGATGATGCAACGATCACCGGAGGTATCAACTGGTATTTCAAGACCGTATCTGTGGTAGAATAGGGGGCATTTTCATGAGTATACAAAAAAAGATTCTGTCAATGACCATCGGACCGGTAGTATTGCTGGGACTGTTATCTATCTTTTTTATGCTGACGACGGTACGCAGTTCCATGATGGAGGAAATCGAAGAAGGACTGAAGGGAACGGCTGCGGCAACGCTGGCAGCGTATGACCAGAACACCGGTGACTATATGGAATCCAGTAATGGCGACATCTGGAAAGGCAGCTATAATATCTCACATTCCGAAAGTCTGGTGGACCGAATCAAAGACAATACCGGAATGGACGTAACCTTTTTCTACGGAGACCGCAGAATCATGACCTCCGCACTGGATAGTAATGGGGATCGTATTCTGAATTCTCCGGCAGGAGAGCGGATTGTGGAGAAGGTCTTACAGAACGGCGAGGAATATTTCAGCAATTCTGTATCGCTGGACGGTGTTATGAATTATGGCTATTTCATGCCGGTCTATCAGAATGGCTCCGATGATGAGATTATTGGTATGGTATTTGTGGGTACCGATAAAGAAAGCAAGGATGCGGTAGTAAATGGAATCATTTTCGGCATCGGTGCAGCAGTATGCGTGGCAATGATCCTGTGCATCGGCGTGGGGCTGAAGCTGGCAACCTCTATCAGCCACAATATCAAGAAGAGTATCAGCATCATGGGTAGGGTCGCAGAGGGGGATCTCACCGTCTGGGTCGATGACAAGATGTTAAAGAGGAAGGACGAGATCGGAGATCTGTCGCGGGTTACAGTAAAGCTAAAGGATACCTTGAAGGGAATATTAAAAGGAATTTCCGAGAATTCTGCGAGTCTGTTGGAGGCTTCCAAGGCTTTGGGAACTGCGGCAGATACTACCAACGGCACCATGAATGAAGTGCAGAACGCTGTAAGTCAGGTGGTGGCAAATTCTACGGAGCAGTCGAAGAATTCCGAAAGTACTTCCGAGAACATGCGGATCATGGGAGAACATATTACAGAGACCTCCACAGAAGTGGATACATTAAACCAAAATGCCGCATCCATGCAGAAGTCCAGTAAGAAGACCGCAGATACGCTGGCACAGCTGTGCCATATCAATGAAGAAGTGGAGCGGATCATCGTAGAAGTAAAAGAACAGACCGACCGCACCAACGTATCGATCCAGAAGATTAATAGCGCGATGGAATTCATCACTTCCATCGCAGAGGAGACAAATCTGTTGAGCCTGAATGCTTCCATCGAAGCGGCGAGAGCCGGAGAGAGCGGAAGAGGCTTCGCAGTCGTAGCGGACCAAATCAAAAAGCTGGCAGAGCAGTCCAACCAGTCCGGTCATGAAATTGAAGAGACCACGAAAGCATTGATGGAAGATTCTGCCCGTGAAATGGAGATCATGCAGCGGATGCAGGAGATCATCAACGAACAGAGTGGAAGCATGCAGGAGACCAGAACAAATGTCTCTGAGGTATTGAAGGAGATTGAGGATTCCATGCAGAGCATTCTGCAGATCAGAGAGAGCACCGGCAGACTGGCCGAGTCCCGTGGAGAAGTCAGGGAGGCTCTGGAGAAGCTTTCACAGATCGCGCATGACAATGTAGATAGTACGCAGCAGACCTATACCGAGACACAGGAAGTTCTGGATACCTTTAAACAGGTATATGACAGCGCCGGACAGTTGAAGAAGATCGCGGATGAACTGGCGCAGAGTATGCAGTACTTCAAGATTCAATAGTTGATTTCGCATAAAATAAAACCAGGGACAGCTTTCGGATGTTTGGATTCGTAAGGCTGTTCCTGGTTTTTTACACAAGTTCGTTGTGCGATTCTTGTCGTTTGGCAGGTGGTTTATTCTTCAGATTCTTCCCTGTCCCCGCTTCCGGCAGCCCGGACGGTGATGCCGTTGACTTCGATATTACCGTCCAGCTCGATAACGAGACACTGTCTGCCGTCGATCAGCTTCGTGTTGACGAGATCCGTGCGCTCAGGATTGACCTTAATGACCACATCCGGTGTCTTGACCTCGAAACTGCGGGGATTATAGACATTGCTCATCATGAGAGCCGTGTTCTCTCCGGCAGTCTCGTCAAAACACTGATCGAAGACGTCCATGCGGTCGTTCGCTACACCGCTACTGGCGAAGATCGTTTTCACTTCATTTTTATCCAGCATGACAGGTTCGGGATCTTCCTTATGCTCCTGGGCAATCTCGCTCATTTTTTCATGAATGTTCTTTACTACTTCAATGGCACAGGTATCGCCTAATGTCTCCTCCACCAGTGATTGGAAGGTTTCCTTCTGACCGCCTGCGGACAGGGGGAGAGGACAGCCTAACATCAGCTCCACGAAGTTCTCCTTTAATTCCTCCGCATCCTTGGAATAGTACAGAGTGCTGTGCAGATCGGTGCTCCGGTCATTGAAAGCCGGGAACAGGAAAGCAGCGTCCGGCATACCTACCACCCAGTCCCGGATACGGTTTTGGAAGGTGTTTTCCACTGCGTTGTAGCTTAGTCCCGGCTTGGACAGATCCACAGGGCAGATGCAGGTAAGAATATAGTCATAGACTTCATCGGAAGCATCCTCCATCTCGATACCGTCTCTGGTGCGTCCCGGCACATCGTAGGCATCATGGATCAGCAGGATCAGATAATTGCCCACATATTCATAAGACTCAATGATGCGGTCGTAGAACTGCTCAAGCAATGCATCATCCTTCAGACGGCTGTCCCGCAGACGCAGCAGGAATTCCTGTGTGCCGCCCTCCGTTTCACTCTTTAACGGGAACTCTAGATTCAGCAGATTTTTTCCAATGGTGCCGGACAGACTCTTCCGCAGAATCTCGAAATACTTGAACATTTCCTCTTCCGGCAGTGCCAGAAACGCTTGCTTTAATTCCGTCTTTTTATTCTTCTCTCCATCCACGTAGCATCCGCAGATTCTTGTGATGGAGCAGTTTTTCGGGGTGAACAGCTTTTTGATCTCGCTGATTTCCTGTTTTGTCATGAGAGTACCTTCTTTCGATTTGATGATATCAGTATAGTATAAAAAACGTGGTAGGACAAGTGTTGCTATTTATAAGCAGGTTATATGCGAATTGCTGATTGGAGAGTATAATGAAAAAAGAGATCAGAGGTATTTGTCTTTTCGACTAATATCTCTGGTACTCTATTCCGTTCACTTATATAATGTTACTGAAGATATCCTATTAGTGTACCTGGGTTGTAATAGTGAACCTTAACCCATACATAAGAAGTCCCACCCAAAGATGCTGTTACGTTAGCTACACCAGGGATATCGTACATTAAGTCTCCATTATTTAATGTTGTGACTTTTGTACCTGCAGCAGAATCTCTTACATTCAGTCCACTTGAACTGTTGACATATCGTACTGTTGCCATGTTGTAAATCCTCCTTTAATAATATTGTGAAACTGTACTATAACGTCTCGAGCCGTCAAGTGTTAGTTTCTAGAATGTAAAAAGAAAAAAAGAACTGAAATGTCAACCTATATGGTAAAAAAATAGGCTAGATTTGATTAAGAAATAGAAATAGAAAATTATAAATTGTTGTGACTTGTTTTCTTGTTTTCCTGTCATTATAAGTGGGAAAAAGAATATAAGAAGAAAGGATTAGGTATGAGAAGGGTTATATTATGGGCTATGATAGTAACACAGAAGAAACATATATCCAATTAGAAGAATTCCCATATTTTGCTTTTTTGCGTAATGGAAATCTAAAAGCACTGTCTTCACACAATCAAACTTATGGAGACATGTGGCCATATTTGTTTTACCGGTATATTCCGGAGAGCGATACTTATGAATTGGTAGGATATGTGCATTCAGAAGATAAGTGGACTTTGGAATCGAACGGAAAGTCAGACCAATATCCGGATGAAGCAGATACTTCTGAAACAGGAACGGTATATTATCTAGGAACAGACGGCTGGGGAACGGATCCCATGGATGAAACGGACTATATGGAATGGCTGAATGCAAGTGAAGGTAATGTCGAAGAGTTGGAGATTTCATATTTACCATTTACTGAAGAAAATATTGAAAAAATGGCCAAAAGATAATAGACTAAAAATATGAGTGGCAATGAGTTATGTAAAAAGGATTGGTTGGGAATATATTTTTTCAGCATAAAGTACCAGCAATTTGGCAGAAATAACGAAGTTTTCTTTTAGAGTACTAAAATATTAAGAAGAGAAAATAAAGGAGATTATGTATGAGAAAAATTTTTACTGTTATTTTGATTGGAACGTTGACTTTAACCTTATTGGGGTGTCAAAAGCAGCCTGAAGAAATACCAAATTCTTATTTTGAGGAAACTGAACCTGAGGTAGTGGAGGAAATAAAAGAATCAGATTCCAGTAGCGAAGAATTAAACTCAGAGGAACATATTCAGCTAAAATATGAAAATAATAACATAAGTTTTGAATATTCAAATACATGGGAATTAAAGGAATTGCAGCATGAGGATGGAAACGAAATAAGTTTTTGGAACTCGGAAGGAAAGAAAGTACTTTGGGTTGATATAGGAGAGGCATGGCGTGTAAATCTTGAAATGACAGAAGAAGATTACAAGGAACTATTATCAGAAACCTACGATGAAGTAGAAATTATAGAATTATCCAAAACAAATATAGATGGATATGAGGCCAATATATTAACTTTTTCATATAATTGTGATGGAATCAGAGAGACAATAAAAAGATATACAGCTATTGTAGAATATGCTTTCTGCGAGATTAATATATCTTCCCTGCTTTCTGAAGAAGAAATCAATTCGTTTGTTGACTCGCTAGAATTTATTTCCAAATAATCATTATGTAATTACTGCATCACAAGCTTATTGGCAAGTGATGCAGTATAAATAGGTTTTCCGTAATTTGTAAAATAACTACTCTGGTATATTTTGTCCAATTGAGTCAAAGTGTTTTTGCCTGCAACACCATCGGAACTGAGGTTACATTCTGTCTGGAAATTCTGTACAGCAGTCTTTGTGCCAGAGCCAAATTTACCATCTTCAGATAAATTATAACCTATAGCGTTTCGGAAGTGTTAGAACACCGGCGAAATAAACGGTAGGACTTTCGTATTTACCGTTTCTGCTCTTTACTTCAGAATAAGAGTAACTTGCATTTCACATAATTCTGTTCTCCTAAATTTTATTATTTGTAATCGATTACGAATAATAAAAAGAAGCATTTTTGAATTTTGTAAACATAAATTTAAAATTTGTGCAATTAATTTGGTATTCAAAATATGTAAATTATGTATTCTGACGGCAAACAACAATTTAATAATAGCAATGTCTCTGATGCAGCGAATAAAGTACTGGTTTGAAAACTCAGGAAATAACAAATATCGCTAAATATAGAGTAAAGTTTTTGTCAGTTGAATAAAAGAAAAAAAGAGAGTACCAACATCTCTGTTATAATGGATTTGACGAGAATCTAAAATACAGACGATGGAGGCACTCTCATGAAAAACATTATAGCATATTCAATGGAAAAGCTGTACAAAGATTTGGAAGAAGCAGATGAACTTTTTCTCTCATCCGGGATGAAGGACATGGAATTGTACGAGAAGCAGCTTGCGGAGGCTGCAAGAAAGGCTGTAGCAGAGCACATGGCAGCCCTTTACAGCGACATGGATCGTATGCTGTGTGAGGATATTTCCAGAGCTGAAAAATATACCATCCAGAGGCATGATGAACGCCAGCTGCTGACTACAGTGGGACCGGTTTGCTTTACCCACACGCTGTTCCGAAGCTGTAAGGATGGAACCTGCCATTATCTTCTGGATGAATGGATGGAACTGGATGCCCATGAAAGACTGAGCAGCCGTGCGGAAGCTGAGGTGCTGGCCGAAGCGGTAAAGACCAGCTATGCCAGTGCTGCCAGGGTACTGGGAGAAGATTCGTTGATCAGCAAGACTGCCGTCATGGATAAGGTACACGGAATCCAGACAGAACTGCCCTTCCCGAAGCCGGAGAAGAAAAAGTGTGTGGAATACCTTTATGTTGAGGCAGACGAGGATCACATTCACAAGCAGGAGAAAAACGGAACAGAGAAGAAGGGCAGCATGATCGGGAAGCTGTTGTATCTGTATGAAGGACAGGAAAAGAAAGACGGGCGGAAGGAACTGAAGAATGTCTTCTACCTGGGAGGTCTTTGCAGCGGAGGAGAAGCAAACAGACATCTGTTTGAACGGATGCAGGAATACATCGACACGAACTACGAGAGCCGGTATCTGAATGCGGTGTATATCAGTGGAGATGGAGGAGCATGGATCAAAGCAGGGGCGGAATATATTGAAAAGGGAGTTCCGGTACTGGATAAGTTCCACATGATGAAATATATCAACAAGGCGGCCAACCAGATGCTGGATGAGGCAGGGGAAGCCAAAGGACGGCTGTGGAAGGCCCTGTATAAGGGCAAGAAGAAAAAGTTTGTAAAGACTATAAAAGCTATCCGGAAATGTGCGCCGAACGAAAAAGCAGTGAATGACTGTGAGGAATACCTGCTGAACAACTGGGATAGCGCAGTGAGAAGAATGCAGGATAAGAATGTCTATGGATGCAGTGCAGAAGGTCATGTGAGTCATATGTATTCCGACCGGATGAGTTCCCGTCCGATGGGTTGGAGCGAAGCCGGAGCGGATGCGATGTGTCAGCTGAGATGCTATGTGAAGGATTACGGAGAAGAAAAGATCCTGGAACTGGTAAAGTACCGGCGGAGCCATAAGCAGGAAGAAGCAACGGGAACCGAGGAGATATCAGTGCGTCCAAACAGGGGATACATGAGGAGTCTGTTACTCCACAGTCATGACAATGACAGGGTATACATCGAAAAGCTGCAGGCAACCATCCCGAGTATAGACATCCGGAAAAAGCTTGCAATCCGGGAGCGTCTGGGAGGTATTTGACAAAACACTGTGGGAGAAGTAGACTATGAGAAAACGATCTGGGCAAGTTCATAGCAGGGAATCTTCTGCGACTCTCCAACTGACAGTAAGTTTACTCTATCCACTGCTAAAATACTCATTGCTTTTTTCGTTAAGAAAGCATATAATGATTAACAGATAACGAATTGATTATCGGGAGAGTTCCTGCTATATAAGTGGAGAATCTTAAATTCTGAGAGAGCAGATAGTAAAATATTTGCTCTCTTTTTGTTTTATACCGAAGAAAGGAAGTATAATGGAAGAATTCAAATTGTACAGTGTTTCGGATGAATATGTGGAATGGCTTCGAGGGGATTTCCCGAATGTATATTCCAACAAAGTGAATACAAGGAGCTAAGCAGAAAGCAATGAATGATATGACTGCTGGATATGTGAAATCGGCATTGGACTACAGGGCATTAGAATACAGATGTGATTTATTTGAGCAAAAGAGTAGCAGGTTATAGAATTTTTAGAAATCCTTCATTTTGCTATAATTGTTTTCTGACAGATAAGGTGTTATCATAACATTATCAAGAGAAGCCAATCACCACAGGCGACATACAGTGATGATCCGGAGACGATTTTACCGCCCCCGCGCTGGCAGAAAGAAAGAGGCGCGTGTTTATGGAACAACATGATTTAAGTAAGATTCAAAAATTACAGGAGAAAGGAAAATCCGACAAGATCATCAAATATCTGAGTTCTTCCGATGACACGGTGGTGGTAGCCGCACTGGAAGCGTTGAGCCGGATCAAGGATGAAGACAGTGTCAACAGCATTGCCCACATGATCGACAATCCGGATACGAAGATCCGTGTCGAAGCAGCAAAAGCGTTAGGAAGCATCGGCACCGAATATGCCAAGACCTATCTGCTGCACAGACTGAATGCAGAACAGGATGAGACCGTGAAGACAGCCATCAAGGAAGCACTTCACACCCTGGCAGAGCATCATTAATTTGCTTTACTCGTAGTTTTTCTACTTATACATTTTCCCTCTTATTGGCGTCCGGGTCATTCCGGGCGCCTTTTTTTACCTTTTTTATTCTGCGAAATTTGGAAAAATCTTGCGATGGGTTCTGCTTGAAGCTACGACGCATATCTATTTATAATAGAACGGTACGTGAAAAAAGTAGTTTTGTAGTCATGGAGGTAGTTTAATGGAAAAATTAAACATTACAACTACAAAGGATAATGAAAAAGTATACAAAATCCTGGGGGATCTGATGAATGCCAACAAGGAATTCCAAATTATGATCACGGTTCCTTCTACGAAAAACGCCAAAGACAGCACAGTAAAAGCGACAGAAAAAAAGGAACAGACCCGGGAAGTCATCCATGACCTGGAAAAGGATGTCACGGATATGATCCATGAGATCGGAGTGCCGGCACATATCAAAGGGTATCAGTATCTGCGGGAAGCTATCATGATGTCGGTAGAGGATCCGGCAATGATCAGTTCTATCACAAAGATCCTGTATCCGACCATCGCCAAGCGGTTCCAGACCACACCCAGCCGCGTGGAGCGCGCTATTCGCCATGCCATTGAGGTTGCCTGGAGCAGAGGGCGCATGGAGACCCTGGATGCCATGTTCGGTTACACGATCGACACGGGCAAAGGCAAACCTACCAATTCGGAATTTATCGCACTGATCGCTGACAGAATCCGGCTTTCCTACAGATCATGAGAAATTTGAAACGAAAAGTTAGATGAAAAAGTAAATGATGACTGAATAATAGCAATAATTACTTTGTTTTACTTGTATGGTGAAATAAGTAATTATTGCTATTTTTATATAAACTAACTATATGGAAAAACAACGGGATTCAAAATAAAAGATATTGATAAATGAATTTTAAAATGGTATAATTTGTTAAAAAGATGCCACAAATGACTAAAGAAACAACGCTTAACGAATTTAACGATTCAAACGCTTTAAACGAAATACATGAAGTGGAGGAAAAAATGAAGATATCGACAGCAGAAATTAAGATTTATATTATTGAATGCGTAAAAACATATGGCATGTATACTAATGATGATTTTAAAAAATACATAATTCAAAAAAGTGGGAAAATACCTACGAAAAATCAAATTGCCGGAGCTATTGCACAATTAGTTGACTCAAATGATATTTCAAGAGTTGGGAGAGGCTTATATTCTAAAGATATAGAAAGTACATCTGTTAATACGAAAGCATCTTCTAATAATGCTAAAGAGGATACATTAAAAGCTGAAATTTACAATACTTTGAGTAAGGTGGAAAAAGAATTAGTAAGTGCAATAGGTTCGGTTAATGTTTTTGATTTAAATAGTGAAAACTTTGAGATTATAAAGAAGATACGTGGATTAAAAGACACTATAGAAGAAATAAAGGGTCAATGTAAATAGTTGATGATAATTGTGGAAAAGAGGGAATATGCTTCAGGAAAATAGTCGAACAGAATTTAAATCGGAATTAAATGACAAACTGGAAAAAGAAGTTGTAGCATTTCTGAACAATAAAGAGGGAGGAATACTCTATATCGGTTTAGATGATATAGGGAGCCCTATCGGTGTGCCGGAATTAGATTCTACGCAATTGAAAATAGCAGATCGAATAAAAAATAATATTCTTCCATCAACTATGGGATTATTTGATATTGTAACAGAGGAAATAGATAATATTCCAATCATTAAAATTTTGATTTCCAGTGGACTTGAAAAGCCGTATTATATTAAAAAACAAGGGATGTCGCCGAATGGATGTTTTATGCGGATAGGAACATCTACGCAACCGATGCCGACACCGCTGATAGACAATTATTACAGTAAAAGGCTTCATAATACATTAAGAAATATCACATCCCCCAGACAGGATCTGACATTTGCACAATTAAAAATATATTATCAGGAAAGAGGAATGGAGTTAAATGATAAATTTGTAAATTCGCTGGAACTCCTGACCCCGGATGGAAAATATAATTATGTTGCATATTTATTAGCAGATGAAAACGGCATATCAGTAAAGGTCGCAAAATATGCAGGAAAAGATAAAGTAGATCTGATTGAAAATGAAGAATATGGTTATTGTTCTTTGATTAAAGCAACCTATCAAGTGTTGGAAAAATTAAAGATTGAGAATGTTACGAGAACAAAAGTGACAACTGCGCAGAGAACAGAAACAAATCTGGTTGCACCTATTCCTATGCGAGAGGCTGTAATAAATACAATTGTTCATTCTGATTTTACGAGAGAGATCCCTCCGGTTTTTGAAATTTTTAGTGACAGAATGATTTTTACTTCCTATGGAGGATTGATACCGGGACAGAGTGAAGAGGATTTTTTTAGCTGTAGCAGCATGCCAAGAAATCGTGAATTGATGAGAGTATTTAAAGATGTAGGACTTGTGGAACAGCTAGGGTCAGGAATGAGCAGAATTCTCAAAGTATATGATAAGAGCATCTTTCATATTTCAGAGCATTTTATTAAAGTAGAGATTCCATTTTCAACAGAACAAAAAGAGGATACCAATATCATTGCCAATGGCAATGATGTTGGCAATGATATTGGCAATGAAAAGTCGGAAGAAATGGAAACTTTGGAGATCCTAAAAGAAAATCCATTTGTCACAGCAAAACAAATGGCAAAACAAATGAGCATAAGTCCGAGAAAGGTAGCTCGTCTTATAAAGGCACTGAAAGAAGAGGGAAAAATAGTTAGAGTAGGATCGGATCGAAAGGGTTACTGGGAGATTAAAGATTTGTAAATTGCCTTTGAACTCTTTTCTATGAATCGTAAACATGGTATAATCAATCTATATTTTGAATACAAGCCGTAGCATATGTGGAGGGTTTACATGAAAAAAATTCTTTTTGCCGCATCGGAAGGCGTACCTTTTATCAAGACCGGAGGACTTGCGGATGTCGTAGGATCTTTGCCGAAGTATATTGACAAGGAGTATTTTGATGTAAGAGTGTTTATCCCGAAGTATACCTGTATGAAGCAGGAGATGAAGGATAAGCTCAGGTATGTGACACATTTCTACATGGATTTCAACTGGCAGAATGTGTATGTAGGTGTTCTGGAGGCAGAGGAAGCCGGGGTGCATTATTATTTCATTGATAATGAGAGTTATTTCGGTGGTTTCAAGCCTTATGGGGATGATCCCAGATATGAGATCGAGAAGTACGCATATTTCTGCAAGGCAGTGCTGTCGGCATTACCGCTTTTGAATTTCCAGCCGGATCTGATCCATTGCCATGACTGGCAGACCGGTCTGATCCCGGTATACCTGAAGGAGCGTTTCCATGGTGGAGATTTCTACCGCAACATGAAGTCTGTGATCACCATACATAACCTGAAATTCCAGGGAAAATGGGATGTGAAGACGGTACAGAGCATTACCGGACTGCCGGAGTATTATTTTACCTCTGACAAGCTGGAGGCTTATAAGGATGCGAACCTGTTAAAGGGCGGTATCGTATTTGCAGATGCAGTGACCACCGTAAGTGATACCTATGCGGAGGAGATCAAGACTCCGTTTTACGGTGAGGGCCTGGACGGATTGCTGCGTGCGAGAAGCCATGATCTGCGCGGTATTGTCAACGGCATCGACTATGGAGAGTTCAATCCGGAGACGGACAAAAATATCGTAAAAGCCTATAATGCAGTGAATTTCCGCAAGGAAAAGGTGAAGAATAAGCGTGCCCTGCAGGAAGAGCTTGGACTTCGCGTAGATGATAAGAAAATGATGATCGGTCTGGTATCCAGACTGACAGACCAGAAGGGTCTGGATCTGATCGCTTATGTCATGGATGAACTGTGTCAGGATGATATCCAGTTCGTGGTACTGGGCACCGGTGAGGAACGTTACGAAAATATGTTCCGTCATTTCGACTGGAAGTATGGAGACAAGGTGTCTGCCAATATTTATTATTCAGATGCACTGTCCCATAAAATCTATGCGGCTTGTGACGCTTACCTGATGCCGTCTCTGTTCGAACCCTGCGGCCTGAGTCAGTTGATCGCACTGCGTTACGGTACCGTACCCATCGTCAGAGAGACCGGCGGACTGAAGGATACCGTACAGCCCTATAATGAGTATGAGAGCACCGGTACAGGCTTCAGCTTTACGAATTACAATGCACATGAGATGCTGAATACGATCCGTTATGCGGAGCATATTTATTACGACAGGAAGAGAGAGTGGAATAAGATCGTGGATCGTGCCATGGCCACCGACTACTCCTGGAAGGTATCCGCCGGAAAATACCAGGAGATGTATGACTGGCTGATCGGATAAAGAACTGGAATAAGGTAAGATTACATATGGCAGATAAGAACAGTTCCAAGAACAATTTTATCATGCAGGCGGGAATTCTGGCGGCAGCCGGAATCATCAGCAGAATCATAGGGCTCCTTTACAGGGGCCCTTTACAGAGTGTCATCGGGAATCTGGGACTTGGTTATTACCAGTCAGCGTATAACTATTATACGATCATTCTGTTGATCTCCTCTTATAGTATTCCTTCGGCGATTTCCAAAGCTATCGCACAGAAGCTGGGAGAGAAGGAATACCGTAACGCCCACAGACTGTTCCACGGAGCCATGATCTATGTACTGGTGGTTGGCGGTATAGCCAGCCTTTTTCTGTTTTTCGGAGCGGGATTATTCGTGTCCGGAGCAGCGGTCACAGTACTGCGCACCTTTGCACCGACGATCTTCGTCTATGGTATCCTGGGAGTTTTACGAGGGTATTTTCAGGCACATAAGAGCATGGCGCAGACCTCCGTATCGCAGATCCTGGAGCAGATCGCCAATGCGGTAGTCAGCGTAGGCGCGGCATACCTTCTGATCCAAATGTTTATGGGAACGATGGAGGTTCCGGCGGATCAGGCAGGGCAGGTGATGAGAGCAACCTACGGTGCTGTGGGAAGTGCATTGGGAACAGGTGTCGGCGTATTAGTGGCTCTGCTTTTTATGGCGGGAGTCTATGCTCTGAATCGTGGAATGATCCTGCGCAGAGTGCAGCGTGACAGGCATGAACATGTGGATTCCTACGGACAGATATTCAAGACGATCACACTGGTGGTGACACCGTTTATTTTGAGTACGGCTGTATATAACTTAAGCAGTACGGTCAACAACAGTATCTACACAAAATGGTATCCGTCCCTTCGCAATCTGGATACGGTATCTATTTATGAAAAATATGGTATTTTCTCCGGACAGTCCTTGACAATGTCCAATATTCCCATAGCCTTTGCATCTGCTATGGCTTCTGCCATGATTCCTTCCGTAGCACAGCTGATGGCAGCCCGGGATGTGAAGGGAGCCAGAGAGAAGATCGGTCTGGCGGTGAAGACGACCATGGTGATCTCCATTCCCTGTGCGGTAGGACTTTTCGTGCTGGCGAAGCCGGTGATCAGTCTGCTGTTCACGAATAAGACGGCAGAGGAATTGAATCTGGCGGCAGCTCTTTTAATGACATTGTCACTGTCGGTTATCTTTTATGCACTGTCGACTCTGAACAGTTCGATCTTACAGGGGCTTGGCAAAGTAAATACCCCGATCATCAATGCGGGGATCTCGCTGGTGGTGCAGACGGTGGCAGCAGTGCTGCTTCTGATGTTCACAAGACTGGATCTGTACAGCATTGCCATCGCTAATACGCTGTATTCCGGTATGATGTGTGTGCTGAACCAGTGGGCGGTAAGAAGAGCGGTAGGCTACCGGCAGGAGATCGTAAAGACTTTCGTCATTCCGGCGTTCGCCTCCGCGTTTATGGGAGCGGCAGCCTGGGCAATCTACGAGGGTCTGTATATGGTGACGAAGTCCATGCGGATCTCTGTCATTCCTGCGATCGTAATTGCTGCTGTAGTCTATTTTGTCATGCTGATATTGATGCGGGGCATCACGGAGCAGGAGCTTCGAAGCTTCCCGAAGGGATATCTGTTAGTGAAGGTAGCGAAGAAGTGCCGCTTATTGAGATAATGAGAAGCGATGACAGCTACGATGCTCTAGGTGAAGAAACAGTGAAGAGAATAAGTACAGAAAGGAGTCTGCCTCATGACAATGTTATTGTCGGAGGCAGATTTTTGCGTACATGGGGCGTAGATATAAGGAGCATGCTGATTAAGCCCCGGGGAGATCGAGAGAGCGGGGCGCAGAAAGGAAAAGAAACTAAATAAGCCCCGGGGAGATCGAGAGAGCGGGGCGCAGAGAGGAAAAGAAACTAAATAAGCCCCGGGGAGATCGAGAGAGCGGGGCGCAGAGAGGAAAAGAAGCTGATTAAGCCCCCGGGGCATGAAACCACGGGGGCACAAAGTCAAGGTATATCATGGAATAGAAATGAAAAACTTTCAAATGTATCAATTATCTCTTGCAGAACGGATCCCCACCATTCTTGAATAATGTGATCATTTCTTGACCGACACTGATAGTGGAGGGCAGATCCGGGACATCCTCTCTGGAGAACCAGGCAGCCTCGCCAAGCTCCGATTCCTGCAAAGTAATAGAAGGATCCCCCTCCAGCTTCGCGAAGAAGCCGATCATGGCGGAATCGCTGAAGGACCAGGGCTGGGATTTGTAATAGACCAGATCGCTGACCTTTAAACCGACTTCTTCCATGATTTCCCGGCGGGCAGCACCCTTGAAGGTCTCACCGACTTCCACGAAGCCGGCCACCAGTGCCCAGTGACGATAGGAACCGCCGGCGTAGCGGGTCAGCAGGATCTTGTCCTGTTCGGTATCCACGATGGCGATAATGACGGCTGGAGAGATCTTGGGATATTCGATCTGACCGCACTCCGGGCAGATGCAGGCCCGCTCTGTGGTGCTGTGAATTGTGGGATGTCCGCAGCGGCCGCAGAATTTCCGGTCCAGACGGAAACGATTGATCTGGGTGGCAGTGATTCCAGCAAATGCCAGATATTCCGGCTCAAAATTACGGAACACACCGGAAGCGTAGAGGTCTTCTTCCGGGAGCATGAGAGCACCGGCATCCTCCGTCGTCTTGCGGAAGAATGCCCGGTCATCAATGGAAAAGAGATATTCACAGTCCAGAAAAAAACGTTCCATAGGCTGACGGATTCCCAAGAGTCCATGGACTTCTTCAAAAGTAGGAAGATATACTTGAGGATGCTCCGAGATGCCGGCATCGGCGGAAGTATCCGTTACATCACTGTTTTCTGTATGGGAGGGCAGATAGACCTTTTCTCCGTCAAATAACAGCAGATAATCGGAAGGTTTAGGCTCCTGGCTTCGGAATTCCGGGTAATATTTATGCGGTTCGATCTTATGGATCATCATAGAGTATTTCTCCTTTTATGGCTATTTTTCAGAAAGTGTTCATAAGAATATAGTAGTCCACCGTGGGGAAACTGTCAAACGTAACAGTTCAGCCGCGCCGTTCACGGGAGTCGCGTTAACACGCTTTTATGTCACTTCGTGACTACCTTTGCTCATAGATTGGCGCTTAGCGCCTGCACATATTTGCCCGCAAAATCATGCAAGCATGATTTCTGCGCCCAGATATGTTCAGAACTGAACTGTTGTGGAAATTATTTGAGATTCCGGGATATTTGTGTTAAAATATTTTGTGACTGTTCTGAGGTGTTCATTTCTCGAATGCCCCTGTGAACAGTCACGGAATTTATCAGAAAATACAGCATGAGAGTACAAAAGTGAGTATCTCATGTGGAAACGAGGGATAGTATGTTACAGATGATCTTGCCGGAGGGAAGCAGTTCTCTCCTTGCTTTTTTTGGAATCCTTTTTGCTTTTGGAGCGACGGTACTGGCAACGGCGAAATTAAGTCCGTATCTGCCCAAGGATGCAGGAAGAGAATTTGCCCATGACGGAAAATTGTCTGCGGGGAAACCCAGAGGTGCCGGAATTATTTTTGTCATGGCATTTGTGGCATCCGTTCTGCTGTTTTCCCCTTTAAGCGCAGAGCTGGTGATCTATCTGCTGCTGATCGTGGTATGCATGATGACGGGATTTCTGGACGATGCTTCCAAGACTCCCTGGGGTGAGTACAAAAAAGGTTTCTTAGATCTGTGCGTGGCGGCACTGGTAGCCATCACCTTCCTGAAATACAACTCCAACGTGGTGGAACTGGCACTGTTCCATGTAAAGTTCACGCTGCCGCCTGTGGTATTCGCCATTCTCACGGTGATCCTGGTATGGACATCTGTGAATGTGACCAACTGCTCCGACGGTGTGGACGGACTTTCCGGAACCCTGTCGATCATTACCATCATGTCCATCTACATTGTGGATCGCATGAAGGATGTGAATGAGACTTACTCTTTCCTGATCCTGCTGTTTGCCGTATGTATTCTGGGCTATCTGTGGTACAATGCCACACCCAGTAAGCTGATGATGGGGGATGCGGGTTCCCGGGCTATGGGATTGTTCATCAGCATCGCTATTTTGAAGAGCGGCTGCCCGTTCCTGTTCATCCCGCTGGCACTGGTGCTGATCCTGGATGGAGGACTGGGACTTCTTAAGGTGTCTCTGCTTCGTTTCCTGAAGATCCATATTTTGAAAAATGTGCGTACTCCCTTGCATGATCATGTGCGTAAGGTGTGGGACTGGTCCAATACACAGACCGTATTCCGTTTTGCCATTATTCAGATCATTCTGTCTCTGGCGGTAATCTACGCAATGCAGTTGTAGAATGCTGGGCACACCGGGACAGCATAGAGACTGCGACCGGTCATCCTCTGCAAGAAAAGAAGGTTGGCTGCCGGAAGGAAAAAGGTCGGCCGTCAGAAGAAAAGAAAGGCGTCTGCTGAAGGAAAAGAAGGTCGGTCGCCGAAGAAAAAGAAGGACGGTTGTTGGTAGAAAATCAGCATGTGCCGAGCCGGGAGAAAAACTGTCAATAAATGATATAAGTAATTGAACAGATAGAAATGGAGAAATTATGTACGATGAATTAACCCCCACTGACATTAAGAAAATGGAAGATGAGATCGAGTATCGTAAGCTGGTGGTGCGTCCCAAGGCACTGGAGGACGTGAAGGAAGCCAGAGCCCACGGAGATCTCAGTGAGAATTTTGAATATTATGCAGCGAAAAAATACAAGAATCAGAACGAGAGCCGGATCCGTTATCTGGAGAGAATGATCAAGACCGCAAAGGTGATCTCCGAGAACTCCGCCGTGGATGAGGTGGGCATCAACAACACTGTTACCGTGGAATTCATCGACGACGGCACGGAAGAGGATTACAAGATCGTGACCACCGTTCGCGGAAACTCACTGGAAGGTCTGATCAGCAACGAATCTCCGCTGGGCAAGGCACTGCTTGGCAAAAAAGTGGGGGATGTGGTCCATGTGCAGGTCAATGCCAATGTGGGCTATGACGTAGAGATCAAGGCACTGAAAAACACTGAGGATGACGGGGACAAGATCCGCAGCTTCTAATGCTTTGCGGACCCCACAAGCTATAGAAAGAAAGGGTAACTATTCAGAGCCTCATAACAATTACAGAATATTCTTGCGGATCCCGGTATCCAATGAATATTTTGCGATAGTTACAGGGCTTGGAACAGATACAAAAAAAGGAATTATAAGAATGAAAAAATATCTGCTGTTTGATCTGGACGGTACACTGACAGATCCCAAAATTGGAATTACGACCTGCGTGCAGTATGCGCTGCACTCTTTCGGTATTGAGGAACCTGATCTGGACAAGCTGGAGCCTTTTATCGGACCGCCCTTACGGGACAGCTTTATGGAATTCTACGGTTTTACCGCTGAGCAGGCGGAGGAGGCCGTGGCAAAATACAGAGAGCGTTTTCAGAATACGGGTATTTTTGAAAATGAAGTTTATGCCGGTATTCCGGAGATGCTGAAGAACCTGCAATCCAAGGGCTATTTTCTGGCACTGGCTTCCAGCAAACCCCAGATCTATGTAGAACGCATACTGGAGCATTTTGATCTGAAAAAATATTTTGCCGTGGTGGTAGGCAGTGAGCTGGACGGCACCAGAGAGACGAAGGATCAGGTGGTGCAGGAGACCCTGCATCAGCTGTTCAAGGAGAATCCCATAGAGCCGGATCAGGTCTACATGATCGGTGACAGAAAGTTCGATGTGGAAGGAGCCAGAGCGTTGGGCGTGGAGAGCGTGGGCGTGACTTATGGCTACGGAAGCAAGGAAGAGTTAAAGGAAGCAAAAGCGGACTACATCGTACAATCCGTGGAAGAATTGGAAAAATTTCTGCTTCGCGGCAGCGAGGAACTGGTGAACAGCAATCCCGACAATAAAAAGAAAAATCCCATGTACCAGAGAATCTGGACCATGGTGTATTCGTTCCTGATGTTTATCCTGGTGCGCAATGTGGTACAGTATGCGCTGCTGGCACTGTTGTATCAGCTGGCACAGTCCGGTGCTTCCGGTGGACTGGTAGATCTGCTGATCCTGAGGGATGAGACCGGTGCATATAACGGCTATTCCGGAGATGTGTCCAGTATCATAGCGGCACTGGGCTTCATCGGCGGAGCACTGGCGGTATGGTCCACGGCAAAGCTTCTGATCACGAAGAACAAAGAGGATATGCATTTAAGCCATCTAAAAAAAGAAGGTAAGGCAAAATATGCCCTGCTGGTGGCAACCACTATTGGTGCCGTTATCGGATGCAACCTCCTGTTTGAACTCCTGGGAGTGACCAACAAATCCGAAGCCTATACCGAAGTTGCAACCCAGCAATATTCCGCACACTTTATTGTGGGTATTCTGGTATTCGGCTTTATCTCTCCGATTGCGGAGGAATTACTGTTCCGTGGAGTGATTTATGGTTACCTGCGCAGATTTATGGATCTGAAGCTTGCTATAGCTCTGTCCGCACTGATCTTCGGTGTGTACCACATGAACTACGTGCAGGGCATCTACGGCTTTCTCATTGGCTGCCTCATGGCTTACGCTTATGAGTATTTCGGAGAATTCAAAATGGCAGTGTTCGTTCATGTGTCATCCAATGTCCTCGCCTACTGCCTGTCCTACACCTCCATCGCCGTCACCGGCTTCGTCAGCTGGCCCGTGTGCGTGGTATTCCTGGCAGTGGCAGTTGTATCCTTGATCACTTTGCACAAACAGAAAAATATATTTTAATGAGATAACAAAACACATTAGTTACCAGTTCTGACCGCATTCATAAACTGTATTGAACTGGACTTCATAACCCAGCAGCCGAAAACAGGGTAAGGATAAGCAGGCCGTAAGCAGACGTCGGCACTTAGTGACCGTACTTTGGTCACTTATGTGCCGCTACGCTCTGCGACAGAGTGCGAACGTGCCGCGTTCCTTGCCCTGTTCTCGACTGCGGAGATATTACATCTTAAAAGGAGCAACATATGAAATTCAGCATTATCGTAGTATGCCTGAACCCCGGCACCAAACTGAATCAGACCCTTGACAGTATCCTGGCCCAGACCTGTCCAGACTTCGAAGTCATCGTCAAGGACGGTGGCAGCCGTGACGGATCCATAGAGTCCATGCGCACTGACGGGCGGATCCATCTCTACCAGGAACCGGATCACAGCATCTACGAGGCTATGAACCAGGCGGTCTCTCATGTGACCGGAGATTACATTCTGTTCTTAAACTGCGGTGACCTCTTCTATGACAAGGAAGTTCTGGCACACACCGCACAATTCATGGAACAGCACCCTATGAAACTGCAAGGCATCTATTACGGAGATACCTACAGCGCGAAAACGGACACGAAGATATCATCCCCGCCCCGAATCACCGGCTTTGTCTGCTACCGCAACATTCCCTGCCATCAGTCCTGCTTCTATGCCGCAGACCTGTGCCGACAGAAGCCCTACGAACCAAAATACAAGATCCGCGCAGATTATGAACATTTTCTGTGGTGCTATTACCGGGCGAAGGCTCCCATGCAGTATCTGGGGCTTACCGTATCTTCCTACGAAGGCGGCGGCTACTCCGAGACAAAGGAGAACCTGAAACGCAGTGCCGCAGAGCATAAGGAGATCACGGCAAAATACATGAAACCCGTAGAACTGTTCCGTTACCGCGCTGTGATGGCACTGACCCTGGCACCTCTCCGGACCGCAATGGCAGAAAGCAGACATTTCTCTGCAATCTATCAGGGACTGGCAAGCAAAGTGTATGGTCGGAGACAGGAAAAATAGGGAAAATCCCCAAAGAGTTGTGCTAAAAGCATGGCTTAAAAAAGAAAATTAGAACAATTCACAGACAACAGCCGTGTGAATAACTGAATTGACAAATTATCTGACAATTCAAGGAAAAATCTATATTTACAAATGAGAAAAATAGGTGTATAGTACAGAAAAGGTCGCAATGAGGCGCTCGAAAGAGTCTCATTGCGACCTTTTTTAGTTGCAGGAAAGTGCTGAAAGCACAGTCTTGCGAATGAGGTTCTGAATAGGAACAGACAGATTAAGAAGAGAGAAATAGAAAACCGGAAAGGAGAACTATATGTTTGATGTAAAACAGGAGCTGCCCAAGGCACCGTTATATCGGGAAGAATTTGAGCATGATAACTGCGGTATCGGAGCCTGTGTCAATATTCACGGAGAGAAGAGCCGCGCGACCGTAGAGAATGCGCTGAAGATCGTAGAGAATCTGGAGCACAGAGCCGGTAAGGATGCGGAAGGCAAGACCGGTGACGGTGTCGGTATTCTGACCCAGATCCCCCACAAATTTTTTGCAAGAGTCACAAAGGCTCTGGGCATGGATATCGGCGGAGAGAGAGAATACGGTGTCGGCATGTTCTTCTTCCCGCAGGAAGAGCTGCGCCGCAATCAAGCCAAGAAGATGTTCGAGATCATTGTGGAAAAAGAAGGAATGGAATTCCTCGGCTGGCGTGAAGTGCCTACCTTCCCCAATGTGCTGGGACATAAGGCCGTAGAGTGCATGCCCTATATCATGCAGGGATTCGTGAAAAAGCCTGCCGATGTGGAAAAAGGACTGCCCTTTGACCGCAGACTTTATATTGCAAGACGTGTCTTCGAGCAGTCTTCCGATGATACCTATGTAGTTTCTCTTTCCAGCAGAACGATCGTATATAAAGGAATGTTCCTGGTAGGCCAGCTGCGTACCTTCTTCGCAGATTTGCAGAGTGAAGATTACGAATCCGCCATTGCCATGGTACACTCCCGTTTCTCCACCAATACCAATCCCAGCTGGGAACGTGCTCATCCGAACCGTCTGATGGTACACAACGGTGAGATTAACACTATCCGCGGCAATGCCGACAAGATGCTGGCCAGGGAGGAGAACATGGAATCCGAGCATCTGAAAGGCCAGCTGCACAAAGTACTGCCTGCCATCAGCAAGACCGGTTCCGACTCCGCTATGCTGGACAACACGCTGGAATTCCTGGTAATGAGCGGCATGGAACTGCCTCTGGCGGTCATGATCGCTATCCCCGAGCCCTGGGCGAACAACAAGGCCATGTCCCAGACCAAGAGAGATTTCTACCAGTATTACGCTACCATGATGGAGCCCTGGGACGGCCCCGCATCCATCCTGTTCTCCGACGGAGATATCATGGGTGCGGTACTGGACAGAAACGGCCTGCGTCCTTCCCGTTATCTGATCACTGACGATGATACCTTGATCCTGTCTTCCGAGGTAGGTGTCCTTCCTGTTGATCCCACGAAGATCAAGTTAAAGGAAAGACTTCGTCCCGGCAAGATGCTCCTGGTCGATACCGTACAGGGCAGAGTCATTGACGATGAGGAGATCAAGGAAAAATATGCTTCCAGACAGCCCTATGGTGAATGGCTGGACAACAACCTGACAGAATTGAAGAGTATTCACATCCCGAACCAGCGTGTCCCTGAGTACACCTACGAAGAGCGTCAGCGGATGCAGAAAGCTTTCGGTTATACCTACGATGAGATGAAACAGAGCATTCTGCCTATGGCAAAGAACGGCAGTGAAGCGATTGCCGCCATGGGTGTGGATACGCCGCTTCCCGTCTTAAGCAAGACGAACCACCCGCTGTTTCATTATTTCAAGCAGCTGTTTGCACAGGTAACCAACCCGCCCATCGATGCGATCCGTGAGGAGATCGTGACTTCCACCACCGTATACATCGGTACCGAGGGCAACATTCTGGAGGAGACCCCGAAGAACTGTAATGTTCTGAAGGTCAACAACCCGATCCTGACCAACACGGATCTGTTGAAGATCAAGAACATGAAGGTAGACGGATTCAAAGTAGAAGTCGTACCTATCGTATATTACAAGAACACCAGCTTAGAGCGTGCCATTGACAGACTGTTCGTGGAAGTGGACAGAGCTTACAGAGACGGCGTGAACATCCTGATCCTGTCCGACAGAGGCGTGGATGAGAACCATGTGCCCATTCCTTCCCTGCTTGCCGTATCCGCCCTGAACCAGTATCTGGTACGCACCAAGAAGAGAACCAGAGTCGCACTGATCCTGGAGTCCGGCGAACCTAGAGAAGTACACCATTTTGCTACACTGCTCGGTTATGGTGCCTGTGCTATCAACCCTTATCTGGCACAGGATACCATTAAGGAGCTGATCGAGAGCAATATGCTGGATAAGGATTACTATGCAGCAGTGGATGATTACAACAATGCTGTCCTCCACGGCATCGTCAAGATCGCATCCAAGATGGGTATCAGCACCATCCAGTCCTATCAGGGTTCCCAGATCTTCGAGGCTATCGGTATTGCACCGGAAGTGATCAGTAAGTATTTCTCCAACACCGTATGTCGTGTGGGAGGTATTACCTTAAAAGATATTGAGCAGCAGGTAGACGACCTGCACTCTCAGGCATTTGATCCTCTGGGACTGAAAAACGATCTGACCTTAAACAGCCCCGGACATCACAAGATGCGCAGCGGCGGTGACGAGCATCTGTACAATCCCGCTACCATCCATATGTTACAGGAATCCACCAGATGCGGTGATTACCAGATGTTCAAGCAGTACACTGCCATGGTAAACGACGAAGATTCCATCAAGAATCTCAGAGGACTGATGGACTTCAATTATCCGAAAAAGGGTGTGCCTATTGAGGAAGTAGAGCCGGTAGAGTCCATTGTGACCAGATTCAAGACCGGTGCCATGTCCTACGGTTCCATATCCAAGGAGGCTCATGAGACCATGGCCATCGCCATGAATCATCTGCACGGTAAGAGCAATTCCGGTGAAGGCGGTGAGGACCTGGATCGTCTGACCGTCGGACCGGACGGACTGAACCGTTGTTCCGCAATCAAGCAGGTAGCCAGTGGACGTTTTGGTGTTACCAGCCGTTACCTGGTAAGTGCACAGGAGATTCAGATCAAGATGGCACAGGGAGCAAAACCCGGCGAGGGCGGACATCTGCCCGGAGGAAAGGTATATCCCTGGATCGCCAAGACCAGACACTCCACCCCCGGTGTGTCCCTGATCTCTCCGCCCCCTCATCACGACATTTATTCCATTGAGGATCTGGCGCAGCTGATCTATGATCTGAAAAATGCCAACACCCAGGCAAGAATCTCCGTAAAACTGGTATCTGAAGCCGGTGTGGGAACCGTAGCAGCCGGTGTAGCCAAGGCGGGAGCCCAGGTCATCCTGGTATCCGGCTATGACGGCGGTACCGGTGCGGCACCGAGAAACTCCATCCACAATGCCGGACTTCCCTGGGAGCTGGGACTGGCAGAGACCCATCAGACCCTGATCATGAACGGCCTGCGTAATAAAGTCCGCATCGAGACCGACGGTAAGCTGATGAGCGGCAGAGACGTAGCCATCGCAGCCATTTTAGGTGCCGAGGAGTTCGGTTTTGCCACCGCACCCCTTGTGACCATGGGCTGTGTCATGATGAGAGTATGTAATCTGGATACCTGTCCGGTAGGTGTGGCTACCCAGAACCCGGAGTTACGGAAAAACTTCCGCGGTAAGCCGGAATACGTGGAAAACTTTATGAAATTTATCGCACAGGAGCTGCGGGAATACATGGCAGCCCTGGGCGTGCGTACCGTAGATGAACTGGTGGGCAGAACCGATCTGCTGAAGAGAAAAGAGCATCTGAACGAGCGTCAGGAGGAAGTGGATCTGACCCAGATCTTAAGCAACCCTTACGAAGGCAGCAAGCAGAAGGTGACCTTTGATCCCAGGCAGGTCTATGACTTCCAGTTAGAGAAGACACTGGATGAGAAGGTGCTGTTAAAGCAACTGGGCAAAGCTATTGATGCGGGACAGAAGCGCAGCATTGAAGTGGATGTCAGCAACACCGACCGTGCCTTCGGTACGATCCTCGGAAGTGAGATCACCAGAAAACTGGGCGATGATGTGGAAGAGGATACCTACCATGTACTGTGCAAGGGTGCCGGTGGACAGTCCTTCGGAGCCTTCATTCCCAAGGGTCTGACCCTGGAACTGGTAGGTGACAGCAACGACTACTTCGGCAAGGGCTTATCCGGTGGTAAGCTGGTGGTATATCCTCCCCAGGGTAGCAAGTTCAAGGCGGAGGAAAACATCATCATCGGTAACGTGGCACTGTACGGTGCGACCTCCGGTAAAGCATTCATCAACGGTGTGGCAGGCGAACGTTTCTGCGTGCGTAACTCAGGTGCCATCGCAGTTGTCGAAGGTGTAGGTGATCATGGTTGTGAATACATGACCGGCGGACGTGTGGTAGTCTTAGGACCCACCGGAAAAAACTTTGCAGCCGGTATGAGCGGCGGTATCGCTTATGTACTGGATGAAGGCAACGATCTGTACAAGCGTCTGAATAAGGAAATGGTATCCTCCAGCGAGATCACATCCAAATATGATGTGCTGGAGTTGAAATCCATGATCCAGGAGCATGTGGCACTGACCAATTCCGCCAAGGGTAAGGAAGTGCTGGACAACTTTGGAGAGTATCTGCCCAAGTTCAAGAAGATCATCCCTCATGATTATGAGAGAGTCTTAAAGACCATCGTCCAGATGGAGGAAAAAGGACTGAGCGCAGAGCAGGCACAGATCGAAGCATTCTATGCCAACACCAGAAAGTAGGAGGCCAGTGTGAAAAGTAATCTTGATAGATTGCTTTTCACACGACTAATTTGTGCCGCGGGCGCCACAAATTAGTTTATCGCAGAACTAAATATGAAATTTAGTTCGCGATTCTTCCGACGCCGAAGCGTCTGCAGAATGGAGAGAGTCATGGGAAAACCAACGGGATTTATGGAATATAAAAGGGAAGTCAGCGTGGCTGAGGATCCGAAGAAGAGAATACAGCATTTTAATGAATTCCATGAGCATCTGCCGAAGGAAAAGCAGCGTTTACAGGGTGCCAGATGTATGGAATGCGGTGTGCCGTTCTGTCAGTCGGGCATGATGATCTGCGGTATGGCCAGCGGATGCCCCCTGCACAATCTGGTGCCGGAGTGGAACGACCTGGTATATACCGGCAACTGGCAGCAGGCTTACAACCGCCTGAAGAAGACCAACAATTTCCCCGAGTTCACTTCCAGAGTATGCCCTGCCTTGTGTGAAGCGGCATGTACCTGCGGGTTGAACGGGGATCCGGTCTCCACCAAGGAGAACGAATATGCAATTATTGAAAACGCCTACAGCGAGGGTTATGCGGCAGCCAAGCCCCCTGTGGTGCGTACCGGCAAAAAGGTGGCAGTCATCGGCAGCGGTCCTTCCGGACTGGCAGCGGCGGATCTGCTGAACCAGAGAGGACATCAGGTCACAGTATTTGAGCGCTCCGACCGTGTGGGAGGACTGTTAATGTACGGCATCCCCAACATGAAGCTGGAGAAACAGATCATTGACCGTAAGATAGCCATCATGAAGAAAGAGGGCGTCACCTTTGTCACCGGTACGGATATCGGTAAGGACATCAAGGCATCCAAGCTGTTACATGATTTTGACCGTGTCGTACTGGCCTGTGGTGCTTCCAATCCCAGAGACATCAATGCGCCAGGCAGAGATGCCAGGGGAATCTATTTCGCGGTGGATTTTCTGAAAGCCAATACCAAGAGCCTGCTGGATTCGAACTTTGAAGATAAAAAATATGTGGAGACCAAGGGTAAGAACGTGGTCATCATCGGCGGTGGTGATACCGGTAATGACTGTGTGGGAACTTCCATCCGTCACGGTGCCAAGTCTGTGACCCAGATCGAGATGATGCCCAAGGCTCCGGACAAGAGAGCAGAGAACAATCCCTGGCCCGAATGGCCGAAGGTCTGCAAGACCGATTACGGTCAGGAAGAAGCCATTGCAGTCTACGGACAGGATCCGAGAATCTATGAATCTACGGTCAAGGAATTTATCAAGGATAAGAACGGCAACCTGAAAGCCGTGAAGATCGTGAAGCTGTCCTGGGAAAAGGATCCGGCTACCGGACGCATGAAGATGCAGGAGATCGCCGGAAGTGAGCAGATCCTGGATGCGGAGATCGTACTGATCGCAGCAGGATTTTTGGGAAGTCAGAAATATATTACCGATGCTTTCGGGGTGGAATTAAATGAACGCACCAACGTAAAAACTGCCCCCGGCAAATACCAGACCAGTGTGGAAAATGTATTCGTTACCGGTGATATGCACAGAGGACAGTCCCTGGTGGTGTGGGCGATCCGTGAAGGCAGAGAAGCCGCACATGCTGTGGATGAGAGCCTGATGGGCTACTCTAATCTGGTGATCCAGTAGAGGTATTATTCTCGTAGATGGATCTCAGACCTTTCATAAGAAGATTCTGATCGATATGGATCTTCGTTTCACAATGTGGAATGACGGTCGTTGCGTACCCTCCGGTGGCAACGACCGTTGCTTTTTGCCCTAACTCTGTCTGGATACGGCGGATCAGTCCGTCGATGGCACAGGCGTTGCCCAAGAGCATTCCCCCGGTGATGCATTCCTGCGTATTCGCACCGATGGTGTGGGCGGGCATATGAATGTCCCCTTTCGGGAGCTGGGCGGTCTTGCCTAAAAGTGCCCTGTGGGCGGTTCCAACACCGGGAAGGATCAGGCCACCTAAAAAGCGACGGTTCTCATCCAACACGTTAAAAGTCGTGGCGGTGCCCAGGTCGATGGTGACGAAAGGCAGGGAATAGCGGGAAATGGCTCCTGCAATATCTGCCAGTCGGTCACAGCCCACCTTTTCCGGGAATTCCGTACAGATCTCGTAGCCCAGATCCAGCTTATGGGAAAGAATCAGAGGTTTCCGTCCCAGAAAAGTTTCCAGAGCAGAGGAAAAAACGGCTGTCACCGAAGGCACAACCGAGGAAATCATAGATCCCTCAAAGGCCTCGGCAGACAGGCCGTGTTTGTTCAAGATCATATTCAGTTTTTCAATATATCCAGCATCAGACAGGGGACGACGGGACGATATCTTCTCAATAAAGAGCAGCTTATTTCCCTGAAATCCCCCGATGCCGATCGTAGTATTTCCGATGTCGATTGTCAGTACCACGGGTATACTCCTGTTATGCTGCAGACCCTGCTTTCTGATATACAGGAATGACTTTTGCCTTGATCAGTGCCAGCCCTACCGCTCCGGTCAGGAACGTGGATGCACACATCTCGAAGACCGCATTCACACCTACAAAAGAGCAGATGAATAAAATCGCGTTTTTACCACCCATCAGTCCCTGCACATAGGAAGTATTGCCGAACAGCAGTACTAAAAGGGACATGAAAAATGCGGTGTTGAAAAATGCGCTGCAAAATCCGGTGATCATGCAGGCGATTCTGTCTCCTACGGCTTTGCGGCTGTAACGGAAGACATATCCCAGCAGAAATCCGTCCAGAAGTCTGGGGATGAAACGCTGGATGAAGGCCAACACAGGGTTGATGCCAAAAAGCATTGCTCCCATGGCGCTGGTGCCTCCCACGCCGATGCATTGCAAAAAGCTGGTCAATCCGAATACTGCTCCCATGGCGGCTCCGCCTACAGGGCCAAGAGTGATTGCAGCCAGTGCAACGGGGATGACATTGAAGGTGATTGCCAGGGGGCCGATGTTCAGGTACCCGAGCGGGGTATAAGCCATCAGCAAAAGTACCGCAGCAAACAATCCCATCAACGTGAGTCGCATTGTCTTACTTTGTTTGTTCATATGAAATTTTCCTCCTTGTTACCATTCTCCCTCTGGGAGATACAATACAAGCTGCCCCGGTGATTCGGGACACTCCTACTGTTTATATCATATCCCGGACAAAAAGAAAAGTGATATTTGCATAAAATATGCACTTATGGTATTTTAGGAGTACAGTTTTGAAGTATTTTTGATAAATCAGGCAAAAGGAGACGACTATGCTGAAGGGAAAGACCGCAGTTCTGGCAATCTCGGGAAGTATTGCTGCATATAAAATGGCCAATGTAGCGCGGATGCTGTTAAAACAGCACTGTGATGTGGAAGTGCTGATGACACAGAATGCCACGCAGTTCATCAACCCCATTACTTTTGAAAGTCTGACGGGACATAAATGTCTGGTGGACACCTTTGACCGCAATTTCCAGTACAGTGTGGAACATGTGGCACTGGCAAAGCGGGCGGATGTGGTTCTGGTGGCACCGGCTTCTGCCAATGTGATCGGCAAGATTGCAAACGGCATCGCAGATGATATGTTGACCACTACGGTCATGGCATGTCCCTGCAAGAAGATTGTGTCCCCTGCCATGAATCATAATATGTATCACAACCCCATCGTGCAGGATAATATCGAAAAATTAAAGCATTTCGGCTATGAGATCATCACTCCGGCCACGGGAATGCTGGCCAACGGCGATATCGGTGACGGCAGAATGCCGGAGGAGTCCGTACTGTTCGAAGCCGTGGTGAAGGAGATCGCCTGCGAGAAGGATCTGGCGGGCAAAAAGGTGCTGATCTCCGCAGGTGCCACCAGAGAACCCATTGACCCGGTGCGTTTTATCACGAATCACTCCAGTGGAAAAATGGGTTATGCCCTGGCGAGAGCTGCAATGCACCGCGGCGCAGAAGTGACGGTGGTGGCAGCCCATACGGATGTGGAGCCGCCGTTGTTTGTAAATGTGGTGCCGGTACAGACGGCAGCAGAGATGTACGATGCAATCGTGTCCAGAGCGCAGGACTATGATTTTGTCATCAAGGCAGCAGCCGTGGCAGACTACACCCCGGCAGTGACAGCAGACAATAAGATTAAGAAAAAAGACGGAGACATGTCGATCCCTCTGGTGCGGACGAAGGATATTTTGAAGACCCTTGGGGAAAACAAGAGACCGGGACAGATTTTGTGTGGATTTTCCATGGAGACGGAAAATGTACTGGAGAATTCCCGGAAGAAGCTGGAGAGCAAGCACTGTGACATGATCTGTGCCAACAGTTTGAAGAGCGCAGGAGCGGGCTTTGGCACGGACACCAATATTGTGACACTGATCACAAAGAATTCCGAGGAGAGCCTGGAACTGATGAGCAAGGAACAGGTGGCACATAAGATTCTGGATAAACTAATGGCAATATGACTCTGTATTAAGTAATTGCATAATATAGGCATTTGCAAGATGGCCCAAAAGATATTGTAAACATTTGAAGAAATATCTTTTGGGCTATTTTCAAGATATGGATATATAAAAATAAATTTGTAGGGATAAAAGCTTGTAAAACTTCGCAGAAACGAATAGAATAGATTTACAAAAGGGAGTGATAAAATTGGAAAAATATATATCTGTAATAGAATTGGCAGAGAGATGGAATGTTTCGCCTAGAAGAATTCAAGTATTATGTAATGAGAACAGAATTATTGGAGCAAAAAAGCAAAGTGGAGTATGGCTTATCCCCTATGAGGCAAAAAAGCCAGAGAAAATGAAATCTGGAATAAAAAAGGAAAAGAAGGAAACCTTGAATGTATTATCCCTGTTCTCAGGTTGTGGAGGAATGGATTTGGGGTTTGAGGGTGGTTTTTCAGTGTTAAAGCAATCAGTAAATATTGATTTGCATAAAGAGTGGAAAATAAAAAGGGAAAATAGTAATTGGGTTAAATTGCCTAAAAATAGATTTCATACTGTATTTGCAAATGATATAAAACCGGAGGCAAAAGCAGCGTGGTGTAACTATTTTGGAAACAGAGGAGTGGATGAAACATGTTACTATTTAGACAGTATTGTTGATTTGGTTAAACTTCAAAAAGAAAATAAAATAAATATTTTTCCTACAGATATTGATATTGTAACAGGAGGGTTCCCTTGTCAGGATTTCTCTGTTTCAGGCAAAAGAATGGGATTTGAGTCAGATAAAGGACATAATGGTAAGAAAATAGATGTAAATGCACCTACTGTTGAAAATAGAGGACATCTATACATGTGGATGAGAGAAGTTGTTGCAATTACAAAACCCAAGATATTTATTGCAGAGAATGTAAAAGGTTTGACAAATCTTAATGATGCAAAGCAAATTATAGAGAAGGATTTTTCGACCGTATGTAATGGAGGATACTTAGTTGTTCCTGCAAGAATATTAAACGCAGCAAGATATGGTGTACCACAAGGGAGAGAAAGAGTTATTTTTTTGGGGTTTAAAAAAGATGATTTGACGAAACAAGCTTTAGAAAAATTGAGCGCAACACAAATAGACCCCGATTATGATCCATATCCATTGCCAACACATTATTTAGACAGAGCTAATAAAAAGGAAGGGGAAATTCCATTTGTTACGGTAAAGCAAGCTTTTGCTGAATTACAAGAGCCTGATAATACAAGGGATGTAAGTCAGCAAAAATATTCAAAAGCTAAATATATGGGGAAACATTGTCAAGGACAGCAAGAGGTAAAATTAGATGGTATTGCACCTACAATAAGATCAGAACATCATGGAAATATTGAATTTAGAAGATTGGCAGAAGAACATGGTGGGGAATATATGGAAGAATTGAAGGCTGGGATGAAGGAGAGGAGACTAACAATTCGTGAATGCGCAAGAATTCAAACGTTTCCAGATGATTATGAGTTTATAATACCGAGAAAACGGGAAAATGTATCAGTGTCTGCATCTGAAGCTTATAAAATAATAGGAAATGCAGTACCGCCACTTCTTGCGTATCATATAGCTAAACGCATAGAAGACAATTGGGAAAAATATTTTGGAGGTAAATAGTTTTGAGAGAAGAAAGATGGATAGCATATGTTGAGAAAATAGGAAAAGTAACGGAAGAAATACAAGAGAAATTACAAGACAGAAAACGAAAGGGATTATTAGCTAAAAAAATCTCAGGAACAGATTTTGAAGAGGTAGTATATGATTGTTTGCTGGAAGCTGGATTTGAAAAAGAAAACATTACACATAGTACACAAAAATTTCCGGATTTTATAGTAGAAGATATACAATCTGGGAAAAAAATAGGCATAGAAGTTAAAAAGACAGATTCAAAGAAATGGGAAGTTATAGGTGGTAGTATTTATGAGAGCCTTAAAAATGATATAGATGATACTTATATTATTATGGCTAAAATGGGAGGAGACAACCCAGAAGTCCGGTTTAGAAAATACGAGGAATGTATTGCAGATTTAAAAGTGACACATAGTCCTAGATTTTATTTAGATATGGATTTGGAAAAGGGAAGAGATTATCTTTCCCAAAATGATGCAATGGATTTACTGGAATTATCAGGAGAAGAACTTAATAAAAAGATAAGGAAACTTCTTAGAACAAAAAAATCAACATGGTGGAGTGAGGGGGAAACAATAGCTTTTTCTGAATTATCTAGGGAAGAGAAAAATATATATTTAAACGAAGGAATTGCGTTATTTCCAGAAGTATTTAAGGGAGACTATCACAATTTTACACCGTGGCTTGTATATAGTTGTTATGTATGGTGTGGGAATGTCAGAGACATTTTTTCAGCAGGAGGCAATAAGTATGTCGATGAACTGGGAATATATGTATCTGCAATTATGTACAGGGCGTTAGAAAATATTGAAAATATTCGGCAGAGAATTTTTGACATGTCAGAGGAAGAAATGGAAAAGTTCTGGGGACAAAAAATTAAAGAAGATAAGGAAAAGATTATTTTTTGGCTTGGATTAGTTAAAAAAAATTTGAAATTATCGGCAGAATTATTGACAAATAATAAACAGTTATGCTTAGATACAAAAAATCAGGATGAAATTATTAGTTCAAAAATCAAAGATAAATATTTAAAAGAATTAGAAATGCGAATTATGATAGAGTAGGTTGAAAAGTGGAACAGTGGATAGAATTTGGAATAGATAATTATATTAAAACTATAGAAGATGGTAAACTTTTTCAAGGTGAAAATGAAGCTGTTTTTAAACAAGTTTTCTTTGAAGAACAACTAAAATTACACAAACGATACAAGACGGTAAAAAAATGTTCTTGTCCTAATTGTGAGAAAAAGAGTATCAAAAAATCTCATACAGTTTCACGAAAAATGTCCTTAGAAGAAATTCAAGAGAATAAAAAGGTTGTGACCCCTGCATTTGTGGAAAAATATCCGATTAGAGAAGAATTTATAGAGATAGAATATGTGGGAATAGGAATAGCTACTACATTTCCTGGTTTTTGCAAGGAACATGAAAGGATATTTGAAACATTTGAAAGGGCAGGAACCATAAGGAATGAAGCAGATATAGTGAGACAAGCATATAGAAATGTTGTTTATAATTGTTTTATTCAGAAAAGTTTATTAGAACAGATGGAGCGTAGAGGGGATCACTATTATGAAATCAGAGATGTACTTGCATATAAATATATTAAGAAATATGACAGGGCTAATTTATTAAAAAGCATAAAAATAGTAGGCAAGGATAAGCATATAAGAAATATAGAAGATTTTAAGGAAAGACAATTATTATTTTATAGTCAACTTGAATATTTTAAGGAAAAATTGTGGAATGAAATAGAAGGGAGGAAAACAGACGTAGATTTTTCAAGTGTCTTGATAGACATTAAAATCCCAGTGTGTATTTGTGGTTGTACAGAAATTGTTTTTCAAAGAGAGAATTATATCTGTTCAGTAGATGTAATTCCTTTTGCAAATAATACACTTATTACTTTGGGGTTTGATAAAGTTATACCTAAAGAACTTAAAGAAGAGATTGACCTTAAGTTAGATAATCCATTAGCTGTTTTAAACTTTATTGAAGCAACAATGATATATGGAATAGATAACTGGTATTTAAAGCCTAGTGTTTGGGAGAAATTAGGAAGTAAACGACAAGAGGAAATATTATTGGAAATGCAGAAGATAGAAAAAAGTTTGTTTAATGATGCACCATATTCTGTTTTTGACGATATTAGAGTTGGGATATTAAATCTTATGTTTGCAGATTCTGATTTATCAAAAAAAGAATGGGATAAGATGCTTTCTTGCTAATATTCAAAAAAATGATATAATTAAGAAAGCAATGATGTATGGCCGCGTAGACGGCGGATTGAGAGGACGAAATGGACAAGATTATTTTGACAGGTGACAGACCCACCGGAAGATTACATGTGGGACATTATGCAGGCTCCCTGAGAAGACGTGTAGAGCTGCAAAATTCCGGCGAATATAAGAAGACTTTTATCATGATCGCAGACGCACAGGCGCTGACGGATAATATCGAGAATCCCGAGAAGGTGCGTCAGAATATTATTGAAGTGGCGCTGGACTACATGTCCTGCGGACTGGATCCCAGCAAGGCAACGATCTTCATTCAGTCTCAGATCTCCGAACTGTGCGAGCTGACCTTCTATTACATGGATTTGGTAACCGTAGCCAGATTACAGAGAAACCCGACCGTAAAGAGTGAGATCCAGATGCGTAACTTCGAAGCCAGCATCCCTGTGGGATTTTTTACCTATCCCATCAGCCAGGCTTCCGATATTACCGCTTTCAAGGCAACCACCGTTCCCGTAGGTGGTGACCAGCTGCCCATGATCGAACAGACCAGAGAGATCGTACACAAATTCAACACCGTATATGCACCGGTACTGGTAGAGCCCAAGGCACTGCTGCCTGAAAATGAGGCATGTCAGCGACTGCCTGGCATCGATGGCAAGGCGAAAATGAGTAAATCCCTTGGCAACTGCATCTATCTGGCAGACAGCGCAGACGATGTACGCACCAAGATCATGAGCATGTACACCGATCCCGAGCATCTGTTGGTCAGCGATCCCGGACATCTGGAGGGCAACACGGTATTCACTTACCTGGATGCTTTCTGCAAGCCGGAGCACTTCGAGAGATACCTGCCGGATTACGCAAATCTGGACGAGTTAAAGGCGCATTATACCAGAGGCGGTCTGGGTGACGTGAAGGTGAAGAAGTTCCTGAACAACGTAATGCAGGAGACCTTGGAGCCCATCCGTAACCGTAGAAAAGAACTGGAGAAGGATATTCCCGCAGTATATGAGATCCTGAAGAAGGGCAGTGACGAGGCCCGTGAAGTGGCAGCACAGACCCTGTCTGAGGTAAAGAGCGCTATGCGTATCAATTACTTCGACGATGCAGAACTGATCCGTATGCAGAGTGAGAAGTACGAAGGACAATAAGAATAGTAAAAGATAACAAAAGGACGTTTCCGGAAAAACCGGAAGCGTCCTTTTTGTAATGCGCCGTGGGTTGTTGATCGCCTTTTATTCGATGGTGGTGTGCTCATCAGCTGGTCACTATAATTAATTGCTGTAATCTACGTATATGGAATTTTTTCCAAAGTATTGTGCGGTCTTTTTACTGGTGGGATCCTCGGGGTCTCCTGGAAGATCGCCGGTGTAGATCATCGCAGGCTGATGGGTAAAGGGGGTCAGCACCACATCCGTAATCTCCGGGTCATTCAGGAGAAGAAGACGTTCTTCGTATTCTGCAGCATAGGCAGCGGCTTCACCGTTTGTCAGCACCTGGATCGCTTTTGCGGCGGAGGTCTCCTGCCATACTCCGGTGAAAAGGATGACGGCCAACAGGACCGTCATGGCGACATAACGGGCAATTTTCAACTTGCCGAGGACCGCCATTTTCTCCGGAGTATTCTGACGCATTTGCAGCTTCCGGACTATAAATCCGAGCCAGTAGAAGAATACTGCAAAACTGATCAGCAGAAACGCATAGTAGACAATGGCTACGGCCCGGCCCGGTCCGGTGGAGTTCATGGTATAGAACAGAGGACAGGACATGGAGCAGAACAATCCGTAGGAATATCCGGTAAAAAGGAGGGGATGGGAGAAAAAACTCCCGTTTTTCTTCTGTAAAATGCGCAGGAAGACCGGCAGCAGAAGCAGGGCGGCAAGGAACCACCACAGTCTGGTCCAGGCAAAGGTATAGCGTACACCCTGCAACAGGCACTTTGCAATGGCTTTCCACGCGGGAATTTTCCACATGCCGTCCTGCCGCACCTGATTGCCGGGGGCCATGGCACTGACGGCAAAAGATAGCAGGAGAACAGCGGAGGTAATTCCGCAGACATAAGTCTTTTTATTTCTCTGCAACAGCAGTAGAAAGGTTACGGTTACCACAAACAGCATGCAGGGGAGAAGGGACACGTAATTGCCACCGCCTAAGAAAATTGCGAACAGGAGAAGCGGAAGCATCAGTATCTTTTTCCCATTGTACAGGTAGCGAAGCAATGTGCCCAGGAAAAACAGGGTCACGGCAAAGAAACCGGTGTAATACATGGAGCCGTTGTACCAGTAAAAGCTGTCGCTCTGAAAGGCCACTGTCTGGATGCACAGGAAACTGAATACTGAGGAAATCGTGATCCATTCCCCACATGTTCCCGGCAGAAAATGGCAGACCAGAGGCCGTAGCAGATAGAAAATGCTGCCGCACAGCAAAAGAAGGATCACAAAAGTCACCAGATGATAGGCGGTATTGGAGAAGGCATTGGGCGCAAGATACATCAGAAACAGCGCTGAATAGGTTCCCTGCCAGATCTGATAGCTTTTGGCGACACCGGCACAGGCGGCGGAAATGGCCTGTGGTATGCTTCCGGTCTGCTGCCAGACCAGATGGGCTTCCGTACCGTAATAATAATCATCCCCGGTTGGATAATTGTAACGCCCCAGCCATACCAGAGGAACCAGGCTGGCGAGCAGGACCGCGAGGAAAATATAAGGTTTCCATTTGGCAAATTTATTTTTCATAGAGAATATAACTCCTGAGAGGTTTTTATAATGCTACAGTCAGTATAACATACCTGCAAAGACAGGAAAAGGTACTTGTTTTGCAAAAGAGGGAAGTATATAATCAGCTTAAAGATGGCGGAAGGAGGGCATGCCATGGAAGAAAAGGGTGTCAGAGACCGGAAAAGGGAACCGGAAGAATATAATTTTGACTATGAAGAACTTGCGGATGCAGAGGTGGATTCTGAACAGGCGGGACGACGTGATGATGCTGTATGGGAAACAACCTGTGATACAGAGGATCCGTATACTGTGGAATCGGAGGACTTTACGGAGGATGAGGACTATGGGGAGTACCCGGAAGGGGATGACCTGGATGACTTCGACGAGGGGGACGGGATCGGCTTCCGGTTCCGGCCATGGATGATTCCGGCTTTTGCGGGCATGATGGTTCTGGCGGTCCTGATCTGTATTCCGCTGTGGAAACTGAGCCATCATGACAGAACTACGGAAAATAATGAATTTGCGGCGGTGACAACAGAAGCGCAGAGCTCAGAACAGGCTTCTGCAGAGACCCCGGAGACCGGGATCGCATCGGAAAAGGTGGCAACGGCGGAACCGGAGACTACACAAATCCCCGAGACGGTTACTCCGGAGCCTGCGGCAGCAGTGACAGAAGCACCGCAACCGACATCTACACAGGCTCCGGAAGCACAGCCGCAGCCTACACAGGCACCGGTGGCAACCGAAGTCCCCATTACCAATAATACGGGAGATGCTCTTGCGGAGGGAAATTCCATGACGTTCGGTGATGTGAACGAGACGGTCACTGCCAAGGATGTGAGTAATCTTCGCAGTACACCCTATACCGGAGATGAGGGCAATGTGGTAGGGCAGCTGAAGAACGGAGAGACTCTGGTACGCACCGGAAGGAACGATTCCACCGGATGGTCCAGACTGGAATACAACGGCCAGACGGTTTATGCAGTATCAGCATATCTGACCACGGATCTTACCTATAAGACCCCGGAGAAGCCGACATATCCCAACCGCGTCAGCACCCAGGATGGCAGAGTGATCGTCTTTACGGATTGTGATGATTATATTACCCCCAAAGATCTGATCAATCTGCGGACGGAACCAAGCACCAGCGAGGGAGAGAGCACTGTACGCACCCAGGTGCGAAACGGAACCAATCTGCATCGTACCGGCTACAGTGAAGGATCTGGCTGGTCCAGAGTGGAGTACAACGGTGAGATCCTGTATGCCGTGACCAGCTATGTGATCTCTGGCAGTGCTCCGGAATGACCGACGTATTCGGAAGATAGAATGTAAAAGAAGCTGTACCGTAGGGTGCAGCTTCTTTTACATTAAGATTCTATATAGAGAAAAGTATAAGGGGATGGCAAAAATTATTTCGGTCTTACGGTAAGTCTTTGGATCAGACCGTTTTCATCGGTCTTACGAACCGTGGCGATGGCCATGATGTTGTAGCCTCCGAAGTTGGCAATGAACTCGGCCTGCTCATCATTTACGACCTCAGCATCCAGAATGGAGTAGCGGCGGAAGCCGAATTTGTTACGGAAGAACATATTGATGGCCTCTTTTCCGTAGATATGATATTCCTGCTGGGAAGCGGAGGTGGTACAATAGTCACACAGAATGCCATCAGGGGTGAACAACTCTGCAAGTCCGGCAAAATCTTTATTTTCCATAGCTTCTACATATTTTTCAATGGGTCTCATAGCGTGTTCCTCCTTAATATACCTTTTCAGAATTTAACAGTGCGTCAGTACCGCCGTCTACGAACATGATGTTGCCGTTGACACCTCTGGCGGAATCGGATGCCAGGAATACCATCACCTCAGCGATCTCTTCGGGAGCCATCAGACATTCCTGACCGTACTTGGTGGGAATGGGGAGAGCATTCAGTGCCATTTTCGCGGTGGTGCTCATGGTAGCGGTCATGGCAGTATGTACGTTGCCGGGAGCTACCGCATTGATGCGGACACCGTTGGCAGCCCAGGTAGCGGAGACTCTGCGGACCCATCTGGCCAGAGCATATTTGGTGGATACATAGAGACTGTTGCCCACGGAGAGGTTGGTGGAATCCATGGAGGATACCAGGCTTAATACTCTCTTTTCATCACCGATATTGTTCAGCAGATCTACGATATCTTTACGTCCCGCACCCTGGGAAATGGTGTTGGATACGGTGACTACGCAGCTGCCGTGTTTTTTCTTAAGGAGGTCATAGACGCCCTTTGCAATGGCTACGGTTCCGAAATAGTTCAGGGAAATGATCAGTTCCAGATTGCCGCAGGCACCGGAGACACCGGCATTGCAGATCATGCCGTCCAGACCTTCGGGATGCAGCTCATGCAGCTTGTCTACAGCGGCCTGTCTTCCTTCCGGGGTTGCCAGGTTCACGCAGATATCGCCGTCCTTCAGATCGATATTGATGACTTCGTGTCCTTTTTGAAGTAACAGTTCTTTTGTCTTGGCGCCGATTCCGCTGGATGCGCCGGTGATTGCATATACGCCCATGTTAAATCCTCCCTTGTTTTCCGAAGGAAAATCCTGCTCTTCTTGAGGAGCTGCCCTCTTGAGGAGTCACCCCCTTGGCGGGGGGAGAATCTGTCCTTCCTGCTTGCTTTTACTTTATGAGTTCATTATAATAAAATCTGATATCTTTTAAATAACCAAAATAAGAAAAAAGGAGGATACCAGATGCTGACCTATGATCTGACTGCCCGTGGCAGAAAAACCATGTATGAATACTTATATGAAGCGATGAAAGCTGACATCTTGAGCGGCCGGCTGACTGCCGGTGAGAAGCTTCCTTCGAAGCGGGCGTTTGCCGAGCACTTGCAGGTCAGTGTCAAGACCGTGGAGAATACCTATGAACAGCTGCTGCTGGAGGGCTATATCCGGTCGGAGGAAAAGAGAGGGTATTTTGTCAACCGTCTGGAAGTGAAGAACGTCTCCGCCCCAGCCTATGCATCCTTTGTGACCCGTTTCCGGGAGGAAGAATATCTGGCGGATCTGACGGCCAACAATATTCAATATGATAAGTTCCCCTTTGCCACCTGGGCGAAGATCATGCGGCAGACCCTGACGGATTATGATACGTCTCTGCTTAAGACGGTTCCTTTTAACGGAGTGGAAAAACTAAGGGTGGCCATTGCAGAGCATTTGTATCGGTACCGTGGCATGCATGTGTCACCGGATCATATTATTGTGGGAGCGGGAACAGAATATCTCTACAGTCGTCTGCTACAGTTATTGGGCAAAAATACAAAATTCGGTGTGGAAAATCCTGGGTATCGCAAGATTACGAAACTGTATGATGTGGGCGGTGTGACCTGGGATTATGTGGACATTGACGGTCAGGGAATGAAAGTGGAACAGCTGGATCAAAAGGGTATTACCGTGGCGCATGTATCGCCGGAACATCATTTTCCCATCGGACTGGTCATGCCTGTGGGAAGACGGCAGGAACTGCTTCGCTGGGCGGCGGAGGAACCGGAGCGCTATATCGTGGAGGACGATTTCGATTGTGAATTCCGCATGGTGGGAAAGCCGGTTCCCTCCATGCAGTCCATGGACCGCAACCACAGAGTTATTTACATTAACACTTTTTCCAAGACCATGGTGCCATCCCTGCGTATCGGCTATATGGTGCTGCCGGAGAAATTGATGGAACGCTATATTTCCACTATGAATTTTTATTCCTGCACGGTATCCGGTTTTGAACAGTATGCCATGGCAGCGTTTCTGGAAAAAGGGTATTTTGAACGCCATATCCGGAGACTGCTCAACGATTACAGAGGGCAGCGGGAGCGGATCTGCCGGATGTTTCGGGAGTCACCTTTAAGTCAGATCAGCCAGATCTATCAGGATGATGCCGGGACTCATTTTCTGCTGCATGTGCGGACGGAACTTAGTGATGTGGAGATCAAGTGGGCGGCCAGACAGCGGGGAATTCTCGTGAACTGTCTGTCGGAATATTGCTTTGCGGATGCGCAGAAATATCGGGGGATTCTGGTCATTCACTATTCGGATATGGCGGATGAGATATTACAGAAGGTGATCGGGGCGCTGGCGGAGATATTTTGTAACTATTCAGAGCCATGAAAAACTGCGTTCTGCGAATGCTTGCATTCAGGCAGATAAGCAGTTTTATATGGCGAAGTAACCACATGAGCAAAAGGAAAGCTACGAAGTAGCGGTTTTGCGAATGGGGTTCTGAATAGTTACAATTTTTTGTAATTCATAATTTTTCCAAAATGCGGGAACACTGACAAAAAAGAATGCAGTGTTATCGCATGGAAGGAGAAATTATGAATCAGAGAGTGGGAAGAAGCAGTATCCGTCTGGCACAGCCGGTGTGTGTGATCGCCGGTGCCAGCATCGTGGGAAAAAAAGAAGGCGAAGGACCGTTAGGCACCCTGTTCGACATGGTGGGAGAGGATGATCTCTTCGGCTGTAAGACCTGGGAAGAGGCGGAAAGTAATCTCCAGAAGGACGCAGTCTACATGGTCATGGAAAAGGCCGGATGGAAAGCGGAGGATGTGTCGTATCTCTTCGCCGGTGATCTGTTGGGGCAGTGCATTGCCACTTCCTTCGGTATCTCCGCTTACAATATTCCTCTGTTTGGAGTCTACGGCGCCTGCTCTACCTGCGGGGAAGCGCTGACACTGGGAGCTGTGATGACAGCGGGAGGCTATGCGGAGCATGTGGTCTGTGTGACCTCCAGTCATTTTGCCAGTGCGGAGAAGGAGTTCCGTTTTCCGTTAGATTATGGGAGCCAGAGACCTCTGTCTGCCAGCTGGACGGTGACGGGAAGCGGAGCCTTTGCATTGGGACTAAATCAGAAGTGCAGAGCCCACATTACCGGCATGACTCCCGGAAGGATCGTGGATTACGGCCTGAAAGACTCCATGAACATGGGAGCATGCATGGCCCCGGCCGCTGCAGACACCGTTGCCCGTCACATGGAAGATTTTCATGTGACCCCGGAAGAATATGACCGGATCATCACCGGGGATCTGGGAAGCGTGGGACAGACGGTATTGATCGATCTTTTGCGGGAAAAGGGAATTGACATCGCCGACCGGCACATGGACTGCGGTATCGAGATTTTTGACGCAGAAGCCCAGGACACCCACGCCGGAGGCAGCGGCTGTGGATGCAGCGCTGTGACCCTGGCGGCATACATCCTGCCGAAGCTGGAATCCGGCGAGTGGAAAAAAGTCCTCTTTCTACCCACCGGCGCCCTGCTCAGTAAGACCAGTTTCAACGAAGGTAAAAGCGTGCCGGGGATCGCACATGCGGTAGTATTGGAGAGTCCGGCGGTGAAATAGGGAAAAGCAGCAGGTCAGAAATGAAACACACTCTTGCAAGCGCTGTAAGTTACTGGTAAAATAAACCTCAAACGGCGAAAACACATTATGCCGGGAATGGCTGGTGAGTCAAAATGCGCAGGATAGAATTTAAGATGGAGCGGCCGGGACTGTTGGAGGTCGGACAGAAGATCACAGTGACCGAGGGACTTCTGCCCAGTAACTATTATTATACGATAGACCCGTCTCTGGCCATGTCCCCCAATATTCCTTTTCGTTATCGGTTGAAGAATCGCGAAGGAGTTGTGGCGGATATCGTGGAGAATTCCAGAGGATTCTACGTGACGGCGGAATTTGATGAGCCGGAGGTAGATATGACGAAGTAAACGCTATGTGCATGCTGCATCGGATTTTGGATGTGCCGGGATCCGGAGGCATCCTCAGGGCGTAATTATAGGAAGAAGAGGAGAATATTATGTTACAGAAGATTTCAACAGACAAAGCACCCGCAGCAATCGGACCTTACTCTCAGGGCATTGTACTGGGCAATATCTTTTTCGCATCCGGACAGATCCCTATTGATCCCGCTACCGGAGAGATTCACGGAACTACCATCGAGGAACAGGCAGAGCAGGTGATGAAGAATATCGGCGAGCTGCTAAAGGCAGCAGGTACCGGCTACACCAGAGTAGCCAAGACCTCCTGCTTCCTGGCAGACATGGGCGATTTCGCAGCTTTCAATCAGGTCTATGCAAAGTACTTTACTGAGAATCCTGCCAGAAGCTGCGTTGCAGTCAAGACCCTTCCCAAGAACGTATTATGTGAAGTGGAAGTCATTGCGGAAGTATAAAGTGTAAGTAACCACCATGAGCAAATAGCATGATGTCGGGGTCAAAATCCCCACAGAGGCAGTTCTGCAAATGGGGCGCTACGAAGGTTATAAAGAAGAACAGGACGGAAGATCGTCGCTTACAGGCGGCGATTTTCTTGTGTAGAGACAGGAGAAACTTATGAAAAATAATATTACTCTGATCGGCATGCCGGGTTCGGGAAAAAGTACGGTAGGCGTGGTTCTGGCAAAGCGCCTGGGCAGACGTTTTGTGGATTCGGACCTGGTGATCCAGGAAAGACACGGTAAATTATTGCATGAACTCATCACGGAACACGGCGTGGAGGGCTTCTGGCAGATCGAGAGCAACGTAAATGCCTCTCTGAATCTGGAAAACAGCATCATTGCCACCGGCGGAAGCGCCTGCTACGAGCCGGAGGGCATGCAGCATCTGCGGGATATCAGCACCGTGGTATATTTGAAGCTTCCTTATGAGGAAGTGGAACAGCGGCTGGGAGATCTGAATGCCAGAGGTGTGACCCTGCAGCCCGGTCAGACATTGAGGGACCTGTACGAGGAGAGAACCCCTTTGTATGAAAAATATGCGGATCTGATCATAGACTGTAGCAGAAAAATGCTGCGGGATGTAGTGGCGGAGATTGCTGAGAGATATAAGAAACAGCCCTGACAAGATCACATAACCGTAAAGCAGCAAGGAACGAAAAATATAAGGAATGGAAAATACAACTATGGAAAATACGAGAACAAAAACTACGAGAAACAGCCTGATCCTGCTGTTAACGGCTGCCATCTGGGGCATGGCGTTCGTCTCCCAGAGCAAGGGCATGGACTATATGCATCCGTTCACCTTTAACGGTGTCCGTTCCCTGATCGGTGCCGCCAGCATTCTGGTGTATATTCTGATCAGCAGAAAGATTGCAGGGGACAAAGCTGCGCCCCTTGACTGGAAACTGAATGTGAAAGCAGGACTTTTGTGTGGCATTTTCCTAACGATCGCCAGTACCTTGCAGCAGTTCGGTATTAAATACACCAGTGTCGGTAAGGCGGGATTTATCACAACGCTATATATCATTTTTGTCCCCATGTTCGGTATCTTTCTGAAGAAAAAAGTGGCGCCGGTGGTCTGGGCGGCAGCAGTCATGGCAGCCGTGGGCATGTATCTGCTCTGCATGACCGAGTCCCTGCGTCTCGGAGCCGGAGATATCATGGTATTTTTATGTGCCATTGCATTTGCCATACAGATCATGACCGTTGACCATTATGCAGCAAGAATTGACGGAGCTGTGGTATCCTGTATCCAGTTCACGGTCTGTGGAGTGGTCTGCTGCATCGGAGCACTCATCTGGGGACAGCCCACCTTCGGTCAGCTGCAGGAAGGCCTGGGAGCCCTGTTATATGCCGGTGTTTTAAGCTGTGGTGTGGGTTATACCTTACAGATCGTGGGCCAGAAAGGACTGAATCCTACGGTGGCGGCACTGATCATGAGCCTGGAATCCGTCATTGCCACGATCTCCGGATGGATCGCCTATAAGATCGGATTTCTGACTACTGATCAGACACTGACAGCCAGGCAGATCGCAGGCTGCGTTATCGTATTTGCGGCGGTGATCCTGGTACAGCTTCCGCCGGAATGGTTTCGTTTTGGCAAAAAGAATGCATAAATAAAGAATGCATAATTTTAAGAAAAAGTGCAGAGACTGTCCTTAAACAGATAGTAAGGGGGGAAATGCAGAGAATGGATTATATCAATGCTTTCTGGGTGGGCGGCCTGATCTGTGCTTTGGTGCAGATATTAATGGAAAAAACGAAGATGATGCCGGGACGCATCATGGTGCTTCTGGTGGTCACCGGTGCGGTCATCAGTGCCCTTGGCTGGTATGAACCGTTTCAGGATTATGCGGGAGCAGGAGCCAGTGTACCGTTATTGGGCTTTGGAAATGTATTAATGAAGGGCGTGAAAGAAGCGGTGCAGGAACAGGGATTTTTAGGACTGTTTGCCGGAGGATTCAAGGCTGGAGCCGTGGGAACCTCCGCAGCGCTGATCCTCGGTTATCTGGCGAGCCTGCTCAGCAAACCGAAGATGAAGGAGTGACCGTCAGGAACCGCTCCTACGAATGATTCGAAGAACTGGGGATACCCCGGAGAGCGGGATCAGAGTTCTTCGTAGGAGATCCCCTTCAGATCCAGATATTTTTTCAGTGCCTTGTCCCAGGCGGTGTCGGCACTTTTGTCCATGGTGAAGGTCTGGTAGGCGCACCCGGTGGTGAGAACCGTTTTTTCCCCGTCGTAGCGGATGTTCAGCACCAGTGCCCGGATGACGTCAGGGTCCACCTGGGCTTTTTCCAGCATGGAGGCTGCCTTATCGGGCTGCATATGAAGTACGAATTTAAAATACAAAGGAGTGTGTTTTCCCTTGATGAGGTCAAAGCACAGTCCTTTTATTTTGCTCCAGGATTGCAGATCCCAGGGGATGCAGTCTTCCCCCCGTTCGTCCGCGGGATAGAAGTCCTTGTTGATATGCCCGTCGATCGTCACGGTGAGAGCCGTACTGACGGTGGCTTCTTCCAACAGGAAAGGATCGAAAGTATCCGCTACCAGCAGGTGGTTCATAAAATTTTTCATGGATGTAATCTGTAATGCGATCATAGGGACTCCTTATATGTTTGTGAGAAGAACTCTGTGAGGAGCTTCGGTCGAAACGGAACAATCCTACCCTCTATTCGCATATCGTGGGATTATCATCCCACTTTTATGCTCATATCGGGGCGGGTCCTAAGGTCTTTCACCCACTTATGAGCAAGCTCATATGGGCTTAGACCTTTTGACCCTGGCATCATATAATATGCTGGCTATATAGAAATAGTATATACGAAGTCCGCCGAAAAGGGAATATGAATATTTTGTATAAAGGCTTTACGAACGGAATGTTTCGTGTTATTATAAGTAGTATTAAAAACTACATAGTATGGTTTTAAAAAATGAAAATAATTGTAACTATTCAGTGCCGCATTCGCAGAATGACTCTTTCGGAGACATAATTTTGAATAGCTGCAATCAATCATATGGAGATAGATAATATGAGTTATAAAATTGTAGTAGACAGCTGTTGTGAATTGCCGGAAGAATATTTGCAGGATCCCCGGTTCGAGATCGTGCCCCTGGGACTGGAAGTGGGAGATTACCAGATTCAGGATGATGAGAATTTTGATCAGGCGGAATTCCTGAAAAAGGTGGCAGAGTGTCCGAAATGTCCCAAGTCGGCATGCCCTTCCCCAGAGCGTTTCAGGGAAGCCTACCACACAGAAGCAGAGCATGTGTATGTGATCACTTTATCCTCCCACCTCAGCGGAAGCTACAACAGTGCGGTGCTTGGTATGAATCTGTATCGGGAAAAATACGGGAAGAAGCAGATCCACGTCATCGATTCCGAGTCCGCCAGCTGTGGTGAGACCCAGATCGTGAAGAAACTGGTAGAACTGGAAGAGCAGGGTCTTTCCTTCGAAGAAATCGTGAAGCAGATCGAAGAGTTCCGCAGCAATGTGCATACCTATTTTGTACTGGATAATCTGGAGACGCTGCGCAAGAACGGCAGACTGACCGGTGTGAAAGCACTGGTGGCATCCACGCTGAACATCAAGCCGATCATGGCCGGAGACAAGGGCAGTATCGTGCAGAGAGGCCAGAGCGTCGGCATGAAGAAAGCACTCCGAAGAATGGCGGAGATCGTTCTGGAAGAGGCAGGGGATACGAAGGAACGTTTCCTGATGATCACCCACTGCAATGCTCCTGACCGCGCCGAGACCATGAAGAAGCTTCTTATGGAAAAGGCAGAGTTCAAAGGATGCCTGATCATGGACACCCGCGGTGTCAGCAGCATGTACGCCAACGATGGCGGCGTGATCGTGACGGTGTAAAAAGATTAATATCATAGGCAATATAGCTCCGGCGGATTAGCCTGTCATTTTTTGTTTCTGACAGCCTGTTCCGCCTGGGCTATTTTTTTCATAAAAAGCAAATATAGAGGGCATTTTATGAAAAACAGAATTTGAGAGAGCGGTGCCATGAATCTGGCAAAATAAGAAATTGAAATGTAAGAGCTTACATACACGTCAGACAAACATCCTCATGCATATTCCACAAAAAGATAGATAAAAAATTAACTTTCCTAAAAACTATTGATAGTTTTTATTATTTAAGATACAATTGCACATATACAAAAATCAGTAGCCGACAAGAAACGGCTATTTTTTAAAAAATAAAATGTAAGCACTTACACGGCGCAACAGGCAGCCAGCTCAGGTGGCCAATGCCATAGTACGTGTCAGTAAAACACCGCACCCGCAGACGGAGAGCAGCACGCCATAGCCGTGGCCGGCGGCGCCCGTGGCGCAGGGCATAAAAGTAACGCAGGCATCAGCCCGCAGAATGGAGAAGATTATGAGCCGATTGAAGATAGCTACCCCGAATAAAGCACAGCTTACGGTGGAACGCCTGTACAAAGATCTGGAGAGAAGAATTATCGCCAGCCCGCCCGGATTATGTCCGGTGGACCTGCAGCTTTCTTTTCTGAAAATGTGTCATGCCCAGACCTGTGGTAAATGTGTGCCCTGCCGTGTGGGACTGGGGCAGTTGCAGAACCTGATGGAGGATGTATTGGCAGGCAAAGCCACCCTGAAGACACTGGATCTGATCCGGGATACCGCTTCCGACATTGTGGACTCCGCTGACTGTGCCATCGGTTACGAGGCGGCCCATATGGTACTGGCCGGACTGGAAGGCTTCCGTGAGGATTATGTCTACCACATTGAACATGGCGGAAAATGTTCCTGCCATATTACCCAGCCGGTTCCCTGTGTGGCTCTGTGCCCCGCAGGTGTGGATATCCCCGGTTACATAGCACTGGTGAAGGAAGAACGTTATGCGGATGCCGTGAAGCTGATCCGCAAGGACAATCCTTTCCCCACCGCCTGTGCCCTGATCTGTGAGCATCCCTGTGAGGCAAGATGCCGCCGCAACATGATCGACAGTGCCATCAATATCCGCGGCCTGAAGCGTATGGCAGTGGACAATGCCAGAGCCAACACGGTTCCCGTGCCTGAGAAAGCGGAGAGCACCGGTAAAAAAGTAGCAATCATCGGCGGAGGCCCCGGCGGACTGTCTGCGGCATATTATCTGGAGCTAATGGGACACCATGCCGTGGTATTTGAGGAAAAGAGCAAGCTGGGCGGTATGCTGCGCTACGGAATTCCCAACTATCGCTTCCCGAGAGAACGCTTACAGGAGGACATTGACACTATTCTGTCCACCGGAGTGGAAGTGAAATTGAACACCAGAGTCGGCAACGGCGAAGGTGAGATTTCTTATAATAAGCTGCACGAAGAATACGATGCAGTCTATATTGCCATCGGTGCCCATACGGATAAAAAGATCGGTATCGAGGGAGAGGATGCCAACGGTGTCATGTCTGCAGTGGAAATGCTGCGCCGCATCGGTGACGATGACATGCCGGACTTCAAGGACAAGACCGTAGTCGTAGTCGGCGGCGGTAACGTAGCCATGGACTGTACCCGTTCCGCCATTCGTCTGGGTGCGAAAAAGGTGGGAATTGCCTACCGCAGAAGACAGACCGATATGACGGCGCTTCCTGAAGAAGTGGAAGGCGCCATCGCAGAGGGCGCAGAGCTTTACAGCCTGAAAGCACCTCACAAGATCGAAGCCGACGAGAACGGCAATGTGACGGCTCTGTGGGTAGAACCGCAGATCATCGGCCCCATCGATGCCTGGGGACGAGCCCGTCCGATCCAGGCGGATGTGCCTCTCCTTCGAATCCCCTGTGATATCGTCGTGGTGGCCATCGGTCAGGGTATCGAGACCCGCCATTTCGAGGAGGCGGGTATCTCCGTAAAACGAGGCACCATTACTGCCATGAGTGACAGTGAAGTCAAGGATGTCCACGGTGTATTTGCCGGTGGTGACTGTGTGACCGGTCCGGCTACCGTCATCCGTGCCATTGCCGCCGGAAAAGTAGCAGCAGCCAATATCGATGAATATTTGGGTTACCACCATGTAGTACCCTGTGATGTGGAGATCCCGCCGGTATCCTACGAGGACAAGGAACCTTGCGGACGGATCCAGCTGAGTGAAAAGGAAGCAGGAGAGCGCAAGACGAATTTCGATGCATTTGAATGCGGCATGACGAAGCAGGAAGCCTGCCAGGAAGCGGGCAGATGTTTACGCTGCGATAAATACGGCTACGGAAGCTTAAAGGGCGGCCGAGCTGCCATCTGGTAAAAAGAGGAGCAAACAATGGGCGAGAAAATGATAAACCTTACAATAGACGGCGTGCAGCTGCAGGTCCCGGAGGGAACCAGCGTCATGAGCGCGGCAGCAGGCGTGGGAATCGAAGTACCGCATCTGTGCTTTTTAAAAGACATCAATGAGATCAGTGCCTGCAAGGTCTGTGTGGTGGAAGTGCAGGGAAAAAGCAAGCTGATCACAGCCTGCAACAGCCCGGTGGAAGAGGGAATGGTAGTGTATACCAATTCTCCGAAGGTACGCCGTGTGCGCAAGACAAATGTGGAACTGATCCTGTCCCAGCATGATTGTCACTGTGCCACCTGTGTCAGAAGCCGTAACTGTAATTTACAGCAGATTTCCAACGATCTGGGAATTCTGGAAGTACCTTTTACCGAGGAAGTTCCCGAGACACCCTGGGATCATTCTTTCCCTCTGATCCGGGATTCCAGAAAATGTATTAAATGTATGCGCTGTGTACAGATCTGCGATAAAGTCCAGGCCATGCATGTCTGGGATGTACAGAACACCGGATCCCGTACCACAGTAGATGTGGCGGATAATAAGACCATCGATTGCTCCGACTGTACACTGTGTGGACAGTGTATTACCCATTGTCCTACCGGAGCATTGCGGGAACGAGACGATACATACAAGGCTTTCGAGGCACTGGCGGATCCCGAGAAGGTCACAGTAGTCCAGGTGGCACCGGCGGTAAGAACCGCATGGGGCGAGGAACTGGGACTGAATGCGGAGGAAGCTTCCGAGGGCAAAATGGTGGCAGCGCTGAAGCGCATTGGTTTTGACTATGTATTTGATACCAACTTCGCAGCGGATCTGACGATTATGGAAGAGGGAAACGAACTGCTGGATCGGCTGGACAATTCCCGGAAATATGCATGGCCCATGTTTACCTCCTGCTGTCCCGGCTGGGTAAGCTTCGTGTCCAAGAAGTATCCGGAGTATCTGCGGAATTTGTCCACGGCAAAATCCCCCCAGCAGATGTTCGGTGCCATGGCGAAGACTTATTTTGCACAGAAGAAAGGGATTGATCCCAATAATATCTGCTGTATCTCCATCATGCCCTGCGTATCCAAGAAGAGAGAGGCTTCTCTTTCTTATATGAAGAGCGCCGGAGCCGGACAGGATGTGGATATTGTACTGACCACAAGAGAATTCGTGCGGATGATCCGTGCCGAGCATATCAATACCCGGTTCTTAAAGGAGCAGGCTTTTGATTCTCCTCTGGGAGAAAGCACCGGTGCCGGAGTGATCTTCGGTGTCACCGGCGGTGTCATGGAGGCAGCACTTCGTACCGCATATGCAGTAGTGGAAGGCAAGAATCCGGAAGCAGATGCTTTCCGGGCAGTCCGGGGAAGAGACGGCAGAAGAGAAGCAGACTTCACACTGGGAGATCAGATCTTACATACCTGTACTGTCAGCGGACTGGCCAATGCGGAGAAGCTGATGGAGGACATTAAGGCAGGAAGGGTATCCTATGATTTCGTGGAAGTCATGGCATGCCCCGGTGGTTGTGTCGGAGGCGGCGGACAGCCCATCCACGACGGATGCGAATTCGCGGAGCGGCGCGGAGGCACCCTGTACCGTCTGGACAGTGAGAGAAAGCTTCGCTTCTCCCATGAGAACCCCGAGGTACAGAAGGCCTACGAAGAGTTCCTGGGCAAGCCCCTCAGCCACACCGCCCATAAGCTTTTGCATTCCGAACACGTGAACGAACTGTACTTTGAAACACATAACTACTTGTAATACCAGGTGACCGATTCAGCCGCAGGGCATGCTTGCATGCGCCTGCGGCTGAATCAGGGAACCGCCCAAACATGAGGAAGAAGCGATTTGCGAAGCAAATCAGCGGAATCCGAATGTTTGCAGAATTGCGAAAGCTGCACGGCAGCGGAGCAATTCGTGGGTATTACAATGTATGGGCATACCTGCATGCGCCTGCGGCTGAATCAGGGAACCGCCCAAACATGAGGAAGAAGCGATTTGCGAAGCAAATCAGCGGAATCCGAATGTTTGCAGAATTGCGGAAGCTGCACGGCAGCGGAGCAATTCGTGGGTATTACAATGTATGGGCATGCTTGCATGCGCCTGCGGCGGAATCCGAATGTTTGCAAGACCCTATTGACATTTTTTCACACAGGGTCTATACTGTGTATAGTTTAAAGATGATTACTAGAGTAAGAGTGGACGCGCGCCACTCTTTCTTGTTGTTGTAACGACAGCTCATATCAGTAAAGGAGGGCCTACATGTCCAAACGAGAGGACTACGAAAACAGAACCGAAGAACTGCTGACGCCCATCGCAGAAGTAAGTCAGGTGGAGATCTACGATGTGGAGTATGTAAAAGAAGGCAGTGACTACTATCTGAGAGCTTACATCGACAAGCCGGAAGGTGTGAACATTCTGGATTGCGAGAATGTCAGCAGAGCATTATCCGAAGCTCTGGACAAGGCTGATTTCATTCCGGATGCTTACATTCTGGAAGTCAGTAGCCCGGGACTGGGTAGAACGCTGAAAAAGGATAAGCATTTGCAGAAGAGCATCGGTGAAGAAGTAGAGATCAAGCTGTTCAAGCCCATTGACAAATGCAAAGAGTTTTCTGGCATTCTGGAGAGCTTCAATGCAGATAACATTACGATCACGGAAGACGGCAACCCGAGAACTTTTGCCAGAGCAGACATTGCCCTGATCCGTCTTGCATTAGATTTTTGATACTATTCAGAGCCAAAGGGCGAAGGAATAGTTATAGCTTGTAGAATAAGAAGAAACCATACACTAAGAAAAGGCGAAAGCCGGAATGGAGGAAATGATGAATAAGGAATTAATGGAGGCACTGGACGTTCTGGAGAAGGAGAAGGAGATCAGCAAGGAGACCTTGTTTGAAGCCATCGAGAACTCCCTGATGACAGCCTGCAAGAACCATTTTGGAAAGGCTGACAATGTCCATGTGGAGATTAATAGAGAGACCTGCGATTTTCTGGTATATGCTGAGAAGGAAGTCGTTCCCACGAAGGATGATGTGGAGGATGACTGCCTGCAGATTGCTCTGGAGGATGCACAGGAGATCTCCAAGAGAGCACAGGTGGGCGACATGATCCATGTGGAGATCAAGTCCAAGGAGTTCGGCCGTATCGCTACCCAGAATGCCAAGAACGTGATCTTACAGAAGATCCGTGAGGAAGAGAGAAGCGTGATCTACAACCAGTACTACGAGAAGGAAAAGGATGTTGTGACCGGCGTAGTACAGCGTTATGTAGGCAAGAACATCAGCATCAATCTGGGTAAGGCAGATGCTATGCTGACCGAGAACGAGCAGGTAAAGGGCGAAGTATTCAAGCCCACCGAGCGTATCAAGGTTTACATTGTGGAAGTAAAGAACACCCCGAAGGGACCCCGCATCAATGTCAGCCGTACCCATCCGGAACTGGTAAAGAGACTGTTCGAGTCCGAAGTTACCGAGATCAAGGACGGTACCGTAGAGATCAAGAGCATTGCCAGAGAGGCAGGAAGCCGTACCAAGATCGCTGTATGGAGCAATAACCCCAATGTAGATGCTGTCGGCGCCTGTGTAGGTATGAATGGTGCCCGCGTCAATGCTATCGTGGAAGAGCTGCGCGGTGAGAAGATCGATATCGTGAACTGGGATGAGAACCCCGGTAACCTGATCCAGAATGCACTTTCTCCTGCCAAGATCGTAGCAGTATTTGCAGATCCCGATGAGAAGACAGCAAAGGTAGTCGTACCCGATTATCAGTTGTCTCTGGCTATCGGTAAGGAAGGTCAGAACGCAAGACTGGCAGCAAGACTGACCGGCTACAAGATCGACATCAAGTCCGAGACTCAGGCCAAGGATGCTCCCGGCTTCCGTTATGAGGACTATGTGGATGATTACGAAGATGATACCGTAGACGATTTTGATGGAGAGCAGGAATAATCAATGGCAAAAAAGATTCCACTGAGGCAGTGCGTAGGCTGCGGAGAAATGAAAGGCAAAAAAGAAATGCTGCGTGTCCTGAAAACACCGGAAGATGAGATATGTCTGGATGCAACCGGCAAAAAAAACGGACGTGGTGCATATATATGCAGACAGAAGGAATGTCTGCAGAAAGCCCGGAAGAATAAAGGATTAGAACGTTCTTTCAAGATGAGTATTTCTCCTGAGGTATATGATACACTGGAAAAGGAGTTTGATCAGCTTGAAACAGAATAAGATTTATTCCCTTTTGGGACTTGCGATGAGGGGGCGTAACCTGGTAAGCGGTGAATTCCAGACGGAGGACGCTGTGAAAAAAGGTTCTGCCATGTTGGTGATCGTTGCAGAGGATGCATCGGCCAATACGAAAAAGTTGTTTCACGACAAATGTTCCTATTATGAAGTCCCGGTATATGAATATGGCACGAAGGAAGAACTCGGCTGGGCCATCGGCCGGGATCTGAGATCTTCGGTAGGTGTGTGTGATGCGGGACTGGCAGATGCACTCATCAAGCAATTGGAAGCGAATTTGCCCGGTTAGGCAGAATGGAGGAAAGCATGGCGAAAATCAAAGTACATGAACTCGCAAAAGAATTGGAACTACAGAGTAAGGATATATTAAGTTTTTTACAGGAAAAAGGAATTGAGGCAAAGGCAGCACAGAGCTCGCTGGAAGAGGATGCGGCAGCACTGGTACGCAACAGCCTCGGAAAGAAAAAAGCAGCTGCACCCGCAGCACAGAAAGCTCCGGTAAATACCGAAAACGCAAAGCCTGCTGAGGAAAAGGCTCAGGCACCCGCAAGGGAAGCAAAGGCTCAGGAAACGAAAGTTTCCGAGGAGACCAAATCTACTGAGGAGACGAAAAAGAAGAAAAAGATTATTTTCGTTAGCAACCCTCAGAATTCCAAGATGCCCGGACAGCGTCAGGGTGGTCAGAGTGGACAGAGTGGACAGGGACAGAGAAATGCAGGCGGACAGCGTCCGAATCAGGGCGGCAGATACCAGAACAATGGTTACCAGAATAATTCCTACGGCAACCGTGTTCAGGCACAGGCTCCCGTACGTCCCATCAAGCCGCTGACCCCTCCGTCTCCCACTCCCAGCGTGGCAATGGTACCCGGCAACCGTGGACAGCAGCCTGCGAAAAAGCCTCAGACACAGGCACCGGTAAAGGAGCAGGCAGTACAGAATACTGCAGCCGCACAGGCACCTCAGGCAGCACAGCCTGCACAGAATGTGGCACAGACCAGACCGGCAGACAGACCTCAGAACGGTAACCGTGACAACCGCGATAACCGTCAGGGCGGTTACGGTCAGAATAATCGTGACAACCGTGGACAGAACGAGCGTGGCCAGGGCGGTTACAACCGTGACAACAGAGACGGCAATCGTGACAATCGTCAGGGTGGTTACGGACAGGGTAACCGTCAGGGCGGACAGAATGGTAACAGAGGAGGTATGGGCAATGGCAGACCTCAGGGAGGCGGATTTAACAGACAGGGTCGTCCGGGTATGGAAGGCGGTCAGGGTGATCGCCGCGGTAACGGCAATGGTGAGCGCGGTTACGGCAATAACGGCCGCGACGGAAGAGGCAATGGCGGATCGGGTAATCGATTCGGAGATAACAGACAGAATAAGGGCTTCGCTCCGGAACCTGCAGGCAAGGATCTTGAGAAGAAGCGCGAAGATGAAAAGAGACGTTTCAGCCAGGAGAAGGACAACAAGCGTTCCAAGAAGGACCATATCTACGAGGACGAGGACGCGCTGAAGAATAAGCCCGGACGTTTCATCAAGCCGGAAAAGAAGAAGGAAGAGGTACAGGAAGAGCAGATCAAGGTGATCGTGCTGCCGGAATCCATTACCATCAAAGAACTGGCTGAGAAGATGAAGTTACAGCCCGCAGCCATCATCAAGAAGCTGTTCCTGGAAGGTAAGATTGTAACCGTGAACCAGGAGATCTCCTATGAAGATGCAGAGAACATTGCCATGGAATATGACATTCTCTGTGAAAAAGAGGTCAAGGTAGATGTCATCGAAGAACTGTTGAAGGAAGATGAAGAGGACGAGGCAGATCTGGTGGAGAGACCTCCCGTAATCTGTGTTATGGGTCACGTTGACCATGGTAAGACTTCCCTGTTAGACGCTATCCGTAAGACCAACGTAACCGATCGTGAGGCAGGTGGTATCACCCAGCACATCGGTGCTTATACTGTAAATGTGGGAGACCGTAAGATCACCTTCTTAGATACTCCCGGACACGAAGCATTTACCGCCATGCGTATGCGTGGTGCCAATGCGACCGATATCGCTATCCTGGTAGTAGCAGCGGACGACGGCGTAATGCCCCAGACCGTAGAGGCGATCAACCATGCAAAGGCAGCAGGTGTGGAGATCATCGTAGCAGTGAACAAGATCGATAAGCCCTCAGCCAACATTGACCGTGTAAAACAGGAGCTGGCAGAGTACGAGCTGATCCCCGAGGATTGGGGTGGAAGTACCGTATTTGCACCGGTATCTGCGAAGAGCGGAGAAGGTATCGACCAGCTGCTTGACATGATCCTGCTGACCGCAGATATCATGGAACTCAAGGCCAACCCCAAGAGAAAAGCAAGAGGTCTGGTCATCGAGGCAGAGCTGGATAAGGGACGCGGTCCCGTGGCTACCGTACTGGTACAGAAAGGTACCCTGCATGTGGGAGATTTCATTTCCGCAGGCGTGGCACACGGTAAGGTAAGAGCCATGATCGATGATAAGGGACGCAGAGTAAAAGAAGCAGGACCGTCTACCCCTGTAGAAATCCTGGGCCTGTCCGATGTTCCCAGTGCAGGTGAAGTATTCCTGGCTCATGATAATGATAAGACAGCAAAATCCTATGCGGAGACCTATCTGGCACAGAACAAGGAAAAGATGCTGGAAGAGACCAAGGGCAGAATGTCCCTGGATGATCTGTTCAGCCAGATCCAGGAGGGTAATCTGAAGGAACTGAACCTGATCGTCAAGGCTGACGTACAGGGTAGTGTCGAGGCTGTAAAACAGTCCCTGATGAAGCTGTCCAACGAAGAAGTAGTAGTTAAATGTATCCACGGCGGCGTAGGTGCCATCAATGAGTCCGACGTATCTTTAGCAAGTGCGTCCAACGCGATCATCATCGGATTCAACGTTCGTCCCGATGCGACTGCCAAGGCAACCGCAGAGAGAGAGGGCGTGGATGTACGTCTGTACAAGGTCATCTACCAGGCTATCGAAGATGTGGAAGCTGCCATGAAGGGTATGCTGGATCCCGTATACGAGGAGAAGGTTATCGGTCATGCAGAGGTTCGTCAGATCTTCAAGGCATCCGCTATCGGTAACATCGCAGGTTCCTATGTTCTGGACGGTGTGTTCCAGAGAGGCTGTAAGGTTCGTATCACCCGTGAGGGCGAGCAGATCTTCGAAGGCAACCTGGCTTCCTTGAAGAGATTCAAGGATGATGTGAAGGAAGTTAAGGCCGGATATGAGTGTGGTCTTGTATTCGAAGGCTTTGACAAGATGCAGGAGCTGGATATCGTAGAAGCCTACATTATGGTAGAAGTGCCCCGATAGGGAATATTTACAAAGCATCCGTTCGCAGAAGCATTCCGCTCACCCACGCTTGCGCTCTGCAAAAAACGTAGCGGACACTAAGAATCTTGCGGCGCTTTGCTTGCAACATTCAAGTGCCGACGTTTTTCAACGGGGTTACGCGAAACGCATTCTGCTCGCGGATGTTTGTCAGGCTGCCTACGATATTGGCAGGAAAGAAATAAGAAGGAATAAGAATGAGAAAGAATAGTGTGAAAAATACCCGTGTGAACGGGGAAGTGCAGCGCGTTCTGGCAGAGATCATCCGGGGCGGTCTCAAGGACCCCCGGATCAGTCCCTGGACCAGTGTGGTCGCTGTGGAAGTGGCACCGGATCTGAAGAGCTGTAAGGCATGGATCAGCGTGCTGGGAGACGAGGAAGTCAGAAAGTCTACCCTGCAGGGACTGAAGAGCGCCGAAGGCTTTATCCGCAGAGAACTGGCTCGTACCATCAATCTGCGTAATACTCCGGATATCACTTTTGTGATGGATCAGTCCATTGAATACGGTGTCAATATGTCCCACAAGATCGATGAGGTCATTGCAGCGGATGAACAGGCACAGAAGCCGGAAAATGAAGTGGTGGAAGATACGGAAGAAACAGAGGAAGGTGACGAGTAATGGATTTGCGTGAAGAATGTCTGGGTGCGAAAAAGATCGGCATCAGCGGACATATTCGTCCGGATGGAGACTGTGTGGGTGTATGTCTTTCCTTACAGATGTATCTGCGTAAACTCCTTCCCGAAGCGGAAGTTACCGTATATCTGCAGAAGCCGTCCGAAGAGTTTTCCTATCTGAAAGGATACGATGAGATTCAGACCGAATGTCCCGTGCAGGAGCCTTTTGATGTGTATTTTGCGCTGGATTGCAGTGGGGATCGTCTGGGAGATGCGGAGACGTATTTCCAGAATGCGAAAAAGAAGATCAACATTGATCATCACATCAGCAATTCCGGTTGCGGTGATGTGAATCTGGTCCGTCCGGAAGTGGGAAGTGCCTGTGAGGTGCTGTATCACATTATGGATGCGGAACTTATTGACAAGGATATTGCGGAAGCGCTGTATACCGGCATCATCCATGATACCGGTGTATTCCAGTATTCCAATACGACATCAGAGACGCTGCAGGCAGCAGCGTTTCTGATCTCCTTCGGATTCAATTTCCCGAAGCTGATCGAGGAAAGCTTTTATCAGAAGACCTATCTGCAGACCCAGATCATGGGCAGAGCTCTGATGGAGAGCATTCGTTTCATGGACGGACGCTGCATCGTGAGCATGGTGGACCGCAAGACCATGGAATTCTACAATGCGGTACCGGGAGATCTGGACGGCATTGTGAACCAGTTGCGCAATATCAAGGGCGTGGACTGTGCGATTTTCATGTATGAGACCAACGTACTGGAGTACAAGGTCAGCATGCGTTCCAATGAGAAAGTAGATGTGGCGAAGGTGGCATCTTTCTTCGGAGGCGGCGGACATGTACGTGCCGCAGGCTGCACTATGAAGGGAACCTTCCATGATTGTGTCAACAATTTGTCACTGCACATCGACAAACAACTGCGGGGAGAACAGGGTTAATGGACGGCATCATCAATGTATATAAGGAAGCGGGCTTTACCTCCCATGATGTGGTAGCCAAGCTTCGCGGGATCTGCCGGCAGAAAAAGATAGGGCACACAGGTACACTGGATCCACAGGCTACCGGTGTGCTTCCTGTATGTCTGGGGAATGCTACCAGAGCATGTGAAATGCTGACGGACAGGACCAAGGAATATGTGGCAGAACTTCTGCTGGGACAGATCACAGATACCCAGGATATCACGGGAACCGTTCTGGAAGAGCGGGAAGTGGCGGTGAGTGAAGCACAGGTACGTGAAGTGATCGCCGGTTTTGTCGGCGGCTATGACCAGATCCCACCCATGTATTCTGCACTGAAGGTCAATGGGAAAAAGCTCTATGAGCTGGCCAGAGCGGGCAAAGAAGTGGAACGGCAGGCAAGACATGTGGATCTGCCGGCGATTGAGATTCTGGAAATAAAGTTTCCCGTGGTAAAATTCCGCGTGGAATGTTCCAAGGGAACCTATATCCGCAGTCTCTGTGCCGATATTGGGGAAAAACTACGCTGCGGCGGCACCATGCAGAGCCTCGTTCGCACCAGAGTCGGGGAATTCCGGCTGGCAGATGCCCTGACACTTGCACAGCTGCAGGAACTTCGGGACACGGAGAGGCTGGAGGAAGCACTGCTTCCCACAGACCGTATTTTTTCGGATTTTCCCATGTTGCATGTGGAGGAAAAGTGGCGGAAACTGATCGATAACGGGAATGCTTTTTATCCGGGACAGACTGTGGAACAGACCACACATCCGGCAGGAGAGTGGGTGCGCATCTACAGAGAGGATGACAGCTTCGTGGGCATTTATGCGTATGATGAAACGAAGGAATGGTACAAGCCCGTGAAGGTCTTCCCAAGTAATACAGAAAGCAGGAAATAGACTTGGAAATCATTGCAGGAACAACAGACTTTTATCTGGAAAAAGATACAGCAGTAGCCATCGGTAAATTCGACGGAGTCCATCTGGGCCACAGGAGACTTTTGGAAGAGATTCTTGGCCGAAAAAAATACGGGCTGGCGGCGTGCGTGTTCACCTTTGACCCTACACCGGCAGTGCTGTTCGGCCTGTCTGACGGTAAAGAACTGACTACCAGAGAGGAAAAAAGACGCCTGTTTGAACGTCTGGGAATCGACACTCTGATCGAGTTTCCTCTTACGAAGGAGACTGCAGCCACAGAGCCAGAGTGTTTTGCAACAGAGATTCTGGCCAAACAGATGAATACCCGGTTTGTGGCGGCAGGCGAGGATCTGTCTTTTGGCAAGAACGGCGCAGGAAATGCCGAACTTCTGGAGAGAATGGCGCCGCATCTGGGCTTTTGCGTCCAGACCATAGAGAAGATCGAAGTGAACGGCATCGAAGTCAGTTCCACTTACATCCGTAAGCTGGTGGAAGAGGGCCGGATGGAAGAGGCCGAAGAGATGCTGGGAATGCCTTATACGCTGGTGGGAGCAGTGGAGCATGGCAATCATATCGGACATACCCTGGGATTTCCAACGGTGAATCTGCTGCCTCCCGCAGGCAAACTTCTGCCGCCCAACGGAGTTTACTATGCGGCGGTGCGCCATAATGGAAAGGTCTATAAGGCCATCAGCAATGTGGGAACCAAACCCACGGTTTCTTCTGAAAAAGTGATGGGGGTGGAATCTTATCTGTATGATTTTGACCAGGACATCTACGGGCAGGAGATCGAGGTGGCTTTGAAAAGATTTCGGCGCCCGGAACGCAGATTTGGATCGCTGGAAGAACTTAAGGAGCAGCTGGACCGGGATATTGCGGATGGTCGAAATGCGTAGGAAAAACAGCTGTTTTACGCAAACACGGTAGAAATTGCGTAAAGTTTTGTAAAGAAAAGTAAAAGAAAAGTAAAATTTACATTGCAAGTTTTTATTCTATCTCGTAAAATATATTTTGGATTGTTTATATAAGAATAAATTTGAAAATTATTGTTTTGGTTTTTCGGAAGAGAATCAAGAGAGATTGAGGGATTAAAAATGAGCTTTGGAACAATATTGACAATGGCAGGAGGTCTGGGACTGTTTCTATTCGGAATGGAGTTGATGAGTGATTCCATTGAGAAGGTAGCAGGTGCCAGACTTCGTCGTATTCTGGAAATCTTTACCACGAACCGTTTCATGGGTATGATCGTCGGTATTATTTTTACCGGTATCATCCAGTCCTCTTCGGCATGTACGGTTATGGTCGTCAGCTTCGTTAACTCTGGTCTGATGAATCTGTATCAGGCGGCGGGCGTTATCCTCGGTGCAAACATCGGTACTACCATTACTTCACAGCTGGTATCTTTTAATTTATCCAAAATAGCACCGCTGATCCTGCTGGTGGGTGTGGTCGTGATGATGTTTACGAAGAAGGAAAAGGTCCGTAAGGTGGCGGAAGTGGTCGTTGGTTTCGGTATCCTGTTCGTAGGCCTGAGCACCATGTCCCAGGCTATGGCGAACATGAAGAATGAACCACAGGTGGTCAATCTGCTGATGTCTCTGAAGAACCCGTTCTTAGCCACATTGATGGGATTTGCTCTGACAGCCATTATCCAGAGTTCGTCCGTAACGGTCAGCATTGTGTTGTTGCTGGCTAATCAGGATCTGCTGCCGTTACCTATTACGCTGTACATTATCCTGGGATGTAATATCGGTGCCTGCGCTACCGCAATGTTAGCTTCCATGACCGGTAAAAAGGACGCAAAGAGAGCAGCACTGATACATCTGCTGTTCAATATTATCGGTACGGTTATTATCTACATTGCCCTGTTTGTGGCAGGAGACCAGATCGTGGAATTGATCAAGTCCATTTCCGCAGATAACGGTCGATTCGTAGCAAATGCACATACGCTGATCAAGATTGCACAGGTAATTATGCTGTTCCCGTTCACCGGATGGCTGGTCAAGATGACTTACCTGATCGTACCAGGCGAGGATCAGAAGGTTGGTTACAGAGAGAGCTATCAGTTAAAATACATCGGCGACAAAGTGGTGTTCAACCCCGCCACTGCAGTGGTAGAAGTTATCAAGGAGCTGGAGCGTATGGCTTCTCTGGCAGAGGAGAACTTAAACCGTGCCATGAATGCCCTGATCACGTTGGATGAAGAGGACATCGAGGAGGTCTACGAGGTAGAGAAAAATATCAACTTCCTGAATCATGCCATCACGGATTATCTGGTGAAGATCAACCAGACCACGCTGCCCATCGAAGACTTGAACAGTCTGGGTGCCCTGTTCCATGTGGTGAACGATATCGAGCGTATCGGTGACCATGCGGAGAACGTGGCGGATGCTGCCAGACAGCGTAAGGAAGAAGGCGTTTCCATCAGTAAGGAAGCCCAGAAGGAACTGGGAGATATGTTGGAAATGGTCAACAAGATCATCCGTTATGCTGTAGAAATGTTCGCCAAGAGCGATGAATCCCATATGCAGGAGATCGTTACTCTGGAGGATCAGGTAGACGAGAAGGAACGCGAACTGCAGAAGAAACATGTAGAGCGTCTGACCAAGGGAGAGTGTTCTCCCGAAGCCGGCATGATCTTCTCCGATATCGTATCCGGACTGGAGAGAGTAGCAGACCATGCCACCAATATCGCTTTTGCCATTACCACAGAAGAGGATGCCGAAGACGGCGATATCAAACGGTAATTAACTGGAAAGTTAGTAAAGAAATGCTATCAAATCCCCGTAGCCCTTGGCAAGGTATAAGAAACGCGGCACGCTCGTACTTTAGTACGATGCGCTCCTGTCGCAGAGCGTAGCGGTACATAAGCGGTCACAATACGACCGCAATGCGTCCCTTGGGACGCTATGGTACCGACGTCTGCTTACGGCACTGCTTATTCTTATACCCAGCCGGGGCTACTGGTTTTTTTGAAAGCTTTCCAAAACGCAGAACTCCCGGCGTATGCGGTGCCATGTCGAAGATGTTTGTCGGAGGATGTTGATATTTTCTAGAAAAGTGCTGAAAGGCAGGGGGAAAGCGGACACGATGTCCGCGTCAGCCGATTGTCGACATGGATGTCGACTGTAGGCGGCCCCGTCATGACGAGAACTACTCATCACTTTTCGTAGAAAATTCACATCCGGAGACCTTACATCGAGACATGTGTATCGCATGCTCCGGGAGTTCGTGGATTTTGCCAATGTATTTAACTAACTTTCTATTTACATAAAAACCCCCGGCCAAATAACCAGCCGGGGGATTGCACTATTCTTATAATTTTATGCCAGAGGGAACTTGAAATATCTCTTAGCGTTGTTGTAGGAGATATCGGTTACGATCTCGGACAGAGTATCGTAATCTGCAGGGAATTCACCACTCTCTACCCAGTTACCGATCAGGTTGCACAGGATACGACGGAAGTACTCGTGTCGGGTGTAGGACAGGAAGCTTCTGGAATCGGTCAGCATTCCAACGAATCCGGACAGGTTGCCCAGGTTAGCCAGGGAGATCATCTGATCCTGCATACCGGTCTTGTGATCGTTGAACCACCAAGCGGAACCCTGCTGGATCTTGGCAACAGCGGTGGAATCCTGAAAGCATCCGAGGATGGTACCGATGGCTTGGTTGTCGTTGGGGTTCAGGCTGTAGATGACAGTTCTGGGCAGCTCGTCGGTTACGATCAGAGCGTTCAGGAAGTCAGCCATCTGTGCGGAAGGAGCGTAGTTGTTGATGCAGTCGTAACCGGTATCGGGACCCAGCTTCTCGAACATCAGAGTATTGTTGTCGCGCTTACAACCGTAATGCAGCTGCATAGCCCAGTCAAGCTTGTGATATTCCTTGCCTACGAACAGCATGAATGCGGTCTTGAACTTCAGTTCCTCTTCCTTGGTCAGAACCATTTTGTTCAGTCTCTTTAAGAAGATCTCTTCCAGCTCATCGTCGGAAGCGGGATAGTACATTACATACTCCAGAGCATGGTCAGATACGTTACAACCCATGGATGCGAAGAATGCCATACGGTTCTTCAGAGCTTCCTTTAAGCTTGCGAAGGAGTTGATCTCGGTCATGCCTGCAGCAGCAGCCAGCTTCTCCAGATAATCCAGATAATCGGGCTTCTCGATGTTCATAGCTTTGTCAGGTCTCCATGCGGGCAGAACCTTTACATCGAAAGTATCATCTGCAGCCAGCTTCTTGTGCCACTCCAGAGAATCAATAGGATCATCGGTGGTGCAGATCAGGGTAACATTGCTCTGCTTGATCAGATTACGAACGCTCATGGAAGGCTGCTGCAGTTTTTCGTTGCACAGGTTCCATACTTCGTCAGCGGTGTTTTTGTTCAGAACGCCATTGTAACCGAAGTATCTCTGTAGTTCCAGATGGCTCCAGTGGAACAGGGGGTTGCCGATAGCCTTGCCCAGGCACTCAGCCCATTTGCAGAACTTCTCGTAATCGGAAGCGTCACCGGTGATGTACTTTTCGTCCACACCGCAAGAACGCATGAAACGCCACTTGTAGTGATCGCCGCCCAGCCATACCTGAGTGATGTTGTCGAACTGACGATCCTCAGCAATCTCCTTGGGATTGATATGGCAATGGTAGTCCAGAATCGGTGTTTTTTCTGCGTAGTCGTGGAACAGCTTTTTGGCGGTCTCGGTCTCTAACAGAAAGTCCTTGTCCATAAATGCTTTCATTTTAAAAATCCTCCATGTTCATATGAGTCAGATCCGGTAGGGATCCGGCGACTATAGTGATAAATATAGAAAAGGGGTGATTTGCAGCTCCCCCGTGCTGTCATAAACAAATGCCTATATGTGCCCACAAGCTACTTTGTGGTACCGCGTTTTACCAGTTCACCGGAGAATACAGTCTTCTTCGGCATCTCGCTTCCGCCCAGAACGCCCATCAGCGTTGTGATCAGATGCTGGCAGAGTGTTTCCAGCTTATTGTCGATACTGGTCAGCTCCGGATCGCAGCAGTTCACCAGCATGGAATTATTATAACCGATGATAGCCAGATCCTCCGGAATCCGCAGCTTCATTTCACGGGCGTATTTCAGAGCACCCAGTGCCAGAGAATCGTCAGCAGCAATGACACCGTGGAAGGTGATTCCCTTTGCATGCAGCTTCAGCAGCTGGTCTGCCATAGCGGGAATATCTTCATGAGATCCCTGATAGAGCTGCAGGAAGCTTCCGTTGGTCAGAAGTCCTTTTTCCTCCATGGCGGCACGGTAACCGGCCAGCTTTTTCTTACCACTGTAAGAAGTGGAGTTGTAGAAGTACAGGATGTCTTCCACTCCGGAACGGATCATTTCCATGGTGGCATCATACATGGAAGTAAAATCATCCGATACGATGCTGTAAACATTGGGAGCGTCCATGGCTGCATTCAACAGCATCACAGGCACCTGTCCGGCAGCGTCGAGGATGTATTTGTTGTCATCTTCCTTCTCGTAGATAAAGTTGGAACCTACTAATATAATGCCGTCCACTTTTTTCGTGATCAGAAGGTTCATGGAACTTGCTTTGGTATCCAGATCATAACCGGTACAGCACAGGATGCTGTCGTAACCGTTGGCCCGAAGCTTCTGCTCAATATAGTAGATCGCTTTGGCAAGGTACGGATCCGAACTGTCGGCACACATGATACCGATGGTCTTCATGGTGTTGAGACCTAATCCCCTGGCGAATGCGTTGGGAGTGTACTCGTACTGGTTGATCACATCCAGCACTTTTTTCTTGGTTTTCTCGCTTACATTGTTGCTTCCGTTGAGTACGCGGGAAACAGTAGCAATAGAGACACCGGCCTTTTCAGAAATATCGTAAATTGTCATCTGTGGCTTCCTCTCTGCTTCTATGTAACAGTGTGTAAAAAGATATGTAAGAAAAATGTAAGTAGTTACATAAAAAAGCTATATCTGAATTATAACGAAAGACTTCTCTTTTTTCAAGATACTTTTTCAACTTCTCATATGCCAAAAATTTATCAAAGCGAAATATTGCTGATAAAATCGGTAGTTTCACGAAAATAAAACTTTCTTTTTTTGGTGATTGACGAAACCATTTTTTTGAAGTAAAATGAATCATGAAAGTACTTACATAAACTTCCTACAATTCAGACCAAAGACAATGCCCCGGGCGGTGTAACAGATTCGTTCGTAAGGCGTGCCGGGGAAAGTAAGTGCAGGTAATAGAGTGCCGTAAGACGGTGCAGATAGGATACGCTAAGCGTAGAATGGAGGACAAAATGGATATCTTAAACAAGGCAAAGACCGGTAAAAAGGAAAGACCTATCAAGGTGGTACAGTTCGGCGAGGGTAATTTCTTACGTGGATTCGTAGATTACATGATCGACATCGCTAACGAGCAGGGCAAGTTCGATGGAGACATCGTTCTGATCAAACCCATCGAGTTCGGTAACCTGGATATGTTCCACAAGCAGGACTGCCAGTATACTGTATCCCTTCGCGGTAATGTGAACGGTGAAGCCAAGATTATTAATAGAATCGTAACCAGTGTTGCAGATGCTGTAGACACTTATAATGAATATGACAAGTACATGGGACTTGCCGAGATCGATACCTTACGTTTCGTAGTATCCAACACCACCGAGGCAGGTATCGTATATGATGATACCGATAAGTTTGAATTAGAGCCTCCCAAGACTTTCCCCGGCAAGCTGACCAAGTTCTTATATCACAGATTCGAGACCTTCAAGGGTGATATGAGCAAGGGCCTAGTAATGCTTCCCGTAGAGCTGATCGATGACAACGGTATTATGCTGAAGAAGTGCGTAATGCAGCTGATCGAGCTGTGGGGACTGGGCGATGAGTTCAAAAAGTGGGTAGATGAGGCATGTGTATTCACCTCTACTCTGGTAGACCGTATCATTACCGGTTATCCCCGTGCTACCGAGAAGGAAGAATGGGAGAAGCTGGGTTACGAAGACCACATCATGGTAACCGGTGAGCCGTTTGCTCTGTGGGTTATCGAATCCGCTAAGGACATCAGCAAGGAATTCCCTCTTCCCGATGCAGGACTTCCTGTTATCTTCACTGACAATCAGAAGCCTTATAAGCAGAGAAAGGTTCGTATCCTGAACGGTGCGCATACCTCTTTCGTACTGGCTTCTTACCTGTGCGGCAACGACATCGTAAGACAGTCCATGCATGATGACGATATCCGTAACTTCATGCTGAAGACCATTTATGACGAAGTAATCCCTACCCTGTCTCTGCCTGAGGAGGAACTGAAGCAGTTTGCAGGTGAGGTTGTAAACCGTTTCGACAATCCTTATGTAGATCATGCACTGCTTGCTATCTCCCTGAACTCCGTATCCAAGTGGAGAGCAAGATGTATGCCCAGCCTGTTAGGTTATGTTGAGAAGACCGGTAAGCTTCCCGCTCATCTGACCTTCTCCATCGCAGCACTGATGGCATTCTACCATGGCACCGAGATCCGCGATAAGGCTCTGATCGGTCATAGAGACGGTCAGGAATACAACATCATGGATGACAAAGCAGTTCTGGAGTTCTTCGCAGCAAATTGTGAGAAGGACACCAAGACTTTCGTAACTTCCTTCCTTGGTAATGAAGACTTCTTCGGCCAGGATCTGAACAAGGTTCCCGGACTGACCGATGCAGTTGTAGCATACCTGGATGATATTAAGGCAAATGGCATGAGGGCAGCATTATGCAAGATTTCTTAAAAATTAATGACAATGATAATGTAGTCGTAGCATTAAATACGATTCCTGCCGGTGAGAAGATCACAGTCTCTGTAGGTGACGGTCAGAAGACCGTTACCGCCAGAGAGGAGATCCCCGCAGGACATAAGATGGCTATTTTTGATATTCCCGAAGGCGGCGAGGTCATCAAATACGGTTACCGTATCGGTAATGCCAAGGAGAACATCGCAGAGGGCAGCTGGATCCATACTCATAATGTAAAGACCGCTCTGGGCGATCTGCTGGAGTACACCTACAACCCCACTCCGGTAGAGGAGAAGAAGACGGAAGATGTGACTTTTATGGGCTTCAACCGTCCGGACGGCAAAGTAGGTGTTCGTAACGAGATCTGGGTCATCCCCACCGTTGGCTGTGTCAACAACGTGGCAACCGCCATTGCAAAGCAGGCCAATGCATTCGTTAAGGGCAGTGTGGAAGAGGTTATCGCATTCCCTCATCCCTATGGTTGTTCCCAGATGGGTGATGACCAGGAGCATACCCGTAAGATTCTGGCAGACCTGATTAATCATCCCAATGCAGGTGGTGTTCTGGTACTGGGACTGGGCTGTGAGAACAGCAACATTGATGTATTAAAGCCTTACATTGGCGATTATGATGAGAACCGTGTGAAATTCCTGGTATGTCAGGAGCACGAGGATGAAATCGCAGATTCCGTAGAGGTGATCAAGGGCCTGATTGATTATGCTTCCAAGTTCGAGAGAGAGCCCATCAGCGTAAGCAAGCTGGTCATCGGTATGAAGTGCGGCGGCAGTGACGGACTGTCCGGTATTACCGCCAACCCTCTGGTAGGACGTTTCTCCGACCTGCTGATCTCTAAGGGCGGTACCACCATCCTGACCGAGGTTCCCGAGATGTTCGGTGCAGAGACCATTCTGATGAACCGTTGTGCCAACGAGGAACTGTTCCATCAGACCGTAGATCTGATCAATGACTTCAAGAATTATTTCAAGAGTCACAATCAGACTATTTACGAGAATCCTTCTCCGGGCAACAAAAAGGGTGGTATCTCCACTCTGGAGGACAAGTCTCTGGGATGTACCCAGAAGTCCGGAAGTGCCCTGGTCAGGGGTGTATTGCAGTATGGTGATACGGTGAAGACTCCGGGACTGAACCTTTTGTCCGCACCGGGCAACGATCTGGTAGCAGCTACCGCACTGGCAGCCGCAGGAGCACATATCGTACTGTTTACCACAGGACGTGGAACTCCTTTCGCATCTCCGGTTCCTACCATGAAGATCGCTACCAACTCCCGTCTGGCAGGCAAAAAGTCCAACTGGATCGATTTCAATGCCGGCGTACTGGTAGAGGATAAGACCATGGAAGAGGAGACTAAGGCTTTGTTTGATCTGGTAGTGGAGACCGCTTCCGGCAGGCAGGTATGCAGCGAGGCAGCAGGCTTCCATGATATGGCTATTTTCAAGCAGGGTGTAACTCTGTAAAAGATCATACACAAAACGGCGTTCTTTTGTTACAATAAACGTGCAGGAGAACGCCTTTGTTATATAGGAGGAACTATGACAATTCAGGAAATCAAGGCACTTCCCCGTACGGAGGAAGGCATTTTCGACCTGGCAGCCGTGCAGCAGAGTGCAGGTCTGGGCAACATTTATCAGGCGGCGGATCTGGTGTATCCCGTCTATGCGGCCTATGAGACCACGGAGAATAAAAAAGAAGGCTATCCGGATATCATGGCACAGATGCGTGTGCTGAAAAAGCATGCAGAAAGTGAATTCAGTGCTGAAAACGGTGCAGCTTATACCGCAGTCATGCTTCATACCGTAGAGCAGATCAGCCCGGAGATCTACGAGAATTACAGAGAGCTTCTGGACAATTTCCGCAGTGCGGTAAAGCGTATGCTGGAGCAGTATTATGATGCAAAGGAAAATAGGTTTGCCATGGATGCCACATCGGAAAAGGTATTCTGCGATGCCGTACAGAAGGCATGTGCGGAGCATTTATTGTTAGCGGAAAAATATCAGGAGTGCATTAGGTAGAGAACGAGAGGAAACAGCGCATGGAAATCAGACATATTATGCATACTGCCCGCAGTGCGACCATAGAGATCGCAGACGGCGGCAGATATTTTACAAAACAGCCCGTGGAGCTGCGGGTAAACGGTGAGCCGTCACTGACCACAGAGAAGACTATAACTTCCCTGTTTAGCCTTAAGCCGGATCAGAAATATGTGGTGGAAGCTTATGTGAACGGAGAAAAGCAGGGCGAAGTATCTTTCAAGACGGATTATGAGTACGTGACTCTGGATGTGACCAGATTCGGTGCCAAGGGTGACGGGGAACATGACGATACCCACTTTATTCAGGCTGCCATCATGGCATGTCCGGTGAACAGCAGAGTGTATTTCCCGGCGGGAATCTACCGCATAACCAGCCTGTTCTTAAAGAGCCATATCCGGATCGAGCTGGCAGAGGGTGCGGAGCTGAAGGCCTTTACCGACAGAGAGAAATTCCCTACGTTCCCCGGAATGCTGCAGAGCTATGATGAGACCGACGAGTACAATCTGGGCACCTGGGAGGGCAATCCTTTACCTATGTTCTCCGGCATTATCTGTGGTATCGGTGCAGAGGATGTGGTGATCTATGGGCAGGGTAAGATCAACGGCAATGCTTCCAAAGAAAACTGGTGGAAGGATCCGAAGGTTATGAATATTGCATTCCGTCCCAGACTGTTTTTCATCAGCGGATGTAAAAATGTGACTTTGCAGGGTGTGACCTTCTGCAATTCCCCTTCCTGGACCCTGCATCCCTATTTCAGCAATGACCTGAAATTCATCGGTGTCACCGTGCAGAATCCCAGCGATTCCCCCAACACCGACGGACTGGATCCGGAATCCTGCAAAAATGTGGAGATCCTGGGTGTGCGTTTTTCCCTGGGAGATGACTGTATTGCAGTCAAGAGCGGTAAGATCTACATGGGCAAAAAGCATAAGACTCCTTCCGAGAATATCCATATCCGTCAGTGCCTTATGGAGAACGGCCACGGTGCCGTAACTCTGGGAAGTGAAATGGCAGGCGGCGTGGTAAATCTGACGGTGGAAGACTGTGTTTTCCGTCATACAGACAGAGGTCTGCGTATCAAGACCCGTCGCGGCAGAGGAAAAGATGCAATTCTCAGCAATATCATTTTCCGAAATCTGACGCTGGACCATGTGATGACACCGCTGGTGGTCAACTGCTTCTATTTCTGTGATCCCGACGGCAAGACCACTTATGTCCAGTCCAGAGATGTTTACCCTGTGGATGACAGAACACCGCAGGTGAAAAAGATGGTATTTGAAAACATGGAATGTACGAACTGCCATGTGGCAGCTGCGTTCTTCGACGGACTTCCCGAGCAGAAGATCGAGGAAATCTACATGAAGGACATTTCCATCAGCTACGCTGAAGATGCCAAGTGTGATGTCCCAGCCATGTCTGACGGCGTGGAGAAGAGCAGCAAGCGCGGAATGTTTGCCAGAAATGTAGCAAAACTGACACTGGACAATGTGAAGATTGAAGGACAGGTCGGAGAAGCTTACGAACTGGAAGGTGTGGATGAACTGATCAGACGTTGATATAATGAGCGCAAGAGAGCCAGAGGGAGCTTGCTCACTCTCGGCGAACGGCGAAGTGATTGAGTGATGAAATCACGAAATAATGAGCGCAAGAGAGCCAGAGGGAGCTTGCTCACTCTCGGCGAACGGCGAAGCTGATCATGATAGCTGCGAAGCAGGATGTAGAGTGCGATAGCACGGAATTCGTGAGCTCACGCTATAATAGAGATAAGCAGAAGAGAATACGGCCCAGGAGCCGTGTTCGGAATGGAGGAAAATATGCAGTTAGGAATCCGTTTACATGATACGAAAAAGCTTCCTTTTGAGGAGCGTATTGCCAATGTACATGAGCTGGGCTTTGCCTGCGGACATCTGGCTCCGGGCAAGGTGATCAGCGAGTTTCCCACCACGGATGAGGCGCTGACCCCGGGACTTGCCATGTACATGAAAAATGTATTCGCAAAAAATCAGGTGGATGTTGCGGTATTAGGATGCTATTTGAACCTGGCAAACCCCAACCCGGAGCAGCTTGCGAAAATTACCCACCGTTATATGGCACATATCCGTTTTGCTTCCTGGCTGGGCTGCGGTGTCGTGGGAACTGAGACCGGTGCTCCCAACGAGACCTATACCGCGGTACCGGAATGCCACGGAGAAGAAGCATTACAGACCTTTATCACCAACTTACGCCCGGTAGTAAAATACGCGGAGCAGATGGGCGTTGTCATGGCCATCGAACCGGTATGGAAGCATATTGTCTATAATCCTGCCAGAGCGAGAAGAGTGCTGGATGAGATCAATTCTCCCAACCTTCAGATCATCCTGGATCCGGTGAACCTGTTGGATTACTGCAATTACAAGGATCAGGTGGCTATCGTGGATGAAGCAATCGATCTGCTGGGTGAAGATGTGGCTATGGTACATCTGAAAGACTTTATTCCCGAGGACGGGAAGCTTCGTTCTGTAGGCTGCGGTCTGGGACAGATGGATTATACTTCTGTACTGAAGTTTATGAAGGAGCGCAAGCCCTTTATCCATGCCACTCTGGAGGACACCATACCGGAAAATAACGTGCAGGTGAAAAATTTTATTCAGGGACTCTATGACAATCTGTAAAGATGTGGTATACTCTTTCGAGAGTATTCCCAGTAGATTGGTAGGAACAGTGAATTATGTTAAATGAATTTTCCAGAACAGAATTATTGATCGGCAAGGAAGCCATGCAGCGCCTGTACGGCGCAAGAGTTGCTGTCTTCGGCATCGGCGGTGTCGGCGGTTATGTGGTGGAGGCTCTGGCCCGCAGTGGTGTAGGAGCCTTTGATCTGATCGATGACGATAAGGTCTGTCTGACGAATATTAACCGTCAGATCATCGCTACCAGGAAGACCATCGGCAAATACAAGGTAGATGTCATGGAGGAACGTGTACACTCCATCAACCCGGAGGCACAGGTTACAGTACACAAATGTTTTTATCTCCCGGAGACGGCAGACCAGTTTGATTTTACCCAGTATGATTACGTGGTGGATGCGGTGGATACCGTGACTGCCAAGCTGGAGATCATCATGCGGGCGAAGGAGGCGGGAGTTCCCGTTATCAGCTGTATGGGAGCCGGCAACAAATTAGACCCCACGCAGTTCCATGTGGCGGATATCTACAAGACTACCATGTGCCCTTTGGCGAAGGTCATGCGCAGAGAACTCAAAAAGCGCGGTGTGAAGAAGCTGAAGGTGGTGTATTCTACGGAAAGCCCGGTGAAGCCGCTGGAAAATATGGAAAACAGCTGCAAGACAGGCTGTGTCTGCCCTCCGGGTACCACTCATAAATGCACGGACAGAAGAGCCATCCCCGGCAGTATTTCATTTGTACCGTCTGTAGCGGGCTTGATTCTCGCAGGCGAAGTGATCAAGGATCTGATTGCAGAAAAAGAATAGCTTTTTTATTAACTGTGCGGTATAATTCTATTATGCATGAACCGTTAAAGGTACAAAGGAGGTTGCTTTATTTATGACAGAAGAGGTAAGCAAAGAACAGATCAAAGGGGAAAATGGGACAGGTATTGATGAAGCTAAGCGCCTGAAGGAGAAAAAGGGAGCTAACATGGTAGTCAAGATTCTGGCGATCGTACTGGTACCGCTTATAGCGATCGCAGTCATTGCCATCCTGGCATTGAATTCCGCAGGGGACAGAATTTCCGACGCGATGATGAAGCATGAGCTGGCAGCGACGGAATATGCACTGGAAATGAGCCTGAACAATTCCGCTCCCGGAGACTTTTCATACGAGAACGGAGCACTTTATAAAGGGGAACTGAATCTTACGGACAATAAACAGGTACTCGATGCTTTGAAACAGAATGCCGGTGTGGATGTGGCACTGTTCTGGGGCAGTGATCTGGCTGTGACCAATCTGACCGGAGGTACCATCACTCTGAGTGAAAAAGTGGCTTCCAAGGTACTGGGTGGAGAAAGCTATTTTTCCAATTCCCTGAAGCTGGGGGATACCGGATGCTATGCATATCTGGCACCTTTGAAGAATACCGACGGCACGGTTGTGGGTATTCTGGCTGCCTGTATGCCGGTAAGGGAAGTGAATGCGCTTTACAAAGGGATTGTAACAGGAAGAGCAATAGCGATTCTGATCCTTGTGGCAGCATTCTGTGTCTCCACCTTTATTGTAGTAGGCATGATCTCCAAAGCACTACTGGGTGTAGTAGGTAATCTGGATCAGATCGCAGAGGGTAAATTGAACTTCAAGGTTCCCGATAAGCTGTTAAACCGCAGTGATGAAGTAGGTAAGAGCGCACGGGCTGTATACTCTGTAGTGAACGGCTTTTCCGGAATTATCAGGGATATTCACAATTCCATGCTGGATATGAATGAGTTTACGGGAACGTTCACCAGCAATTTTGACAGCATCGGACAGTCCATTTCTTCTGTAAATACAGCTGTGAATGAGATTGCCCAGGGAGCTACCACACAGGCGGCGGATACCCAGAAAGTCAGCGAAAGCATGAACGAGATGAGCAATGCACTGGGCCGTACGGCAGACAGTGTTAATGCTTTGAGCAGCAGTGCTGCCAACATGAAGGAGAGCAATGCTACCGTGGACAGCACCCTGAAGGAACTGTTGGAGATCAGCTCGCATACACAGCAGTCGGTGGATCAGGTGCAGGAGCAGACCAATATCACCAACGAGTCCGCACAGGCGATTCAGGCAGCTACCGATATCATCGCAGGTATTGCGAACCAGACCAACCTGCTGTCATTAAATGCCAGTATTGAGGCAGCGAGAGCCGGTGAGATGGGCAGAGGCTTTGCAGTCGTAGCGGAAGAGATCCGTGGTCTGGCAGACCAGTCCAGGGAATCCGCAGACAAGATCCGCAGCATCGTGGAGAACCTGATCAGCAATTCCAACCAGAGCGTTCAGATCATGAACGGTGTGGTAGGTGAGATCCATCAGCAGAACGAGAAGCTGGGTACCACGCTGAATGTCTTCAGCACCCTGAACCAGGAGGTTCAGAAGGTAGTCGGTGAGATCAATGTGATCTCCGGCGAGCTGGATCATATTGAGAATTATAAGACGGATGTGGTGGAGAAGATCGACGGACTTACCGAGATCTCCCAGAACAATGCGGCAAGCACCGAAGAGACCGCAGCTACCATGGATCAGCTGGCGGAGATCGTGGAGGATTGCCGACAGGCTACCACACAGCTGAATGAAATTGCGGGTTCACTGAATGCAAATGCGAAGAAATTCCAGCTCGGATAAGATGGAACGGAGCAAATGGAGAAATGAAGAGGGGCACTGTTACAGAAAAAACTGTGGCAGTGCCCTTTTTGGAAAGGAGACAGCCAATGGAGGATACCGCAATATTGGAACTGTATTGGGCGAGGGACGAACAGGCCATCGCAGAGACACAAAAGAGCTACGGAAAATACTGCTATAGTATTGCTTATCATATCCTGCATGACAGAGAAGATACCGAAGAATGTCTGAATGATACCTGGATGCGGGCTTGGAATGCGATTCCACCGAAAAAACCGAATCGTCTGGAGCTGTTTCTGGGAACTATTACCCGGAACTTGTCGTTTGATAGATGGAAGGCGAAAAATGCACAGAAACGTGGGAATGGTATTATGGATACGACACTGGATGAACTGGCAGAGTGCATTCCGGCGGCGCATAACACAGAAGAAGCCGTGGAAGCGGCGGAACTGGAGCGGAGCATCAATGCGTTCCTGCATACACTTTCGGAACAGGAGTGCAATGTATTCCTACGCAGATACTGGTTCGTAGAGGAATATGCGGAGATCGCCGGGCGTTATGGAATGAATCTGAATACGGTGAAGACATCGCTGTTCCGGACCAGAAAAAAACTGCAAAAATATCTGGAACAACAGGGAATCGTCTTATAGACGGAGAAAGAGACGAAAGCGGTGATGAAGGATATGAGCGATTGTAATAAGAACAATAATCAAGATGTGAATTTAAAAGAAGAAAAACTGTTCCGGGCGATGTCCGGAGTGGATGAGGATCTGTTGCTTCGAAGCGGACAGATCAGAAATTCGGGAAGGGTACATAAGTTCCCGATGCGCTATGTGACCCGCATTGCGGCAGCCTGCCTGTGTTTCGTGGTAGCGGGAGTATTGTATATGACAATGAGCAGTACTAAAATGGCAGACAGTACCGGCAATGCGGATACGGCAGCACCACAGATGGCCTACGGTATCACTGAGGATCAGGAGATCCAGGAAGAGGCGGTGGATGCTGCCCGGTCGGGGGATACAGCAGGAGCAGAGAACGAGATCCAGTCGGCTGCGGCAATGGCGGAAGCGGAGGCTGCTATGCCGGAGGGTGAGGCTGCGGAGGATAGTGCCAATATGGCTGAAATGACAGACTCTGCTTCGACAGACAGCGGACAGCAGGCAGCATCCGGGAACAGTGCGGATGGGCAGAAACAGAACAGCCTGGAGAGCGCAAAACAGGAAAGCGCACCATCCGTCAGCGGCAATGAAGCAGTGCAGGACAGTACAGAGGCGGCCTCAGAAGAGGATGGAATTCTTAAAAAGAAGGAAAGACAATTACCGAAGAAAATGACAGTGAAAGGACAATAAAGCAATGAGTACGATAGAGAAACATGACATGACCCGGGGGAAGATATTGCTTCCCTTAGTATCCTTCACAATTCCATTGGTACTGGGTAATCTGTTTCAGCTGACCTACAACGCTGCGGACTCCGTGATCGTAGGAAAATATGTGGGAGAGCAGGCACTGGCAGCAGTGGGAACTTCCACACCGATTATGAATATAGCGATCCTGTTGATCAGCGGGATGTGCATGGGAGCCAGTGTGTTGATGAGCTCCCAGTACGGAGCGAAGGATTATGATACTCTGTCGAAGCAGATCAGCACCACCATGCTGGCAGGTTGTGGATTCTCTGTGGTATTTTCATTGCTCATGCTGCTGCTTGCGACACCGGTGCTTCGGCTGATCCGGGTGCCGGAGACTGCGATTCCGGAAGCCGCGGTATATCTTCGGATCATTTTCCTGGGACTGATATTTACATTTATCTATAATTTCCTGGCGAACACCATGCGGGCGCTGGGAGACAGTAAGACACCGTTGTATTTTCTAGTAACCAGTGCTTTTTTAAACATTTTCGGAGATCTGTTCTTCGTGGTGGTATTACGATGGGGCGTGGCGGGAAGTGCCATTGCCACAGTGTGCAGCGAGGGTCTGTGCTGCCTGCTGTGCGGCATTTATATCAAGAAAAAGATTCCACTGTTATGCCTTGGGAAAAAGTGGTGGGTATTCGATAAGAGCCTGCTGGGTAAGACAGTCAGCTACGGCAGTACCAGTGCCATGCAGCAGGTATGTCTGCAGCTGGGAAAACTGATCATACAGTCTGTGGTCAATACGCAGGGTGTTGCGGTCATGGCGGCATTTACCGCGGTGAACCGAGTGGATGATTTTGCCTATACACCACAGCAGAATATCGGACATGCCATGACGACTTTTCTGGCACAGAACAAGGGTGCAGGGCATAAGGAGCGGATGAAGAAGGGATTCCAGACAGGTCTTTTGATCGAACTGGTCTATTCCGTCGGATTGTTCTGTGTAATCTGGGGACTGGCTCCGCAGATCATGACATTGTTCGCCGAGGACGGGGATGCACAGGTGGTATCTCTGGGCATCAGTTATCTGCATCTGATCTCCTGGATGTATATTCTGCCGGGATTGACCAATGGTGTGCAGGGATTCTTCCGTGGTATTGGTGATCTGAAAGTGACATTGTACAGCACATTTATGAATATGTTCGGCAGAGTTGTGGCAGTATTTGTAATGATCCGCCTGTTACAGATGGAATTTGCCAGCCTGGCCTGGGCCAATATGGTCGGATGGATCGTGATGCTGTTGTTCGAGGTGCCGCTGCTAGTGAAGTCTATGCGGAACGGCGAGTGCGGATAGAATGAGCATGTGGCGGACGGTCGCGGGAGACCTCGGAAAATGCCGCAGAGTCTTGGCAATTGGGGGCGTAAAGCAGTGTCGAAAGTCGGGGAGCGGATAGAGTTAAGGATAGGAAATTTTACATGAAGTATGGAAAGATCGTAGAGGGAAAATTCATTGACCGTCCCAACCGGTTTATTGCCCATGTGGAGATTGCAGGGAAAGCGGAGACGGTGCATGTGAAAAATACCGGAAGATGCAGGGAACTTTTGCTCCCCGGGGCAGCGGTGCGTCTGGAACAGTCGGATAATCCGGCAAGAAAGACATTGTATGACCTGGTGGCTGTTTATAAAGACAGGATCGGTTGGATCAACATTGACAGTCAGGCATCGAATAAGGTCGTGAAGGAATGGCTGGAGGCGCAGGACTATGATGTGATCAGACCGGAGTATACCTATGGAAATTCCCGCATTGATTTCTATCTGGAAAAAGGGGAGCACAAAATATTCATGGAAGTGAAAGGCTGTACTCTGGAGATCAACGGCATCGGCTATTTTCCCGATGCACCCACGGAGCGTGGGGTGAAGCATCTGCGGGAACTGGCCGCAGCGAGACAGGAAGGATATGAATGTGTGGTTGCCTTTGTGATTCAGATGGAAGGAGTGACGGAAGTACGTCCTTATGTGGAAATGCAGCCGGAATTTGGTACCGCTCTGGCGGAAGCCGAGGCCGCTGGGGTGAAGGTGTTGTTTTTGCCATGCAGGGTGGGTAGAGACTGGCTGAAGATAGATGGAAAGTTAGTAAAGAAATGCTATCAAATCCCCGTAGCCCTTGGCAAGGTATA